>REDU01000145.1 GCA_007693335.1 Ilumatobacter sp. | reverse complement strand
TGGCGAGGGTCATCGTGCCCGTGGTGACGGTGCCGGTCTTGTCGAGCACGATCGTGTCGACGCGACGGGTCGACTCGAGCACCTCGGGCCCCTTGATCAGGATGCCCATCTGGGCGCCCCGGCCGGTACCGACCAGCAGCGCCGTGGGGGTGGCGAGACCGAGCGCACACGGGCAGGCGATGATGAGCACGGCCACTGCAGCGGAGAACGACCGCTCGATGTCGCCCGTCACGACGAGCCACACGATCAGTCCGGTCACCGAGATCGCGATCACGATCGGCACGAACACCGCGGAGACACGGTCGGCCAAGCGCTGCACCGGCGCCTTGCCCGATTGGGCCCGCTCGACCAGCTGGGCCATCTGTGCGAGCTGGGTGTCGGATCCGACCTTGGTCGCCCGCACCACGAGCCGGCCGCCCTCGTTGACGGTGGCACCGATCACCCGGTCCCCGGGGCCCACCTCGACGGGCACGCTCTCGCCCGTCACGAGCGATCGGTCGACCGCCGAGGCACCGTCGACCACCTCGCCGTCGGTGGCGATCTTCTCGCCCGGGCGGACCACGAACCGGTCACCCACGGCGAGCTCGTCGATCGGGACCCGCCGTTCGGAGCCGTCAGGGCCCAGCACCGAGACGTCCTTGGCACCGAGGTCGAGCAGTGCCCGGAGGGCGTCGCCGGCACGCTGCTTGGCCCTGGCCTCGAAGTACCGGCCCGCGAGGAGGAACGCCACCACCGTCGAAGCGACCTCGAGATAGATGTGGGCGGGCTCACGTCCGTCGATCATCGAGCCCATGTCGTGGGCGGCGCCGGTGGTCCACGGCAGGTCCATCTGCATCCGCATGCCGATCTCGCCGGCCGGCGTGAAGAACAGCGCCCAGAGCGACCACACGTACGCGGCGGCCGTGCCGAGCGAGATCAGTGTGTCCATGGTCGCCTGACCGTGGCGCAGGTTCAGCACGAGTGCCCGATGGAACGGCCACGCCGCCCACGTGACCACCGGGGTGGCCATCGCCAGGATGATCCACTGCCACCAGGGGAACTGGAGCGCGGGCACCATCGACAACACCAGCACCGGGAGACCCAGCACGATCGACACCACGAGCCGCAGTCGCAGACCCGCGGCACGATCGACCTCGACCGAGGCCGGGCTCGAGACCTGGGCGCCGTAGCCGGTGGACGCGATCCGGTCGATCACGAACTCGGCATGGTCGACATCACCGACCACGTCGGGGTCGACCTCCACGTGGGCTCGCTCGGTGGCGTAGTTGACCGACGCGCGGACACCGTCGAGCTTGTTGAGACGTCGCTCGATCCGACTCGCACAGGCCGCGCACGTCATCCCCGTGACGTCGAGATCGAGCACGTCGAACACGGCCTGCGTGTCGTCGCGTGCCTCGGGGGAGACGGCCATGTCAGGCCACGTCGAAGCCGGCGTCGTCGATGGCCGCCACGACCGCAGCACGGTCGATGTCGCCGCCCCGGACGACCACGAGCTTGGTGTCGAGATCGATCTCCACCGACTCGACACCGGGAAGCGGCGAGACGCCGGCGGTCACCGCCTGCACACAGTGGTCACAGGTCATGTCCGGAACGGTGAGGGTCAGCGGTTCGGTGGTCATGTCGGTCTCCCTGGGAAGTGGCACGGGGTCAGGACGGGTTCAGGACTTCACGAGTCGTTCGATGGCACGACTCGCTTCAGCCAGCTTGGTGGCCATCTCGGCGGGGTCGTCGGCCTCGGCGGCCCCGGCCACGCAGTGGCGCAGATGCTCGTCGACCAGCTTCACGGCCACGCTCTGCAGCGCGCTGGTGGCGGCGGCCACCTGGGTGAGGACGTCGATGCAGTAGGTGTCGTCCTCGACCATCCGCTGGAGACCGCGGACCTGTCCCTCGACGCGGCGGAGTCGTGTGAGGATCGCCGCCTTGTCGTCGTGGTATCCAGGTGTCACGTCAGCCACACCCATACCCTAGAGGGGTATCGGGCTCACACCAACAGCTTCTCCTCCAGGAACTCGATCACCCGGGTCACGCTGGGATCGTCACGCTGTTCGGTGAGCACACTGTGGTCGCGTTTCCCCACGCTCGGCAGGTCGACGGCGATGAACGCGTCGCCCAGCAGCTCGCGCAGCGAGTCGAAGCGGGTCCCCACCAACCCGTCGCCGGTGAACCGGAGACCCAACACCTCACACCCCTCCGCGGCACGGTGCGCGATCACCTCGCGATCATCGGGGGTGAGGTTGAGATCGGCGCCCCGGGCGGCCTTCCCCGATCCGACGCCAGCAGCGAACGGGAGCGACGGTTGCGAGAGCACGGGTGCGACCATCAGCGAATCGACCATCATCCCGAGTGCGAATCCACCGCTGAAGCACATCCCCACCGCCCCCACACCGCGACCGCCCACCTCGGCGTGCACCGATCGTGCCAGCGCCCGCAACCACGACACGACGGGCGATGTGCGGTCGAGCGCCCAGGTGGTGAACTCCCGCGAGATGCACACCTTCACGAGCGACGTGACCACGTACGGCAGCTTCATCTCCTTGCCCGCCTTCCCCACGAGGAGTGGCATCACGACGGTGAACCCCGCCTGCACCACCTCCTCGGCGAACCGCAGCACGCTCGGGGTGATGCCCGGCACCTCGTGCACGATCACCACGGCGGGGCCTTCGCCGCGCCGGTACACCTCGTGGGTGATCCCGCCCGACGTGAACGCCGACCGGTCCCAGCCGGCGAGCTCGCCGCTCATGGGTCGAGCCTCCGCATGGCGTCGAGGGCCGATTCGGCGAGCTGCTCGGTGCCGACCTTGAACGTGTCGAGCACCGACTGGTCGACAGCGTCACCCATCGCGCCGTGCAGGTACCGGGCATAGACGCCCTCACTGATGACCGCCAGCCGCCATGACGAGAACGCGACGTAGTAGTCGATACGCGAGAGATCTCGGCCGGTGCGGGCGGCGTAGCGGTCGAGCAGCTCGGTGAAGGTCGGGAACCCGTCGGCACCGGACGGGTCGTTGTGCCGACCACCGGCCTCGCCCGGATCGGTCCAGTAGACCCCGAGATAGCCGACGTCGGCCAGCGGATCACCCAGCGTGCACAGCTCCCAGTCGAGCACCGCTGCGATGCGGCCGTGCCGCACGTCGGTGAGGCAGTTGCCGAACCGGTAGTCGCCATGGGCCACCGAGACCCCCACCTGCACCGGCACATCGCGTGCCAGGCGCTCGGCCACCTCGTCGATGGCCGGCAGCTCCCGGGTCTTCGAGTTGGCCCACTGCGTGCTCCAGCGCTTGATCTGACGCTCGACGTACCCCTCGCGCTTGGCGAGGTCACCGAGGCCGATCTCGTCGACGTCGAGGGCGTGCAGGTCGGCCAGCACGTCGATCAGGTGCTCACTGGCGGGCCGACGCAGCTCGACGGGGATCCGGTCGACCTTCTCCGGACCGTCGAGCACCTCGCCCACCACATGGCCCATCACGTAGAACGCGGCGCCGTTGACGGTCTCGTCGGTGCACAGCCCCAGCGCCGGCGGCACGGGGACGCCGGTGGGGCCGATGGCAGCGATGATCCGGTACTCGCGCGCCATGTCGTGGGCCGTGGCGAGCACGTGGCCGAGGGGTGGTCGACGCAGCACGAACCGTCGGCCATCGGCTCCCGTGACCGTGAACGTCAGATTCGACCGTCCACCGGCGATGAGTTCGAAGCGGAACGGCGCCACCGCACCCTCGATCTCGTCGGCGAGCCAGGCGGTGACGGCTGGGATGTCGATACCCCGGACGGAGTCGAGGAATGGGGTCGGTTCGGCGGCCACGGTGCCGACCGTAGTCAGTCGGCGTCGACGCAGGCTCAGCCGGGTCGGCCGACGGCGGTCACGCGCGACCAGTTCACCGTGGTGACGTTCACGACGCTGCCGGTGTTCGGGGCGTGGACGAGCTGTCCGCCACCGAGGTAGATGCCCACGTGGCTGATCGGGCTGTAATAGAAGATCAGATCGCCCGCCTGCGCTTGCGAGGGGGGGATGCGGGGCAGCGCCGCCGCCTGCGCCCGCGAGTTGCGCGGCAGGTACACGCCCGCCTGACCCCAGGCGTAGTGGGTGAGACCGGAGCAGTCGAACGAGACGCCCGGGCTCGAGGTGGCGAACCTGTAGGGCACCCCCTGCTGCCCGAGTGCGGCATTGACGGCGACCCCGGCGAGCGAGGAGGGGGCCGGAGCGTTCGACGCCGGCGCTGCGGGCGCTGCCGGCGCTGCGGCTGGAGCAGGAGCGCTCGCCCCGCCGCCGTTGCCCTCCGAGGTCCCGCCACCGCCCGACGACGTGGACGACGAGTTGGATGACGATGTGGACGACGAGTTGGACGACGCTGTGGACGATGCGCTGGCCGATGCTGCCGCCTGGGCCTCGGCCCGGCGCTGGGCTTCGGCGGCTTCGGCCTGCATGCGACGCTGGGCTTCCTCGAGCCGACGCTGCTCCTCGGCGGCCAGCGCGGCACCGAGATCGGCCTCGGCCTGGACCCGGCGCTGCTGGTACTCGACCCGCAGCGCCTCGGCCTCCTCGAGCTGGCCCTCCAACTGGACGGCGAGTGCTTCGACCTGGGCGCGCATGCGGTCGAGCTCGGCCCGCTCGGCGTCGAGTTCGAGCAGCAGTGTCTCGTAGTCGTTCGTGGTGGTGGTGCCGACACTCAGTGCCACCCGTGAGAACTGATCGCGCTGGAGGGTCTCGTTGTAGACCGCGGCGTCGGTGAACAGCGGGCCCAGTACATCGTTGCCGGCACCCGTGTACTGACGCACGGCCACGGCCGACAGGTCCTCACGCAGCTCGGCGAGCCGGGCCTCCATCTCGGCCACCCGCTCCTCGGCCTCGGCCACCTCCACCTCGAGGCGGCCCTTGTCGTCGACGGCCTCGGCGTAGTCCTCGGTGAGCCGGTCGGAGCGCTCGGCCAGACGATCGAGCTCGTCGACGATGCGCTCCACGTCACGACGGGCCTCGTCCACGCTCACGGCGGAGACGACGTCGGCGGGGATCGCAGGGCCGACGGCCACGAGGGAGCCCACGACGATCAGGGCACGGAGGGTTCGGATCGACATCGGAGCCACAGCCTAGCGATGTTTACGAACGTGTTGCGAACGTGTCACGAAACACATCCGGCAGACGTCGACCGCCCGCTACTCCCACTCGATCGTGCCGGGCGGCTTCGACGTGATGTCGTAGGCCACCCGGTTGATCCCGGGCACCTCGTTGATGATGCGGCTCGACATCTTCTCGAGCAGGTCGTAGGGCAGACGGGCCCAGTCCGCGGTCATGGCATCGTCGCTGGTGACGGCCCGGATGATGATGGGGTGGCCGTAGGTGCGCTCGTCGCCCATCACCCCCACCGATCGGATGTCGGGCAGTACGGCGAACGACTGCCAGATCTCGCGTTCGAGCCCGGCCCACGCGATCTCCTCGCGCACGATGGCATCGGCCTCCTGCAACAGCGCCACCTTCTCGGGGGTGACCTCGCCGATGATGCGCACCCCCAGCCCCGGACCGGGGAAGGGCTGACGCCACACCATCTCGTCGGGCAGGCCGAGCTCGTGGCCGAGTTTGCGGACCTCGTCCTTGAACAGGTCGCGCAGCGGCTCCACCAGCTGCAGGGTCATGTCCTCGGGGAGTCCGCCCACGTTGTGATGGCTCTTGATCACGTCGGCGTTGCCGTCGGCGCCGCCGCTCTCGATGAGGTCGGGGTACAGCGTGCCCTGCACGAGGAACTCCGCCTCGGTGAGCCCGCCGGTGTTCTGCTCGAAGATGCGGATGAAGAGCTCACCGATGATCTTGCGCTTGGCCTCGGGTTCGGTCACGCCGCTCAGCGCCTCGAAGTAGCGATCACCGGCATCGACGAAGATCAGCTCGAGGTCCATGTTGCGCCCGTACGTCTCGAGGATCTGCTCGGACTCGCCCTTGCGCATCAGCCCGGTGTCGACGTGCACGCACGTGAGCTTGGGCCCGATGGCCCGGTGCACGAGCGCGGCGGCCACCGACGAGTCGACCCCGCCCGACAGGGCACAGATGGCCCGGCCGTCACCCACCTGGGACCGGATGCGCTCGACCTGCTCGTCGACCACCGAGCTCATCTTCCAGGTCGGCTCGCACCCGGCGAGCTGATGGAGGAACGTACGCAGCACCGTCATCCCGTACGGCGAGTGCGCCACCTCCGGGTGGAACTGCACGCCCCAGAGGCGGCGTTCGTCATGCTCGATCACCGCCACCGGCGCGTCCGGTGTGCTGGCGGTGGCCCGGAACCCGGGCGGTGGCTCGGTGATGGCGTCGAAGTGGCTCATCCACACGTCGTGCTCGATCGGCACGTCGGCGGGGAACACCGACGAGGTCTCGTCGCGTGTCAGGTGCGCTCGCCCGTACTCGCCGCGCATCCCGCGGCCCACCGTGCCACCGAGCTGCAGTGCCATCAATTGAGCGCCGTAACAGATGCCGAACATCGGGACACCCAGCTCGTAGATGCCGGGGTCGAGCAGCGGCGCGCCCTCGACGTGGACGCTCTTCGGACCGCCCGACAGCACGATGGCGGCCGGCTGCCGCTCGGCGATCTCGACGGCGGTGATGCGGGCCGGCACGATCTCGGAGAACACGTCGAGCTCGCGCACCCGCCGGGCGATCAGCTGGGCGTACTGCGCGCCGAAGTCGACCACGAGCACGGTCTCACGTTCGGCACCCGCCACGGTGGGCACGGGATCGGTGGTCGGGGGGAGCTGGGCGTCGGGTTCCAAGGCCCCCGATGGTAGACAGATCTCATGCGACGTGCCCTGGTTGCGGTGCTCCTCCTGGTGGCGCTCGTCGTGGCCGGCCCGCTCGCCGGCAGCTCCATGGCCGCTGGCACCGAACCCGCCGACCCGCCACCGGTCACCGTGAACGAGTTCTTCCCGCAGGACCGGTCACTGAGCGACTGTCTCAGCGCGCTGCCCAAGCCCGGCTGCGGCAGCGAGGCGCGCGGCGGCATGCACCAGACGGCGGTGTTCGCCGCGCTCATGCTCGGCCTGCTGGTGATCGGCACCCGGGTCGTGTTCGCGATCCGCCGGCGCGACGCCGCCGACGTGCCCGACGAGCAGCCTCAGCGCTGAGCCAGCAGGTCGCCGCAGACGGCGACGGTGCCCGACACGAGGGCGTGCGGGGCCTCCCACGGCACGAAGTGCCCGCAGTCGCGCAGCAGGAACGGGCCGACGTGGTCGGCGAACACGTGCGCCGCCATCCGGTCGAACGCCGGGTAGATCACGTGGTCGCTCGTGCCGTACAGGATGAGCGTGCGGGTGTGCTCGTTCCGGCCGAGCCTCGACTCACCCGACCGGGCCGCCGGGTCGAACGCGCTCTCGTAGCCGCCGAAGCTGGCGCGGAACTTCTCCGCATCGCCGAACGGCTCGGTGTGGAAGTCGACCTCGGGATACACCCCGGGTACCGGGCCGGCGGCGGTGAACGCACCCGGATGGGCCCAGAAGCGGCTGGTGTAGAAGGTCGCGATGTACCGGCGGCGCGCCCCCGGCGTCACCAGCTCGGCAGCCAACCCGTCGGGATCGAGGCCCTGACGCACGAAGTAGTCGCTCGCCTCCCGTGCCGGGCGGGTGTCGGGGATGTCCGCCATCTGGTCACGCAGGTACGGCAACGGCGAGTTGAACAGCACCATGCGGTCGATCCGGTCCGGGAACCGCAGCGCGAGGTCCTGCACCACCGGGCCGCCGAGATCACCGCCGAGCAGCACCACCCGATCGTGGCCCAGGACGTCGAACACGAGCGCGGCCAGGTCGGCCGAGTGGGCGAACACGTCGTGGAACCCGTCGGGCCCCACATCGCTGTCACCGAAGCCCCGCAGATCGGGCACGATCACCTCGAACCCGGCCGCGGCCAGCGGCTCGATCACCTTCCAGAAGATCCGCTTCGTCTCCGGCCACCCGTGCACGCAGAGCAGCGGCACCCCACCCACGCCCTCACGCACGTACGCCTGCGAGAACCCCCGCACGTCGGACCGGTGGATCTCGAACCGGCCGGCGTCGATGTCCGGATCGAGGTGCGGGGTCGGTCGTTCGTGATGCTCGGCCATGGGCGTCGACCGTACAGTCGGGACCGTGACCCCCGACGAGTTCCGAGCACGCGGCCGCGAGCTGATCGATCGCATCGCCGAGTACCTCGAGACGGTCGAGCAGCGTCCGGTGACGAGTTCCGCCGCGCCCGGCGATGTCCGTGCCGCGCTGGCCGAACACCCACCGACCGCTCCGGAACCGTGGCCGGCGCTGATGGACGACCTCGACCGGGTGATCGTTCCCGGCCTCACCCACTGGCAGCACCCGTCGTTCTTCGCCTACTTCCCCGCCAACACCTCGTACCCGTCGATCCTCGCCGACCTGCTCACCGCCGGCCTGGGCGTACAGGGGATGAGCTGGGCCACCTCACCGGCGTGCACCGAGGTCGAGGTGCTGATGCTCGACTGGATGCAGGAGCTGCTGGGCCTCCCCGAACGGTTCCGCTCCACCAGCGGGACGGGCGGCGGTGTCATCCAGGGCTCGGCCAGCGAGGCCACGCTGGTCGCGATCCTCTCGGCTCGCTGGCGGGCCACCGGGGGCACCGTCAACGCGACGGGCGACACCACCAGGTTGGTCGCCTACGCCACCTCGCAGGCCCATTCGAGCATCGAGAAGGGGCTCCGCATCGCCGGGATCGGCACCGACAGGATCCGCACGGTGGCCCACGACGAGTCGTTCGCGATGCGCCCCGATGCCCTCGCCGAGGCGATCGATGCCGACCTCGCCGCCGGGCTCGTGCCGTTCTTCGTGTGCTCCACCCACGGCACCACGTCGTCGGGTGCATTCGACCCGACACTCGAGCTCGGGCCGATCTGCCGTGATCGCGACGTGTGGCTCCACGTGGACGCCGCGATGATGGGAATCGCCGCGCTGGCGCCGGAGCTCCGGTGGGTGAACGACGGCGTGGAGCTGGCCGACAGCTACTGCACCAACCCGCACAAGTGGATGGGCGTCGGGTTCGACTGCGATCTCTACTGGACCGCCGACCGTGTCGCCCTGCTCGGAGCGCTGAGCATCCTGCCGGAGTACCTGCGGACCACGGCGGCGGAGACCGGCGCGGTCCCCGACCTGCGCGACTGGCAGATCCCACTGGGGCGCCGGTTCCGGGCGCTGAAGCTGTGGTTCGCGATCCGGCTCGACGGCGTCGAGTCGTTCCGCTCGATGATCCGTCGCCACCTGGGTCTCACCCAGGAGCTGGCGGGCTGGGTGCGAGCGGACGACCGGTTCGAGATCGTCGCCCCGCATCCGCTCAATCTGCTGTGCCTCCGACTGGTGGAGGGAGATGCCGCCACCGACGCCTGGATCGAGCGCGCCAACGCGAGCGGCGGGGCCCTGTTCACCCGCACCGTGCTCGACGGCCACCCCGTGCTCCGTGTCTCGATCGGAGCCCGCACGACCGAGGCCCGCCACGTGGCCGCCGCCTGGGACCTGCTCCGTTCGACGATCTGACAGGCCGGTCTGTCACGGCGACAGCCGGGCCTGTCACCTCTCCGAAGAGACCCCGGCGGCGGCGGCGAGCAGGACGGCGAGGAGGTGGGCGGTGGCGCCCCACACGGTCTCGTCGTCGAGCTCGAAGAAGTGGATCAGGCGATCGGTGGGTGGACGGCCCCAGCGCTCGGAGCGGTAGCGATCGCCCGTGGTGAGCGATCGCACGGGCACCCACAGCACCCGATCGACCTCGGGGCTGGCCGGCGTCAGGTCGACCCGCTCGGCGAGCGTGGCCACGATGGGCACGATGTAGCTGCGACTCACGACGGTGTTGAGGTGCTCGAGTTCACCTCTCGGACGCACGGCGGCCGGATCGAGACCGACCTCCTCGTGCGCCTCGCGCAGCGCCGTCTGCACCGGTGTCTCACCCGGGTCCATGCGTCCGCCGGGGAAGCTGATCTCGCCGCGGTGGTGGCGCATCAGCTCCGAGCGCTTCGTGAGCAGCACCTCGGGCCCGACCGGGCCGTCGGCCAGCACCAACAGCACCGCCGAGGGACGGGCGCCGGGGAACGCGGGGGCCAACGGACGCTCCTCCGGGGGCACCACGGTCGCCAGCTCGTCGGCCGACGACGGATCGAGCGACCGCCAGGCCGCCGGCGGACCCGGCGACCACTCAGCCGGGCGCGGGATGACCTGCCGACCGCGGCCGACCGGTGGATTCACGACCCAGGGTGACCCATCCGGGTCACCCATCCTGGTTCCGCTTCTTCCAGTCGCTCACGAAGTGGCCGGCGGCGCGGCCGGCCGACCGGCCGACCTGCTCGCTGCGCGGTCCGGCACGGGCGTCGCGCCGCTTCACCCGTTCGGGACGCTCGGCGAAGTCGGTGTAGTACCAGACCACGGCCAACACGCCGGCGATCACGAGCACGATGCCGCGACTGGCAGCATCGGCCGACACGAACGGCTGGACGGCGGCCAGCACGAGGAACGCGAGCACCGCCAGATCAGCGATGCGATGGGCACGCCGACCTGCCACACGGAACGCACCGAGCGGCCCCTTGGCCGTCGCCGCGTTGAGCATGACGATCACCCCGGCCACGGCCGGGACCACCGGCTCGGGCATCTGCAGGCCCTGCATCACGAGGACGATGCCCAGCAGGTACTCGGCGGCCTGGTGCAGCCAGAACGGACGCCGCGCCCGCTCGGCTCGCCGCGACCCCTCTGCCATGGACCGCACGCTAGCGAGACGCCCCGAGAACGAACACGACCCCGGGCCGTTGGGCCCGGGGTCGTCGGGGGGATACCGGTGGAAACCGATGGTCCCGTCCAGATATTCCGCGATCAGCGTTCGATCGCGGGGGTGATCACATCATGCCGCCCATGCCGCCCATGCCGCCCATGTCGGGCATGCCGCCACCGGCGCCCGCGGGCTCCGGCTTGTCGGCGATGAGCGCCTCGGTGGTGATGACCAGGGCCGCGATCGACGCCGCGTTCTGAAGCGCCGCCCGGGTGACCTTGGCCGGGTCGATGATGCCGATCTTCAGCAGATCGACGATCTCACCGGTGGCCGCGTTGAGCCCCATCGGACCGGTTTCGGCCTCGATGCGGTTCACGAACACCGAACCTTCGAGACCGGCGTTGGTCGCGATCTGGCGAGCGGGGGCCACGAGCGACTCCCACACCAGCTTCGCGCCCGTGGCCTCGTCGCCCTCGAGCGACGACACCACGTCTGCGACCGACGTGCGGGCACGGATGAGGGCGGTACCGCCACCGGCGACCACACCCTCCTCGATGGCCGCGCGAGTCGCCGAGACGGCGTCTTCGATGCGGTGCTTCTTCTCCTTGAGCTCGACCTCGGTGGCCGCGCCGACCTTGATGACGGCCACGCCGCCGGCCAGCTTGGCGAGACGCTCCTGGAGCTTCTCACGGTCCCAGTCGGAGTCGGTGTTGTCGATCTCGGCCCTGATCTGGTTGACCCTGCCGGTCACGTCGTCGTGCTCACCGCCACCATCGACGATGGTGGTCTCGTCCTTGGTGATGATGATGCGCTTGGCGGTGCCGAGCAGGTCGAGGGTGACGTTCTCGAGCTTGAGACCGACCTCTTCGCTGATGACCTGACCACCGGTGAGGATGGCCATGTCCTGCAGCATCGCCTTGCGGCGGTCGCCGAACCCGGGGGCCTTCACCGCAGCGGCGTTGAACGTGCCGCGGATCTTGTTCACCACGAGCGTGGCGAGGGCCTCGCCCTCGATGTCCTCGGCCACGATGACGAGCGGCTTACCGGTCTTCATCACGGCCTCGAGGGTCGGGAGCAACACCTGCACCGTCGAGATCTTCGACGACACGAGGAGCAGGTAGGCGTCGTCGAGGACGGCCTCTTGGCGCTCGGGATCGGTCACGAAGTACGGCGACAGGTAGCCCTTGTCGAACTGCATGCCCTCGGTGAACTCGAGCTCGGTGCCGAACGTGTTCGACTCCTCGACCGTGACCACGCCGTCCTTGCCGACCTTGTCGATGGCGTCGGCGATGACCTCACCGATCGACGGGTCGGCGGCCGAGATGGTCGCGACGGCGGCGATGTCGGACTTGTCGTCCACATCCTTGGCCTGCGAGCGGATCGACTCGACCGCGGCGGCCACGGCCTTCTCGATGCCCTTCTTGAGGCCCATCGGGTTGGCGCCGGCAGCCACGTTGCGCATGCCGGTGTGCACCATCGCCTGGGCGAGCACGGTGGCCGTCGTGGTGCCGTCACCGGCCACGTCGTTGGTCTTGGTGGCCACTTCCTTGACGAGCTGGGCACCCATGTTCTCGAACGGGTCGTCGAGCTCGATCTCCTTGGCGATCGAGACACCGTCGTTGGTGATGGTGGGGGCGCCGAACTTCTTGTCGAGCACCACGTTGCGGCCCTTGGGGCCGATCGTGACCTTGACGGCGTCAGCGAGCTTGTCGACACCGGCCTCGAGGGCGCGGCGTGCGGATTCGTCGAACTTGAGGATCTTCACCATGTGTCAGTGCCTCACTTCTCGACGATCGCGAGCACGTCGCGGGCGGAGAGGACCAACAGGTCGTCACCGTCCACCGTGATCTCGGTGCCGCCGTACTTCGAGTACAGGACGGTGTCGCCCACACTGACGTCCATCGGGATCAGCTCACCGCTCTGGTCGGAGCGCTTGCCGGGGCCGACGGCGAGGACGGATCCCTGCTGCGGCTTCTCCTTGGCGGTGTCGGGGATGACGAGACCGGACGCAGTCCGCTCCTCGGCCTCGTTGGGCTTGACGACGATTCGGTCATCCAGCGGCTTCAGATTCATTGGTGCATACCCTCCGTTGGGTGTGTTGCAGTGGCGATTAGCACTCGACTCGTGCGAGTGCCAAGGTTACGTCACCGAGCGCCCCGTTAGCAACCGGACCGAGAGAGTGCCAACGGATAACGTGCTCCCGTGCCCCGTCCGGACTCCCGCCGACGCTCCGATCCCCGTGCGGTGGGCGACGACCCCGACTACCGGTTCACCCTCGCGAACGAGCGCACGTTCCTCGCCTGGCTCCGCACGGCGCTGGCCCTGGCCGCCGGCGGTCTGGCCGCGATCCACCTGCTGCCCGACGCGCTCGGTTCGGAGGCACTCGGCCTCGCGCTCTTGGCGCTGGGGTTCTTCACCGCCGCCACGTCGTTCCGCCGGTGGTACCGATCGGAGGTGGCCATGCGCCTCGGTGAGCCCCTCCCGCCGTCACGGCTGCCCCAGGTGGTCGCCTACGCCATCGCCCTGTTCGCCGTGGCCGCCGTGGTGTTGTTCGTGGTGGATGCCGCACGATGAGTCCGGGCGCGTCCAGACCGGCCACCTCGTTCGACGCCGGACTCCAGCACGAGCGCACCGCGCTGGCCTGGGAACGCACGGCCATCGCCACGATGGTGGCGGGCGCCCTCCTCGGACGCTGGGCGGCGCAGGACGGCGCGCCGCTGTTCGGCGTGGTCGGCATCGTGCAGGTGGCGTTCGGCGGTGCGCTGCTCGCGTGGGCCGGGCGGCACTACGAGGACCTCCACGGCCCGCTCCGCGACGGGATCAACCCGACCAACCCCCGAGCGGCCTGGGTGGTGGGCATCGCGACCACCATCGGCACCGGCGCCGCGCTCGCGCTGTCGGTGTTCGTGCTGCTCAGCCGATGAGCGGGCGGCCCAGACGGGCCGCCAGCGCGAGCAGCTGCGCGACGGGGAGGCCGATCACGTTCGTCACGCTGCCGTCCACCCGGTCGACCAGCGCACCGCCGGCACCCTGCAGCGCGTAGGCACCCGCTTTCCCCATCGGCTCGCCGGTGGCCACGTACCAGTCGATCACGGCCGGGGTGAGCGCCACGAAGGTCACGTCGGTGGTCACCACCTCGTGGTCGATCCGGCCGCCGAACCGCAGCGCCATCGCGGTGTGCACCCGGTGGGTGCTGGCCGACAACGATCGGAGCATCCGGCGGGCGTCGTCGTCGTCGCTCGGCTTCTCGAGCACGTGACCGTCGACCTCCACCGTGGTGTCGGCCGCGATCGCCAGCACCGCCGCGGGCGACTCCACGGCCGCCACCTTGTCGAGCGCGACCCGGGTCACGTAGGCGATCGCGTCCTCACCGGACCGACGGGTCTCGTCCACATCGGGCGACACCACCTCGAAGGCGACACCCAGAGCGGCGAGCAGATCGCGGCGGCGCGGCGACGACGATGCCAGGAGGACCGGCACCGGTGGATCCGCCCGCTCACCCACCGGAGACGGCCATGACCGAGTCGTCGTCGGGTACATCGCCGGCGTCGAGACGATCGAGGAAGCCGTCGGGCAGTGACACCTTCCGTGGTCCGTTCGTGTGGCCGCGCTTGATGCGCTCGCCGCCCTCGACGAGTTCGGCCGTGGGGTCGAGGGCAGCGACCAGGTCCTCCAGCTCGGTCAACGTCGACACCATCGAGAAACGACGACGGGCCTCCGACCCCACCGGGTAGCCGGTGAGGTACCACGACGTGTGCTTTCGGAAGTCGCGCATCGCGAGATCCTCTCCACCGTGTCCGTCGAAGTGGTCGACCAGTCGACGGGCGTGGTCGGCCATCACGGCCATCGCGGTGCCCAGGGCCGGGGCCGGGCGCACCTCACGACCCGACATCGCATCGGCCAGGTCGGCGAACAACCACGGGCGACCCAGGCAGCCGCGACCGATCACCACACCGTCACAACCCGTGGCCTCCATCATCGCCACCGCGTCGGCGGCCTCCCAGATGTCGCCGTTGCCGAGCACCGGGATGCCCGGCACGGCCTGTTTGAGCTCGGCGATCGCGTCCCACCGGGCCTCGCCGGAGTAGTGCTGCTCGGCGGTACGAGCGTGGAGGGCGATCCACGTCACACCCTCCTCGGCCGCGATCTCACCGGTGCGACGGTGGGTCAGGAGGTCGTCGCGGAGACCCATCCGGAACTTGGCGGTCACGGGCACGCCGTAGGGGCTCGCAGCACGCACTGCCGCCCGCAGGATCTCACGCAGCAGGTTCGGGCGGGCGGGCACGGCCGCTCCCCCACCCTTGCGGGTCACCTTGGCCGCTGGACACCCGAAGTTCAGATCGACGTGGTCGACCGCTCCCTCGTCGCAGAGTTGGTCCACCGCCCGACCGAGCATGACCGGGTCGCTGCCGTAGAGCTGCAGACTGCGGGGCCGTTCGTCGGGGGCGAACGTCATCATCCGGCGGGTCTTGTCGTTGCGGTACACCACGGCGGTGGCCATCACCATCTCGTTCACGTACACGAGATCGGGGGCGAACGACCGACACACCGCCCGGAACGCCGCGTTGGTCACACCCGCCATCGGCGCGAGCACCACGGGCGCGGCCGGCTGGTACCCGCCGATCCGCAGTCCCAGCCGCCCACTCATCCCCCAGACGGTACCGCCGACCGGATCAGGCGCGGAGGGGGAGGCGGAGGTTGGGGTGGGCGCCGGTGTCGAGGGGACTCGGACCGTCACTGCCGAGGCGGTACCAGCCGGCCGCCGCGATCATCGCGGCGTTGTCGGTGCACATCGCACGGCTCGGCAGGAAGCCCTGGAGCCCGTCGGTGGCACACGCGCCCAGGAGCTCCTCGCGCAGCAGCGAGTTGGCCGCCACACCGCCGCCGAGCGCGATGCCCGTGGCGCCCACCTGGGCCGCGGCACGCCGGGCCTTGGTGACCAGGACATCCACCACCGCCGCCTGGAACGAGGCGGCCACATCGGCCGACGACACGTCGGGATGCCTGCGCACGTGATTGATGACCGAGGTCTTGAGCCCGCTGAAGCTCACGTCGAGGCCGACGTCGATCATCGCCCGGGGGAAGCGGATCGCCTCGGGGTCGCCGTCGAGCGCCGCCCGGTCGATGGCGGGACCGCCGGGATAGCCGAGGTCGAGGTAGCGGGCCACCTTGTCGAACGCCTCACCGGCGGCGTCGTCGATGGTCTGCCCGAGCATGGTGTAGTCGCCGTGACCCCGCATCTCGACGAGCATCGTGTGACCGCCCGACACCAGGAGGACCACGAGCGGGAACTCGAGCGTGGGGTCCTCGAGGAATGCGGCGTACAGGTGCGCCTCCATGTGGTTGACGGCCACGAACGGCACGTCCCACGCCAGGGCGAATGCCTTCGCCGCCGACACCCCCACGAGCAGCGCGCCGATCAGGCCGGGGCCGACCGTGCAGGCGATCGCGTCGATGCGGGGCTCGTCGACACCGGCCTCGACGATCGCCCGGGCCACCACCGGATTGAGCACGTCGAGGTGGGCACGGCTCGCGATCTCGGGCACCACCCCGCCGAAGTCGGCGTGCAGGTCGACCTGGCTCGACACCACGCTCGACAGAACGTCGGCGCCGCCCATCACCAGTGCTGCAGCGGTCTCGTCACAGCTCGTCTCGATACCGAGCACGAGCGTGTCGGGACCCGGCACGATCGGTTCACGCTTCAGGTCTCGCACGCCAGCTCCTCGAGTCGGGCCCGGTAGTCGGGCAGGTGGATGTCGTGGCACCACATGACGATCGCGTCCTCGGAGTTCTCGTAGTACCGGGTGCGCACACCGGCCGGCGCGAAGCCGAACGAGCGGTACAGCTCCTGGGCGCCCGTACTCGACTGCCGCACCTCGAGCGTCCACGACACGCACCCGCGGCCGATCGCCCGGCGAGCGAGCTCGACCAGCAGGGCCGTCGCGACGCCCGAGCGGCGAGACGACGGGTCGACGGCCACGTTCGTGATGTGGGCCTGCGCGCCATCGGGATCGGGAACGATCCAGAGACCGGCGTACCCCACCACGGTGCGCCCCTGACGGGCCACCAGGTACTCGCGCGTGCCGCCACGCACCTGGTCGAGTTCGCTCTCGAACACCGTGCGGGACCACGACATGGGATAGGCCGCCTGCTCGATGGGGAGCACCTGGCCGAGATGACGGCGTCGCATCGGCTCGATCACGAGTTCGTCGCCCGGCGCCCGCTGGAGGAACCTCGCCAACACGCTCACTCGCGCCGCTCCCGCGTGGCCCAGTTGATCTGGGCATCGGGTGCCCGCAGGTACACGGCGTGGATCTCCCTGGGGTTGACCCAGTCCTCCCTGAGTGCCCGGGCGTGGGCGAGCTGGACCAGCGGCGCCGCCGACGGATGCTCGTCGCCGCCGATCTCGCAGTGGTAGCCCTCGATGATCTCCTCCCGGTAGCGGTGGGCGCCGTCGCCCACGCAGAGCACCTCCTGGCTGCGGGCGAGCAGATCGGCCACCAACTCGTCGACGGGCCCGACCGTGGGCGGCGCCACCTGCTGGAGACCACCCGGCACCTGCCGGTACATCGACCAGAACACCTCACCTCTGCGGGCGTCGATCACCGGCACCACGACGCGATCGCTGTGACGGCACGGGAAGGCGAGCAGATCGAGCGAGCTGATGCCGATCATCGGGATGCGCAGCGCCTGGGCGAGGGCCTTGGCCGATGCCAGGCCGACCCGCATGCCGGTGAACAGCCCGGGGCCGGTGTCGACCGCGATCACGCCGAGCTCGGTGAGCTCGATGTCGGCCTGCCGCAACACGAACTCGATGGCGGGCGCGAGGATCTCGGCGTGCCGTCGCCCGCGCGCGACCTCGAACAAGCCGATGACCCCCTCGTGCCCACCGACGGCCACGCTCACCTGCGCGGTGGCGGTCTCGATCCCCAGAATCAACATGGACGGATCAACATGGACGGATCAACATGGACGGATCAACATGGACGGCTCGACACGGACGACATCACCAGCGGTACGGCTCCAGTGCGGTGTTCAGACGGTCCCACCGTCGGCTCCAACTCCGGCCCACGGCCGTGAGCTCGATGCTGCGCAGCTCCTCGTCACCATCGCCCGACAGGAGTGCGTCGGTGTCCACGCCGAGGCGCACCTCGAGGTGGTCGCCCAGGCTGGCCCCGGCCACGTCGCCCCACTCGACCAGGACGATGCCGTCGAACTCGGCGAGCTCCACGAGCGCCAGATCGGCCACCTCGGCGGTGCGTTCGAGTCGGTACAGATCGGCATGGTGCAAGGTGATCCTTCCGCAGTCGTAGCTGTGCACCAGCGTGAAGGTGGGTGAGGTGATCGGCTCGGTCACCCCGAGCGCGCGGCCGAACCCCTGCGCGAACGCCGTCTTGCCGCTGCCCATCTCGCCGGCCAGCACGATCATGTCACCTGGCCGCGCGAAACCGGCCACCGCGGCAGCGATGGCGTGGGTGATCTCGACGGAGCCGGCTCGCAGCAGCATCTCGAGTTGATGCTAGGGCAGCCGTAGGGTGAGTGGCATGTCCCCGACACCGATCACCGAGATCCCCACCCTCGTCCAGCAGGTGCGCGACGGCTTCACCGACGGTCTCCTCCGCACGCGCGAGCGTCGCGAGACCCAGCTGCGAGCGTTGCGACGCTTCCTCGTCGACCACGAGGACGAACTCGTCGACGCACTCCGCAGCGATCTCGGCAAACCGCCGATCGAGGCCTACACCACCGAGATCGGGTTCACGATCGGCGAGATCGACCACACCCTCGACCACCTCGAGGAGTGGATGGCCCCCCAGAAGGTCAAGGTGCCACTGACCCTGCGGCCCGGCAGCGCCCGCATCGAGCCGCAGCCGCTCGGCACCGCGCTCGTGATCGCTCCGTGGAACTACCCACTGCAGCTCGTGCTGGCCCCGCTCGTGGCGGCCGTCAGCGCCGGGAACACCGTCGTGCTCAAGCCGTCGGAGGTCGCGCCGGCCACCGCCGCACTGCTGCACCAGCGCCTACGCGACTTCGTCGATCCGCGGATCGTCGCGGTCGTGACCGGTGGCGTGGCCGAGACCACGGCACTGCTCGAGGAGCGCTTCGACCACGTCTTCTACACCGGCAACGGCAACGTCGGGCGCGTGGTGATGCGGGCCGCCGCCGAGCACCTCACCCCCGTCACGCTCGAGCTGGGCGGGAAGAGCCCGGCCATCGTGACCGCACCCACCGACGTGACGGTGGCCGCCCGTCGCATCGCCTGGGGCAAGTTCGTCAACGCCGGACAGACCTGTGTGGCACCCGACTACGTGCTGGTCGATCGACAGCTCGAGGATGCCTTCGTCGCCGCGCTCGGTACGGCCATCGTCAGCTCGTACGGCAGTGATCCGGCCGCATCGCCCGACTACGCCCGCATCGTCAACGAACGGCACCACGATCGCCTGACCGCCCTGCTCGACGGCGACGGGTACGAGGCGGTGGCCCACGGCGGCCAGCACGATCGGTCCCGGCGGTACATCGCACCCACCGTGCTGCGCGGTGTCACCCCCGGTGCCACCGTGATGCAGGAGGAGATCTTCGGGCCGATCCTGCCGGTGCTGGCGGTGGACGGACCCGACGCCGCCATCGAGTTCGTGAACGCCCGGGAGAAACCACTGGCGCTGTACGCCTTCACCGACGACGAGGGGGTGCAGCAACGGATCGTCGACCGCACCTCGGCCGGTGGGATCACGATCAACCACACCCTGCTCCACCTCGCCGTGAACGACCTCCCCTTCGGCGGCGTCGGGCCGAGCGGCATGGGCGCCTATCACGGCAAGGCCGGCTTCGACGTCTTCACGCACCACAAACCCGTGCTCACCAAGCGCCTGAAGCCCGATCCGGCGCTGATGTACCCGCCGTACGGGCGGTGGAAGCAGCGGGTGCTGCGCCGGGCACTCTGACGACCGGCCCCGTCATCGAGTCAGAGGATCACCCGTCAGAGGATCAGCCCGTCAGGCGTTCGACGCGCCCACTGATACCGCAGACGATCTCGTAGCCGATCGTGTCGAGGCGGTCCGCCCACTCCTCGGCACGGATCTCGTCGACCGCACCGTCGGGACCGGTCTGACGACCCAGGAGCACCACCTCGTCACCGATCGCGACCGGGGCGTCACCCACGTCCACCATCAGTTGGTCCATCGTCACCACCCCGACGATCGGGCACCGCCGCCCGCCCACGAGCACCTCGCCGCCGGTGGTCGACAACCGCCGCGGCACACCATCGGCATACCCGAGCGGCACGGTCGCCACGGTGGTGGCGCGCTCGAAGGTGTGCCGGAGTCCGTACGAGATGCGGGATCCGGCCGCGACGGGCTTCACGAACGACACCCGCGCCACCAACCGCATCGCAGGCCGGAGGCCGCTCGCCAACCGGTCGACCCCAGGACCCGGCGAGATCCCGTACATGGCGATGCCTGCTCGCACCACCGATCGACGAGCGCCGGGGTGGGCCAGCGCTCCGGCAGAGTTCGCCGTGTGCACCGTGAGACGATCGCGGTCGAGCCCCGCCGCCGCCAGGCGAGGCGCGAGGGCGGCGAGCCATCCGTCGAAGTCGGCGAGCTGACGGGCCGACATCGGATCGTCGGGATCGTCGGCCACCGCGAGGTGGGTCGAGACACCGGCGAGGCGCAACGCCGGGGCGGCGGCGAGCACGGCGTCGACCACCTCGTGCGCCGCGTCGGGCGGCGCACCCACCCGCTGCATGCCGGTGTCGACCTTCACGTGCACCGCGACGTCGCGGGCACCGGCGTCGACGAGCCTCTCGACCGTGGCCACGGAGTACACCGTGGGCGTCAACCCCGCCGCCAGCAGCTCACCGAGTTGGGCGTGCGGCTGCTCGCTGAGCACCAGGATCGGCGCGCCGAAGCCGGCACGCCGCAGCTCGACGCCCTCCTGCACCAGTGCCACGCACAGGCCCGTGGCACCGGCGGCCAACGCCGCGCCCGCCACGGCCACGGCACCGTGGCCGTACCCGTCGGCCTTCACCACCGCCCAGACCTCGGCCGGGGCGGCGGCCTGGCGCAGCACACCCACGTTGTGGGTGATCGCGCCGAGGTCGACCTCGGCCCAGGCCCAACGGCCGCTCACGGCTCGGGATCGACGAGCAACGGGGCGAACACCTGCGGCAGCGCCGTCACGAGATCGCTGGCCACCGTACCCCGAGGAGCGGTGGCGCGTCCGGCGGCGGCGTGGATCCAGGCAGCGGCGGCGGCGGCGTCGAACACCGGGATGCCAGTGGCGATCAGGGCGCCGACGATGCCCGACAGCACATCGCCGCTGCCGGCAGTGGCCAGTCGTTCGTCGCCGTCGGTCACCAGTCGCACCCGACCGTCGGGGGCCGCGATCACGGTCACCGGACCCTTCAGGAGCACGGCCGCACCGGTGTCGGCCGCCAACCGACGCGTCGCGAGCACACGGTCGGCACCCGGGTGCGATCCGGTGAGCAGGGTGAACTCGCCATCGTGCGGGGTGAGCAGCGTGGGCACCTCGCGGTTGCGCAACATCACCGGGGCGCCCGCCTCGTTCCAGGAGAGCGCGAACAATCCGTCGCCGTCCACCACCACCGGCACCACGGCGTCGGCCACCACCTCGGTGACCGACGGGACGCTGTAGTCCTCGC
Source organism: Ilumatobacter sp. (assembly GCA_007693335.1). Lineage (GTDB taxonomy): Bacteria > Actinomycetota > Acidimicrobiia > Acidimicrobiales > Ilumatobacteraceae > SKSP01. The sequence goes on along the minus strand of REDU01000145.1, from coordinate 29,650 downwards.
GGCCGAGCCCCGGCCCGATCACCAGGGCACCGAAGCGGTGGAGATCGGACAGCACCGGGGTGTGCCAATCGAAGGCGGGGACACGACGCGAGACCACTTCGACCGGTGGATCGCCGTCGATGCCCGGGCTCGAGAGGTGCACGATGCCGGCACCAGCGCGCTGGGCGGCGGCCGCGACCAGATGGGCCGCGCCGGTCATACCGGGGCTGCCGGCCACCACCCGGACGGCGTTGGTCCACTTGTGCGCCGTGACCGAACGGGGTCGCAACCACCCGGCCACGTCGGCGGCCTCGACGCGGTGGATGGTGGCACGCGACGTGTCGAGGCCGATGTCGGCCACGACCACCTCACCGGCCAGCGAACGGCCCTCGCCGAGGTACAACCCGGGCTTGGCCGCCGCGAACGTGATGGTCACCTCGGCGGACAGGACCTCACCCGACACCGAGCCCGTGAGTCCGTCGACCCCGCTGGGGATGTCGACGGCCAGCACCGGCGTGCCGCCCACATCAGGTGGATGCCACGTGGCGCGGAAGCCGGTGCCGTACGCGGCGTCGATCACGAGATCTGCAGGCGGGAGGTGATCGGGGCACGCATCGGCCGGGAACGTTCGCACCGTGACGCCGCGGGCTCGGAGCCGGGCCGCAGCGGCTCGACCGTCGGCACCGTTGTTCCCGGGTCCGGCGATCACGTGCACCACGCGGCCGTACGTGCCTCCCAGCATCCGGGTGGCCTGACGGGCCACTGCTGCGCCCGCCCGCTCGATGAGCACGTCGACCGACTCGTCGGCGGCGGCATCGACCGCACGCATCTCGACCGGGGTCAGGACGGGGATCACCCGGTCAGCGTAGGCCGTTACTCGGCCACCACGTAGGCGATGGCGACGAGATCGACGTGGCTGAGGCTGAGATGCCACCGCTGAACTCCGGCCTCGGCAGCCAGCTCGGCCGCCCGCCCCGACACCACGATCGACGGCGCCCCCGACGCGGCCCGCTCGACCCAGGCCTCGTGGAACCCGAACGCCCCGAGGCCCACACCGAGCGACTTCATCAGCGCCTCACGGGCGGCGAAGCGCGCGGCCAGCGCCGGGACGGGGTCGACCCGTGACGCCACGTCGGCCAGTTCGGACGGCACGAACAGGCGGGTCCGCATCGACGGCGTGCGTTCGAGCGAACGGCGGAAGCGTTCGATCTCGACCACGTCGACGCCGATCCCGATCATGTCCGGTCACGAGCGCCAGAGGTCGGCGGTGTCGGAGATCGGCTTGATCAGGAGATCGTCGACCGGGAGGAGCCCGAGCCGGGTGTCGTCGAAGTGACCCTCGGTCTCGACCACCCAGTCGACCAGACGGTCGTAGCGCCGGTCGTACCCCTGCAGCACCGAGCGCATCACCGACGGCTCGAGACGATCGGCGAAGCGGACGTGCAGCAGCGTGATGCCCACGCACGTGTCGGCCTTGACCTCTGGCACGAAGATGAGGGTGCGACCGTCACCGCGGCCACGGGCGACGAGCACCTCGCGCTCGTCGGCCACGCGACGCTTCGTACCGGAGAGCTGGCTGTTGACGTCGATCCGACTGGGCAGATCGCGGGAGATGCCGCCACGATCGATCACCGAGATGTGCGCTCCGTCGATGGCGTAGCGGGTGAAACCGACCACGTCGGCCACCGCCGGGTCGAGATCGGCCAGCACCTTCAGCGTCCGGTAGCTGAGTGCGTCGCGTCCGGCACCGGCCGTGAGCGTGGCCTGCACGAGGGCCCGGTCGAGCACTCCCTCGTCGCTGCGCGAGATACCGACCGTGACGGTCTTGGCCTGGTGCTTGATGGCGTCGACCGGGCGGGTGAGCTCTTCGACGGCGCGGGTGAGCGCTCCTGCGACCTCGTCGATCAGTGCCGTCGGGGTGCCGACCTTGCCGGTGCGTCGCTGGTACTCCTCGACCGGGTACGGCGCGCCCAGGTCCCGCAACAGACTGGCGAGCTGCAGCGCGGTGCTCGCTTCGAGCTGACCGTCGTAGCGCCCGGAGCCGAGCGTCTCGAGATAGTGCTCGGCGTGTGGTGCCAGCTCGACGCGCAGTCGTGAGAGCGCGGCGTCGGGGGCATCCGCGGTGGCAGCCACGCGCTCGATCGCCTCGCGGGCCTCGCGGAGCGGGAGCGCCGACGCGTCGATCGCGAGGGCGGCCTCGTAACCGAACAGGTGGCCGACCATGGCCGACAGCACGAATCCGAGCGCCGGGTCGACCGGCGGCACCGAGATGGTGGCGACCGACGAGTACCGGGTCTCGCCGTCGTCGGCGATCACGATGGGGGTGGCCTTGTGGGCGCGGAAGATGGCTGTCTCCTTGGCCACGTCGCTGGCGGTACCACCCCGGAGCCCGGCGGCGCACACCAGGATGAGCGGCTCCGACGACAGGTCGATGTGCTTCTTGTCCTCGGTGGCGTCGCAGGAGATCGACTTGTAGCAGAGCTCGCTGAGCTTGATCCGGACCTCCTCGGCGGCCACCCGGTTGGGGCCGTTGCCCACGACCGCCCAGTACCGCTTGCCGGGAGCGAACCGGTGCGCGGCGTCGGCGATCACGTCACGACGTGCCAGCACCTCGTTGAGCGCGTCGGGCATCGAGCGGAGCGCGTCGAGCAGGCGGTGACGGCGGCCGGCGTCGCCGCGGCCGGTGGCCTCGACCACGGCGCAGGCCAACAGGGCGCCGGCGGCCACCTGAGCGTAGAACGCCTTGGTGGACGCCACGCTCATCTCCACATCTCGGCCGTCGGACGTGTACATCACCCCGTCGGCCTTGTCGACCAGATCGCTCCCGCGTCGGTTCACGATGCCGAGCACGGCGGCGCCCCGAGCGCGGAGCAGATCCACGGTCCGGTTGGTGTCGGTGGTGGTACCGCTCTGGCTCACGGCGATGGCCAGCGTGTCGCTCATGTCGAGACGCATCCCGAACCCCGACAGCTCGGTGGCCGTGGTGGCGGCGATGTCGATCGCCCCGCCCAGGAGCTCGTCGAGCAGCGCGGCGGTGCTCTGTCCGGCCACGGCGGCGGTGCCCTGACCGATCACCCGGATGCGCGTGATCGATCCGTCGGCCAACCGGGCCGCCACGGCCGGCGGCAACGCCCGCTCACCGACGACGGCGCGGAGCACGCCGTCGGCATCGTCGACGATCTTGCCGCGCAGGGTCTTGCGGAAGCTCTCCGGCGCCTCGGTGATCTCCTTGAGCAGGAAGTGGGGCGCATCGCCCCGATCGATGTCGCGTGTGGTCACCTCGGCGGTCACCACGTCGGCCTCGGTGACCGGCCGCTCGATACCGTCGTAACCGAGTCGCCGCAACGCCGCGAGTCCCCCGTCGTCGGTTGCGCCGTCAGCGGTCGCGCTGGCGGCGTCGAGCACGATGATCTCACCGCCGCTCTCGCCGTCCATCCGCACGTAACGATCGGTCTCCTCGACCACGCCGTACGGTTCGCTCGCGACCACGTACCGATCGTCGGCCAGGCCGACGTACATCCCCTGCCCGCTCCCGCGGAGCGCCAGGAGCAACTGCCCGGGCGACGATGCGCTCGCGGCACCGATGGCGACCGAACCCTCGAACGACTCGACCGTACGGCGGAAGCCCTCCACCAGATCGGCGCCCTCGTGCAGCGCTCGGGCGACCATCGCGGGGATCACCTTGGCGTCGGTCGTGATCGGGCCGGCGATGTGCAGTGAGTGCTCGATCCGCAGATCGGCGTGATTGTCGACATCGCCGTTGAGCGCCGCCACCAGGTACGGCGAGTGCGGTGACACGGCGCGCTCCTCGTCGCTGTTGAGCGGGTGGGTGTTGGGCTCGGAGATGATGCCGACGCTGGCCCACCGCGTGTGACCCAGCACCGCGACCCGGCTCGACGGCGCCATCAACGCCCGGCGCAGCAACTCGTCGGCCGCGATGGCCGTGCGCAGCACCCGGGTGTTGTCGCCGAGCTCGCCGATCTCGGCGGCCGCCTTGTAGACGAACGACAGACAGCCGTCGGCCCAGCGGACGGCACCCGACTGGAAGAGGGCATCGTCGGCCCGGCCGCGCAGCAGCTGCTCGATGCCGGGGTCGGCGGGATCGAGGCCGTGACCCCACACGAACAGGTGGAGCCCGGCGGAGTCGCGGCCGCGCACCTCGAGTCGGTCGATGGCCGACAGCGCCTGCTGCACCGAGAGGTACCCGGCCACCGTGGACGGCGAGGCGTCGCGGCCGGTCAGATCGACCACGGCATCGGCGGTGCGGAGTCGATCGCGGCGCACGGCCCACGAGGCGTCACGCACCGCGCTGAGCGCCGCAGCACCTTCCTCGAGCTCGTCGGGTGACGCACCCGATGACTCGAGGTGCCGTTCGAGCTCGTCGGCGAAGGCGTCGATCTGGTCGAGGCGGGCCACGACACCGGTCACCAGCTCGAAGCGATCGGCGAGGGCGAGCACCCCGGGCACCCCGCGCAGCAACCGGTCGACCCGGGCCACGTGCTGAGCCACCGCGACCGGGTCGGGTCGGGCGTCGAGTGCCGCATCGAGACCTGCCAGGATTTCGTCGGCACCGGGGACCGGCCGGGAGCTGGGTCGGCTGACGATGCCGATGATGCCGCACATGGCGGCTCAGACTATCGACGCGTCAGGCGGGCCAGCGGCCGGACACCACGGCGGCGAGCCGGTGCGCCACCTCGGCGGCCAGCTCTGCCGTGGGGGCCTCGACCATCACGCGCACCAGCGGCTCGGTGCCGCTCGGGCGCACCAGGATCCGGCCGTGATCGCCCAGCGGCGCTGCTGCGGCGGCGATCTCGGACGCGAGTTGCTCGGCCACGTCGGGCACGCGCTCGGCCACCACCACGTTCACCAGGACTTGCGGGAGCCGGGTCATGGCCGCGTCGGCCAGCTCCGACAGCGGCCGGCCCGACCTCGCGACGATGTCGGCCAGCACGAGGCCCGTCAGGAGCCCGTCGCCGGTGGAGGCGACATCGTGGAAGATCACGTGACCGCTCTGCTCGCCGCCGAGCGAGTACCCGCCGGCGTCGAGCGCCTCGAGCACGTAGCGATCGCCCACGGGTGTCTCGACCACCCGGAGACCGGCAGCCTCCATCGCCCGACGGAACCCGAGATTGGCCATCACGGTGGTGACCACGGTGTCGTCACGCAGCAGTCCGCGGTCGCGCAGGTCGGTGGCGCAGATGGCGATCACGTGATCGCCGTCGACCAGCTCGCCGCGCTCGTCGACGGCGATCAGGCGGTCGGCGTCGCCGTCGAGCGCGAGCCCGAGGTGGGCTCCCGTGCGCCTGACCTCGGCGGCGAGTGTGGTGACGTCGGTGGCGCCACAGCCCTCGTTGATGTTGCGACCATCGGGGTTGTCGTGGATCGCCACCGTCATGGCACCGCTGCGTTCGATCACGGTACGAGCGATGCCCGATGCCGCGCCGTTGGCGGCGTCGACCACGACGTGGAGACCGGCCAGCGATCGGCCGTCGAGGACCGAGAGGAGGTGGTCGACGTACCCACCCACGTATCGGTCGTGCTCGGGACCGGAGCTGGCATCGGTGACCCGACCGGGCTCCCCCGGACCGGGCGCACGCGGATCGAGGGCCTCGAGCCACGACTCGATGTCGCGCTCGACCCGGTCGGGCAGCTTGGTACCACCCACGGCGAACAGCTTGATGCCGTTGTCGCCGTGTGGGTTGTGCGAGGCCGAGACCATGACCCCCATCGCGCCGAGACGGCTCGCGTGGAACGCCACGGCAGGGGTGGGCACGACACCGAGCCGGATCACATCGACCCCCTCGGAGGTCAGGCCGGCCACGATCGCGGCATCGAGCATCGGGGTCGAGCGTCGGCTGTCACCGCCGATCACGGCGGTGCCGGCACCCAGCACACTGCCCGCCGCTCGACCGAGGTCGAGCGCGAAGCCCGGGGTCAGTTCGAGGTTCGCGACCCCGCGGACACCATCGGTCCCGAACCGCATCGTCGGTCGGTCCGGGGCCCGGTCAGCGCTTGGTGAACTGCGGCGCCTTGCGGGCCTTCTTGAGACCGTACTTCTTGCTCTCCTTCTTCCGCGGATCGCGGGTGAGGAGGCCGGCCTTCTTGAGGTCGTCACGTGCCTCGGGATCGATCTCGACGAGCGACCGGGCGATGGCCATGCGCAGAGCGCCGGCCTGGCCGCTCACGCCGCCGCCGTGGATCGTGGCGTCGACGTCGTAGGTCTCTTCGCGATCGGCCACGCGCAGCGGCTCGGACACGACCATGCGCTGGGCGGCCGTGGGGAAGTAGACCTCGAAGGGGCGACCGTTGATGGTCAGCACCCCGGTGCCGGGACGGAACCGGGCGCGGGCGACGGAGCGCTTGCGGCGCCCGGTGGTCTGGGTGATGGGAGCGGTGGCCATGTGGTTCTTCCTCGTCAGCGGGCCGCGGCGCCCGGGAACTCGATGGGGGTGGGCGACTGCGCGCCGTGCGGATGGTCGGGACCGGCGTACACCTTCAGCTTCGTGAGCATCTGGCGACCCAGCGGGCCCTTCGGGAGCATGCCCTTCACGCTGCGACGCAGCGCGTCCTCGGGCTTGCGGTCGAGGAACTCGGCGTACGACTCGCTCGAGATGCCACCCGGGTAGCCGCTGTGGCGGTAGATCATGTGGCGATCGGCCTTGCCCGAGCTCATCACGATCTTCGAGGCGTTCACGATCACGACATGGTCGCCGGTGTCGAGGTGCGGGGCGAAGGTGGGCTTGTGCTTGCCGCGCAGGATCCGGGCGACCTCGGTGCACAGGCGGCCGAGGATCATGCCCTCGGCATCGACCACGTGCCAGTCACGCTGGATCTCACTGGCTTTCGGGGTGTACGTACGCATCAGACTGCTCTCACGACGGGTGTGCCCCGACCAGCGGGGCGAGAAACGAACCGGCTCAGGATAGGGGCGCCCACGGCAAAGCCGCAACCACCCCCGAACTGTCCGCGCCGAACCGGCGGTTCTGGCGGGCCACCGCGGACAGTTCGGTTGTCAGGCGTCCCAGCGCTCGCCGTCGTAGCCGACGTCCCAGAGCACGAGGCCGTGGGGCGGTGCCACCGTCGGCGCGGCGGCGCGGTCACGCGCCCGCAGGATGCCCGCCATCTCACCGGGTGTGCGCTTGCCGGCACCGATGTCGACGCACGTGCCCACGATGCTGCGGACCATCTGATGACAGAACGAGCTCGCCGTGATCTCGAACCGCAGCATCGGCGTGTGGCCGAGGCGCTTCCATCTCATGGTGTGGAGCCGTCGCACGAGGCTCGGCGGCGGGCGGTCGGGATCGACCTTCGGCTTCCGGCAGAACGACGAGAAGTCGTGCTGGCCGATGAGCGGGTCGCCGGCCGCCTGCATCGCCCAGAGCTCGAGCGGTCGCCCGACGTGCCACGAGGTGCGCGACGCCAGTGGATGGGGCACCGGGTCGTTCCACACGTGGTAGCGGTACGTGCGTGAGGTGGCCGAGTAGCGGGCGTCGAAACCCTGGTCGGCCCACTGCGCCGACCGGATCACGACCTCGCCGCCGCACAACTTGTTGACCCGGCGCTGCAGATCGGCCAGGTCGGTGTCGGCCGGGAGATCACCGCTCACGACCTGGCCCCAGCCGTGCACGCCGGCGTCGGTGCGGCCGGCTCCCACGAGGTCGACCGGTCGACGCACCACCAGCTCCACGGCGTCGCCGAGGGTGGCCATCACCGTGTGCGCGCCGGGACTCCGGGCGAATCCGCTGAAGTCGGTGCCGTCGTAGGCGACGAGGAGTCGGGTCCGTCGTCGGCCCGGCTCGGGCACGACCTCCATGTCGGGGCGACCGGTCGCCGAACTCGTCAGACGAGTTCGATGCGCGCCATCTGGGCCTTGTCGCCCTCGCGCGGTCCGAGCTTCAGGATGCGGGTGTACCCGCCGTTGCGATCGTCGTAGCGGGGCGCGACGTCGTTCACGAGCTTGTGGGTCATCTCACGGTCGCCGAGATATCCCTGGATCTGACGGATCCGGTGCACGCGCAGCGGGCCGTCGTCCTGGGCCTTCTTGGCCTTGGTGATCAACTTCTCGGCCACGGGGCGCAGGGCCTTGGCCTTGGCTTCGGTGGTGACGATGGCCTCGGCAGCGAACAGCGACGCGGCGAGGTTGGCCATCATGAGGCGCTCGTGGGAGGAACTCCCTCCGAAGGAGCGGGCGCGGCGTGGGGTGGGCATGGCTGGTGTCTCCGAACTGGATGTGGCGTATGTGCTCAGCCGCGCAGCGTGAGGCCGCGCTCGTCGAGCTTCTCCTTCACCTCGTCCAGGCTCTTCTGCCCGAAGTTGGTGATGTTCAACAGGTCGTCCTCGGTCTTGGTGAGCAGCTCACCGACCGTGTTGACCTGGGCCCGCTTGAGGCAGTTGCGCGGACGCTCCGACAGGTCGAGATCTTCGATCGGCAGGTCGAGGTCGGGCGAGCTGGTGGCCGTGTCGACGATCTCGCCGAGCTCGAGGCCCTGGGGCTCGTCGCTGAGGCTGGCCACCAGGTCGACGAGCGAACGCAGGGTGGCGCCCGCCGACGCGAGGGCCTCCGACGGCGTGATCGAGCCGTCGGTCTCGATCTCGATCACGAGGTTGTCGTAGTTGGTCGACTGCTCGACGCGGGTGGGCTCGACATCGAAGGTGACGCGCCGCACCGGCGAGTAGATGGCATCGATCGGCACCACACCGATGGTGCGGGTCTCGAGCTCGCGCTGGCTCGACGCGTACCCACGGCCCTGCTCGACCGTGAGGTCGATGGCGAGGCGGGCCTTGCTGTTGAGGGTGGCGAGGTGGAGATCGTTGTTGAGGATCTCGACGTCGGCCGGGCACTCGATGTCGCCGGCCGTGATGGTTGCGGGACCACGCACGTCGAGGCGGAGGGTGACCGGCTCGTCGGACTCGGAGGTCACGACGATGTCCTTGATGTTCAAGATGATGTCGGTGACGTCTTCGGACACGCCGGCGATGGTGTCGAACTCGTGGAGCGCGTCGTCGAAGCGAACCGCGCTGACGGCGGCACCGGGGATCGACGACAGCAGCGTGCGACGCAGCGAGTTGCCGAGCGTGTGCCCGAAGCCGGGCTCGAGCGGGCCGACCGCGAAGCGCTGACGGTTGTGGGTCTCCTCACCGATGGATTCGACGGTGGGGCGCTGCATGACGAGCATGGGTGGCGGCCGGTCCTTTCTGAGCGTGGTGCTGGGCGTGGCGTACGAGGCGGGGCGGGATGGGAGCGAGACGGAGGCGGATTACTTCGAGTACAGCTCGACGATGAGCTGCTCGCGGACGGGCACGTCGATGTGCTCGCGCTGGGGCAGGTCACGCACGGTGACCTCCTTGCCGCCGTCGCCCACCTCGAGCCAGCCGACCACGTTGCGGTCGAGCACGTCGAGGTTGTGTTGGATCACGATCATGTTGCGGGCCTTCGGCGACAGCGACACCACGTCACCCTTGCGGATGCGGGCACTGGCGATGTCGAGGCGCTTGCCGTTGACGAGGATCAGGCCGTGGTTCACGAACTGGCGGGCCTGTGGGCGGGTGCTGGCCCAGCCGGCGCGGTACACGATGTTGTCGAGACGCTGCTCGAGCAACCGCAGCAGGTTCTCGCCCGTGGGACCCTGGAGCTTGTTGGCCTCGTCGTAGGTCTTGCGGAACTGCTTCTCGAGCACGCCGTAGATGTACTTGGCCTTCTGCTTCTCCTGCATCTGGGCCAGGTACTCGCTGCCGGCGTTGCGGCGACGCGTACGACCGTGCGCACCCGGGGGGAACGGACGGCGCTCGAGGGCCTTGCGGCCCTTTTCGTTCTCGAAGACGTTGACGCCCAGACGGCGGCTGACGCGCACCTTGGGTCCGGTGTAACGAGCCATGGCGGATCAGCCCCTCCGGCGCTTCGGCGGCCGGCAACCGTTGTGGGGGACCGGTGTGACGTCCTTGATGGAGGTCACCTCGATCCCGGTGTTCTGGATGGAGCGGACGGCGGTGTCGCGACCCGAGCCCGGGCCCTTCACCTGGACCTCGACGCGGCGCAGGCCGTGCTCCATGGCGGCGCGAGCGGCGCGCTCGGCGGCGAGCTGCGCGGCGAACGGCGTCGACTTGCGTGAGCCCTTGAAGCCCACGGCACCCGACGACGCCCACGAGATGACGTTGCCCTCGGTGTCGGTGATCGAGACGATCGTGTTGTTGAACGAGCTCTTGATGTGGACGATGCCGGTGGAGACGTTCTTGCGATCGCGCTTGCGGGGGCGACGCCCACCGGCTTTGGGGTTGGCCATTACTTCCTCACAGCCTTCTTCTTGTTGGCAACGGTGCGCTTGGGGCCCTTGCGGGTGCGGGCGTTGGTGTGCGTGCGCTGGCCGCGCACGGGCAGACCCTTACGGTGTCGGACACCCTGCAGAGAGCCGATCTCGATCTTGCGCTTGATGTCGTTCTGTACGTCGCGACGCAGGTCACCTTCGATGGTGAACTGCTCGTCGACGTAGGTGCGGATACGACCGACCTCGTCGTCGGTGAGTGACGAGACCTTCGCGTCGCGGCTGATGCCCAGGTCGTCGCAGATCTGCTGCGCACGCGGGCGGCCGATGCCGAAGATGTAGGTCAGCGAGATCTCCGCCCGCTTCTCGCGAGGGATGTCGACGCCGGCGATTCGTGCCATGGGTGTGTGTGCCTCTCTCTACTTCTGTCTCTCGTCAGCCCTGGCGCTGCTTGTGGCGCGGGTTCTCGCAGATGACCATGACGCGTCCGTGCCGGCGGATCACCTTGCACTTCTCGCACATCTTCTTGACGCTCGGCTTGACCTTCACGGGGAGTCCCTTACTTGTATCGGTACGTGATGCGACCCCGGGTGAGGTCGTAGGGGGTGAGTTCCACCTGCACCTTGTCGCCGGGCAGGATGCGGATGTAGTGCATGCGCATCTTGCCGGAGATGTGCGCCAGGACGTTGTGGCCGTTCTCGAGTTCGACGCGGAACATCGCGTTCGGGAGCGACTCGATGATCGTGCCCTCGAGCACGATGGCATCTTCTTTCGGCTTCGGCAGGACCCTCACCACTTTCAGGCTTCGAATTGTCTGACATCGACAGGCCGGAGCCTGTACGTTTGCGATCTGGGAGCTGATCGGGTGGCCGATCAGCGCATTCAGGTCTGGTCACAGACCGACTCGCGATGCTATCGGCCCCGCGGCCGAACGCCAATGCGCGTCAGCGGCGCGACTCCACCACGTCGGTGAGACGCTTGAAGACGTGGTCCGGGCGTCCCACGCCGTTCACCACCATCAGGCGCCCCTGGGCGGCGTAGTGCTCGATCAGTGGTGAGGTCTGGGACTCGTACAGGTCGAGACGACGGTTCACGGCATCGGGGGTGTCGTCGTCACGCTGCTGCACGTCTCCGCCACAGACATCGCAGATCCAGGTCTGCGATTCCTGTCCGCTGGCGGTGTAGTTGGTGCCGCAATCGCGGCAGACCCGCCGCGCCGAGATCCGCTCGAGCACGATCTCTCGTGGCACGTCGAGGTCGATCACCACGTGGATCGGTCGCTCACTGGTGATGCCGTCGAGGGCGTCGGCCTGGGCCACGGTTCGGGGGAAGCCGTCGAGGATGTATCCCCTGGTGGTGGCGTCGGGCCGGCCCAGCCGCTCGTCGACGAGCCCGATCATGATGTCGTCGCCCACGAGACCGCCGGCGTCCATGATCTCTTTGGCCATGAGACCCAGCTCGGTGCCCTCTCGCGTGGCCGCCCGCAGCATGTCACCGGTGGAGATGTGCGGCACCACGAGGTGGCGCGACAACCGGACGCACTGGGTGCCCTTCCCGGCGCCCTGGCGTCCGAGGATGATGAGCCGCGCTCCTGGGATCACCGATCAGGCTCCTACTTGAGGAAGCCTTCGTAGTTGCGCAGCATCAACTGGCTGTCGATCTGACGCATCAGTTCGAGTGAGACGCCCACCGAGATCAGCACGCTGGTCCCGGCGAACGCGAACGTGCTCACGTCGGCCGCCCACAAGATGATGTAGGGCGTGATCGCGATGAGCGCGATGAACACCGCGCCGGGCAACGTGATGCGGTTCACGGCCTTGGCGAGGTACCGCTCGGTCTGCGGGCCCGGCCGCACACCCGGGATGAATCCGCCCTGGCGGCGGATCTGGTCGGCCTGACGGATCGGGTCGAACGCGATCGAGTTGTAGAAGTAGGCGAAGGCGACGATCAACAGGGCGAACAGGGTCACGTAGACGGCGTTCTGGCTGTTGAGGATGTACTGGTCGACGAAGCGCACGACCGAGCCACGCCAGCCCTCGCTCGAGCCGAGGAAGCTGGCCAGGATGGCGGGCAGCAGCAGGATCGACGAGGCGAAGATGATCGGGATGATGCCCGACTGGTTCACCTTGAGCGGGATGTAGGTGTTCTGGCCGCCCATCATCCGGCGACCCACCACACGTTTCGCGAACTGCACCGGTATCCGTCGTTGGCCGAGTTCGACGAACACGACGGCCACGATGATGCCGAGTGTCACGATCACCATGGTGACGAACCAGAACTCCTTGTTCAGCTCGAGGATCGAGTAGAAGCCACCGGGCAGGCTGGCCACGACGGAGGCGAAGATGATCATCGACATACCGTTGCCGATACCGCGCTGGGAGATCAGCTCACCCATCCACATCAGCACGGCCGTGCCGGCCACGAGGGTGGGGATGATCAGGTAGCCGCGCGGCCAGATGCCGTCGGGCAGCAGCGGCACGGTGGGGGCCTGCACCGCGGAGAAGAACGCGCCGCCACCGCCGGTACCGAAGAGGAACACGAGCACCGTGGCCTGCAGCGTGGCGAGGCCGATCGTGACGTAGCGCGTGTACTGGGTGATCTTGCGCTGCCCGACGGCACCTTGCTGCTGGAGCTCCTCGAGCTTGGGGATCACCACGCCGAGCACCTGCATGATGATGCTGGCGGTGATGTACGGCATGATGCCGAGCGCGAAGATCGAGAAGCTCTCGAAGGCCCCGCCGGAGAACAGGTTGAAGAGCCCGAGAGCACCGTCCTGGGCGCCGATCCGCAGCTGGTCGATCGCGAGCGGGTCCACACCCGGCACCCGGATGGCGGCACCCACCCGGTAGATCAGGATGATCCCGAACGTGAACAGCAGCTTGTTGCGGAGGTCGGCGACCTTGAAGACGTTCTTCAGGTTTGCGATCACGTGATGGGCCTCAGAAGTCCGGTATGGGGATCAGCGGTTGGCGAACTGGTTGCCCTGCACGGCCGGACGACCGGCGCGACCCTCGGCACGGAACGGTAGCTCGATGAGTGTCAGGGTGCCACCAGCGGCGGTGATGGCGTCACCGGCGGCCTTGGACGCGCCGTGTGCGTGCACCTCGACAGCCGTGGTGAGCTCGCCACGAGCGAGCACCTTCACGAAGTCGCCCTTGCGGAGCAGACCCTTGGAGATCAGCACCTCGGGGGTGATGGTGGTCTCGCCGGCGTCAGCGAGTGCAGCCAGCGCGTCGAGGTTGATCGCCTGGTACTCGACGCGGAACGGGTTGTTGAATCCCTTGAGCTTCGGGACGCGCTGCTTGAGTGGCATCTGGCCACCCTCGAAGCCGCGACGCACCTTGTTGCGGGCGCGCTGTCCCTTGGTGCCGCGACCCGCGGTCTTGCCGCCCTTGCCGGCGGTGCCACGGGCGACCCGCTTCCGGCTCTTGGTGGAGCCGGGGGCCGGGTGGAGATCGTGGACGCGCATGTCAGGAACCAACCTTGTCGGTCGACGTGTCGGGGGACTCGGTGACGGTGATCAGGTGCGGGACCCGGGCGATCATGCCGCGGATCTCGGGGCGATCGGGAAGGGTGTTGGTCTTGCCGATGCGGCCGAGACCGAGGGCACGCAGGGTGCCGCGGGTCTTCGGCTTGGCGCCGATGCCCGACTTCACCTGGGTGAGGGTGAGCTGCTGTTCGCTCATCGCGTTCCTCCGTGGGCGGTGGGCTCCGGCGTGTGGCCGGCGGCCATCTGACGCTGACGCTCTTCGTACGCCGCCAGCATGCCCTTGGGCACGAACGACTCGGCGGGGATGCCACGACGCTTGGCGACCTCGTCGGGGCGTTGCAGCGACTTCAGACCGTGGATCGTGGCGCGGGCCACGTTGATGTGGTTGGCGGAGCCGAGCGACTTGCACAAGATGTCGTGAACGCCGGCCTCCTCCAGGATGATGCGGGCGGCACCGCCGGCGATCACGCCGGTACCGGGCGCGGCGGGCTTCATGAGGACGCGGCCGCCGCCGGTCTCACCGATCACCGGGTGGGTGATCGTGCTGCCGGCCAGGGCCACCTCGAAGAGGTTGCGCTTGGCCTCCTCGGTGCCCTTCTGGATCGCGAGGGGCACCTCTTTGGCCTTGCCGTAGCCGAGACCGACGCGGCCGTTGCCGTCGCCGACCACCACGAGCGCGGTGAACGAGAAGCGACGACCGCCCTTGACCACCTTGGCGACGCGGTTGATCGTGATGACCCGCGACTCGCGCAGGCCACCTTCGTCGGCGCCGCTGGGGCTGTTCCTGTTGTCGGGACCGTAGGCCATCAGAACTCCAAACCTGCTTCGCGGGCGGCGGTGGCCACGGCGGCCACACGACCGTGATAGGCGAACCCGCCACGATCGAACACGACCTTGGTGATGCCGGCGGCCGTGGCCCGCTCGGCGATCAGGGTACCGACCCGGGTGGCCGCATCGACCGAGCCGCCGGTGCCGGCGGCGCGGAGATCGGCCTCGGTGGTGGCGGCAGCGGCCAGCGTGACGCCGGCGTCGTCGTCGATCACCTGCACGCTGAGGTGCTTGTTCGAGCGATGCACCGCGAGGCGCGGCCGCTCGGCGGTGCCGTGGATCTTCTTGCGGACGCGACGGTGACGACGGAGGCGTCCCTCGTGGCGGTACTTGGCGATGTCACTCATGAGGATTCCAGCTCACTCTTCCGGGCTCACTTCTTGCCGGCCTTGCCGGCCTTGCGCAGGACGCGCTCGCCGGCATACCGGACGCCCTTGCCCTTGTAGGGCTCGGGCTTGCGGATGCTGCGGATGTTGGCGGCCACCTGGCCGACCACTTCTTTGTCGATGCCCGAGACGATCACCTGGGTGGCGGTGGGAACCTCGAAGTTGATGCCCTCGGGAGCCGTCACGTTGACGGGGTGACTGAAACCGAGGGCCAGCTTGATGCCGTTCGGGCCCTGGGTCTCGGCGCGGTAGCCGACGCCCACGATCTCGAGTTCCTTGCGGAACCCATCGGTCACGCCGATGATCATGTTGGCGATGAGCGTCCGGGTGAGGCCGTGCAGCGAACGGTTCTCGCGGGTGTCGTCGGGCCGCTCGACCACGAGCGTGCCGTCGTCGTCGCGCACCGTGATCTCGCCCGGGATCGGGCGGCTCAGGGTGCCCTTCGGGCCGGTCACGCTGACGGCGCGGCCGTCGAGGCTGACGGTCACGCCGGCCGGGACGGGGATGGGGGATTTACCGATACGGGACATGATGGGTCACCACACGTAACAGAGGATCTCGCCGCCGACCTTGCGGCGACGAGCCTCTCGGTCGGTCATGAGCCCGTGGCTCGTGGACAGAACGGCCACACCGAGGCCACCGAGCACCCGGGGGATGGTGGTGGCGTTGCGGTAGACCCGCAGGCCCGGCGTGGAGATGCGGCGGAGACCGGAGATCGTTCGGGCCCGGTCGGCCGAGTACTTCATCTTGATGGTGAGGGTGTCGCCAGGGCCCTTGGAAGCAGGTGCCACGTCGAAACCGTCGATGTAGCCCTCCTGCTCGAGGATCTTGGCGAGCGCCACCTTCTGCTTGGACGAGGGCATACGCACCTCGTCGTGCATCGCCGTGTTCGCGTTGCGGACACGGGTGAGCATGTCGGCGATGGGATCGGTCAGCATGTGGTCCTCCTCACCAGCTCGACTTCGTCAGACCGGGGATCTCGCCGGCGTGGGCGAGCTCTCGCAGGCACACTCGGCAGAGTCCGAACTTGCGGTACACCGAGCGGGCGCGGCCGCAGCGGCGGCAGCGCGTATAGGCCCGGACCTTGTACTTGGGCTTCGCAGCCGCCTTGTTGATCAGTGCTTTCTTGGCCATCTCAGTCGCCTACTCGATCACTTCTTCTTGCCGGGACCGCGGTGTGAACCGCGCTTGTTGCGCTTCTTGCGAGGCTCGTTCTCTGCGTCCTCACCCTTCTTGAAGGGGAAGCCGAACGCATCGAGCAGGGCCTTGCCGGCGGCGTCGGTGTCGGCGGTGGTGACGATGGTGATGTCCATCCCGCGCGGCACGTCGACCTTGTCGTAGTCGATCTCGGGGAACACGGTCTGTTCCTTGAGGCCGAAGGTGTAGTTGCCCCGACCGTCCCACGAGTGGGCCGGCAGGCCGCGGAAGTCGCGGATCCGGGGGATCGCCACGGCGATCAGCCGGTCGAGGAACTCCCACATGCGGTCGCCCCGCAGGGTGACCTTGGTGCCGATGGCCTGTCCCTCGCGCAGCTTGAAGCCGGCGATCGAGTTCTTGGCGAGCGTCACGATCGGCTTCTGGCCAGCGATCAGCTGCAGGTCGGCCACGGCCGACTCGAGCAGGGACGGCTGCTGGGTGGCACGGCCGACGCCCATGTTGATCACGATCTTGGAGACCGTGGGCACCTGCATCACGTTGGAGATGTCGAGCGAACTCTTGAGCTCACCTTTGATCTGGTCGTTGTACTTGGTCTTGAGCCGGGGCACCGGCCGCTCGGCGGGGGCCGGCGGGGTCGCGGTGTCACTCATGAGATCACCTCACCACTCGGCCGCGCGATGCGGACCTTCTTGCCGTCGGCACCGATCTGGTACCCGACGCGGACCGGCGTGCCCTTGTGCACCAGCATCACGTTGCTGGCGTGGATGGGCATGTCGCGGTCGATGATGCCGCCCTGCTCGTTGGCACGACGGGCCTTCTGGTGTCGGGCGGCAGTGTTCACACCGGTCACGATCACCTTGTTCTCGGTGGGGAAGACGCGATCGATCACGCCCTCTTTCCCCTTGTCCTTGCCGGTCATCACCCGCACGGTGTCACCTTTGCGGAGCTTCATGTCAGATCACCTCCGGGGCGAGCGAGACGATGCGCATGAACTTGCGGTCGCGCAACTCACGGCCCACCGGACCGAAGATGCGGGTGCCGCGAGGTGTGAGATCGTCTTTGATGAGGACGGCCGCGTTCTCGTCGAAGCGGATGTAGCTGCCGTCGGGACGACGCTTCTCCTTCTTCGTCCGCACGACCACGCACTTGACCACATCGCCCTTCTTGACCTGGGCGCCGGGAATGGCGTCTTTCACGGTGGCGACGAAGATGTCGCCGATCGAGGCGTACCGGCGGCGTGTGCCACCGAGGACCTTGATGACGAGCACCTCTTTGGCGCCCGAGTTGTCGGCCACGCGGAGCCGTGACTCCTGCTGGATCATTTGGCACGCTCCAGGACTTCCACGATCCGCCAGCGCTTGTTCTTGCTGAGCGGGCGGGTCTCCATGACGCGGACGCGGTCGCCCACGTTGGCGTCGTTGGCCTCGTCGTGGCAGTACAGCTTCTTGCTGCGCTGCACGAACTTGTTGTAGCGGGGGTGGCGGACCCGGTCGACCACGGCCACCACGGCGGTCTTGTCCATCGCATCCGACACGACCACGCCGTCACGAACCTTGCGTGCCGAACGCTCGCCGGTGTCGGCCGTGGCGTCGGTGGTGGTGTCGGTAGTGGTGTCGGCAGCGATGTCGGCAGTGGTGTGGGCCGTGGTGTCGTCGGCGGTCTCGATGTTGCTGTCACTCATGATGGGTCACCGTCTCACTGGGCGTTCTCGGCGGCAGCGATCTCCCGCTGACGGATGTAGGTGTTGATCCGGGCGACGTGACGCCGGACCCGGCTGATCTCAGCGGTGTTCTCGAGCTGGCCGGTGGCGTTGCGGAACCGGAGGTTCAGCGCTTCCTGCTTGGTGGCCCGGAGCTCGTCGAGCAGTTCGGCGAGATCGAGGTCGGCCAGCTTGTCGTTGCGGTCCTTCTTGCGGGCCATGTCAGATCGTCTCCTCACGGGTGATGATCCGGGCCTTGATCGGGAGCTTCTGGATCGCCTTGTTCATGGCGATGCGAGCCTGCTCCTCGTTCGGGAACGACAGCTCGAACAGCACCCGGCCCGGACGCACGACGGCAACCCAGAACTCGGGGTTGCCCTTACCCGAACCCATGCGGGTCTCGGCGGGCTTCTTGGTGACGGGCTTGTCGGGGAACACGTTGATCCAGACCTTGCCGCCACGCTTGATGGCGCGGGTCATGGCGATACGTGCGGCCTCGATCTGGCGGGCGGTGAGCCAACCGGGCTCGAGTGCCTGGATCCCGTACTCGCCGAAGGCGAGCTCGGAACCACCCTTGGTGAGACCGCGTGTGCGGCCCCGGTGGTGTTTGCGATGTGCGACCTTGCGTGGCATCAACATGGCGTCTGGTCCTTCCGCTCAGTCGTCCGCACGGAAGTGCGGTGTCTCGTGGCCCTCGTGGGTCCGGCGGGCGATGTCCTCTTCCTCGTCGAGCAACTTCTCGAGCTCGGGATCGGCTTCTTTGATCAGCGGCTGGGTCTCGGGCTCGGGTGAGACGTCCTTGCGGCGAGCCGCCGACGACACGACCTTCTTCGGCTCGGCGCCACCCTGACCCGACGTCTCACCCACGGCCATGGCGGCCTCACGGGCGATCTTGTCGTCGGTCTGGGACTTGTAGGGGAGGATGTCGCCCTTGTAGAGCCACACCTTCACCCCGACGCGGCCGCTGGTGGTCTTGGCCTCGCGGAAGCCGTAATCGATGTCGGCGCGCAGCGTGTGCAGCGGCACCCGGCCTTCGCGGTACCACTCGGTGCGGCTCATCTCGGCACCACCGAGACGACCACCACACTGGACCCGGATACCGAGGGCACCGGCACGCTGGGCGTTCTGCACGGCGCGCTTCATCGCCCGGCGGAAGGCGATGCGGTTGGCGAGCTGATCGGCCACACCCTGGGCGATGAGCGCGGCGTCGAGCTCGGGTGCCTTGATCTCGACGATGTTCAGCTGCACCTTCGGGTTGCCGGTGATGCCGGTGATGAGGGTGCGGAGCTCGTCGGCCTGGGCGCCACGGCGACCGATCACGATGCCCGGACGGGCCGTGTGCACGTCGACGCGGACCTTGTCACGGGTGCGCTCGATCTCGATTCGGCTGATCGCGGCCGACTCGAGCCGCGTCATGATGGCCTCGCGGATCTTCCAGTCCTCGGTGAGGTACTGCTTGTACTCGCGCTCGGAGAACCAGCGGCTCTTCCAGTCGGTGGTGATCCCGAGGCGGAAGCCGTAGGGGTTGATCTTCTGACCCATTACTTGGTCTCCTCATCGTCGCCGGCAGCGGCGTCGTCGCTCGTCTCACTCGAAGCGGCGGTGGATCCGCCCGGCTTGCCGAAGCCGGCGGCCTCGGCGGAGTCGGCCGAGTCGAAGTAGACCTCGGCCTGGGTGATGTCGTAGTAACGGCTGCCGGGCTCGTGGTACAGCATCGAGTCGGCGTTGCCCTTGATGGTGAAACCCTCGGGTGCCGAACCGTCGGCCTGCGGCAGCGCCGATCCGGGATACGGAGCGTCGCCAGCCGTGTCGTCACCGACCTCGGCCGTCTCAGCCTCGACATCGGTGTCGGCGGCCTCATCGGTCTCGACGGCCTCGTCGACCTCGGCCGTGGCGTCGGCCTCGGCGGCGAGATCATCGGCGTCCTGCACCGTCTCGTCGGCCTCGATCGCGTCGACGCCCTCCTTGGCGGCCTGCGCCCGCTGGCGGCTGCGCTCGACCCGGGCCTGGCGGCTGGCGGCCGACGAACTCGGTCGACCGGCGGCGCCGCCGGCCTGGCGGGCCTGCACGACGGCGAGGCGCTCGTCGCTCATGCGGGCGACGATCACGGTGATGTGGCAGGTGCGCTTGCGGATGCGGCTGGCGCGGCCACGAGCACGGGGGCGGAACCGCTTCAGCGTGGGGCCCTCGTCGGCGAAACAGGCGATCACGTACAGCTCGTCGGGGTCCTGGCCGTCGTTGTTGGCGGCGTTGGCGACGGCGCTGGCGAGCACCTTGCGGATGTCACGGGCGATGCCACGGTCGGTGAACTGGAGCACCTCGTCGGCACGACGCACGTCGAGACCGCGGATCAGGTCGAGCACCACGCGGGCCTTTCGGGCCGACGAGCGCACGTACTTGGCGGTGGCCTTGGTGCCGGAGCGCTCACCGACGATGGTGGCGCCCTCGTTGAGCTTCGGTCCGGTCATCAGCGGCGACCCTTCGCTCCGCGCTCTTGTCCGGCATGGAACTTGAACGTGCGGGTGGGGCTGAACTCACCGAGCTTGTGGCCGACCATCGACTCGGTGACGTACACCGGGACGTGCTTGCGTCCATCGTGCACGGCGATCGTGTGGCCGACCATGTCGGGGATGACCGTGGACCGACGCGACCAGGTCTTGATGACCTTGCGCTCGCCGGCGGCGTTCTGGGCGTCGACCTTCGCGAGCAAGTGCTCGTCGACGAAGGGGCCCTTCTTGAGACTGCGGGACATCTGTTTCTCCTGATCCCTTACCGTCGGCCCTTGCCGGAGCGGCGGCGACGAACGATGAGCTTCTGCGACGGCTTGTTCTTGTCGCGTGTGCGGCCTTCGGGCTTGCCCCACGGCGACACGGCCGGACGGCCACCCGACGTGCGGCCCTCGCCACCACCCAGAGGGTGGTCGACGGGGTTCATGGCGACGCCGCGGGTCTGGGGCTTCTTGCCCTTCCAGCGGTTGCGGCCGGCCTTGCCGATCTTGACGAGCTCGTGCTCGCTGTTGCCGACCTCGCCGACGGTGGCGCGGCAGTCGATCTGCACGCGACGCATCTCGGTGGAGGGCATGCGGAGCGTGGCGAAGTCGCCGTCCTTGGCGACCAGCTGCACGGCGATGCCGGCCGACCGGCCGATCTTGCCGCCCTGGCCGGGCCGCAGCTCGACGTTGTGCACGATGGTGCCGACGGGGATGTAACGCAACGCCATGGCGTTACCGGGCTTGATGTCGGAGCCCTGACCGCTCGAGACCTTGTCGCCCACCTTCAGACCCTTGGGGGCGAGGATGTACGCCTTCTGGCCGTCGTTGTAGTGCAACAGCGCGATGCGGCAGGTGCGGTTGGGGTCGTACTCGATGGCGGCCACGGTGGCGGGAACGCCGTCCTTGACGCGCTTGAAGTCGACGATGCGGTACTGCTGCTTGTGGCCGCCACCGCGGTGACGTGACGTCTTGCGGCCGTAGCTGTTGCGACCACCGGTCTTGGGCTTCGGGGCGAGCAGCGTCTTCTCGGGGGTGGTCTTGGTGACGTCGGAGAAGTCGGAGCTCGTCTGGAAGCGGCGACCGGGGCTCGTGGGCCGGCGTGATCGGATACCCATGGTGTCCTCAGTTCTCGAACAGCGGGATCTCGCCCGCTGCCAGGGTGACGATGGCCCGCTTCGTGTCGGGCTTCTGGCCGGTCCGGTTGGTGCCACGCGTGCGACGCGTCTTGCCGACGCGGTTCAGCGTGTTGACCTTGTAGACCTCGACGCCCCAGATCGACTCGACGGCGTCGCGGATCTCGGGCTTGGTGGCGGCGGGGTGGACGCGGAACGTGTACACGCCGGTCTCCATCAGGGCGTAGCTCTTCTCGGAGACGATCGGGGCGATGATGATGTCGCGTGGATCCTTCATGACGCATCTCCGTTGTCACTGTTGGCCTGCGGCAGCGTGCTCTCGGTGAACACGATCCAGTCGTTGCAGAGCACGTCGTAGGCGTTGAGCTCGCCGGGCGTGATCATCTGCACCTCGGGCAGGTTGCGGAAGCTCAGCGCGGCAGGGGCATCGTCACGATCGACGACCACGAGGACGCGACCCTCGACACCGAGTGCGGTCAGCGCCGCAACGGCCGACTTGGTGCTGGGAGCCTCCCAGCCCCACTCGGAGACGACCACGATGCGACCCTCGTTGGCACGGTCGGACAGGGCCGAGCGCAGGGCGAGCTTGATCATCTTCTTCGGGGTCTTCTGGGCGTACGAACGGGGCTTCGGGCCGAGGGCCACGCCGCCACCGGCGTAGTGGGGGGCGCGGATGGTGCCCTGACGGGCGTTGCCGGTGCCCTTCTGGCGGTACGGCTTGGCGCCGCCGCCGCGCACCTCGCTGCGGGTCTTGGTGCTCTGGGTGCCCGAGCGGCGACGGGCGAGTTGCGCCGTCACGACCTGGTGCATGACCGGCACGTTCGGCTGGATGCCGAAGGTGGCCGCGTCGAGCTCGACGCTGCCGGAGTCGGCGCCGGAGGGGGACTTCACGGTGATCTGGGCCATGTCGATCAGGCTCCCTTCGCCGTCTGGCCGGCCGGGACGTTGACGGCGTTGCGCACGATGACCACGCCGCCGTTGGGACCGGGGACCGAACCCTTGACGAGCAGCACGTTGCGCTCGGCGTCGGATTCGACCACCTCGAGGTTGAGGGTGGTGACCTGCTCGCCACCCATGCGGCCCGACATGCGCACGCCCTTGAAGACGCGGCCCGGGAAGGCGCACGATCCGATGGCACCCGGGGCCCGGTGATGCTTGTGGTTACCGTGGCTGGCGCCCTGACCCTTGAAGTTGTGCCGCTTCATGGTGCCGGCGAAGCCCTTGCCGCGGCTCACGGCCGAGACATCGACCTTGGCGCCGGCGGGGATGGCGTCGACGGTGAGCTCCTGGCCCACCTCGTAGCCGTCCACCGAGTCGAGGCGGAGCTCGATCAACCGGGTGCCGGGGGCGACGTCGGCGGACTTGAAGTGGCCGGCTTCTGGCTTGTTCAGCTTCTTCGCGTCACGGTGGCCGTAGGTGACCTGCAGCGCGGTGTAGCCGTCGCGCTCGCTCGTCTTGACCTGCACGATGCGCATCGGTTCGACGCGCAGCACGGTCACGGGTACGACTCGGTCGTCGACCCACGTCTGCGTCATGCCGACCTTCTCGCCGACGATCGCTTGTTGTGCCATGGCGGCTGGTTCCTTCTGAGGCTCTGCGTGCAAATGCTCCGCAGCCGGGCAGGGCGTGCGGAGCACTCGATCAAGTTGTCGCCGTGAGGTCCCTCCTTCGAGCAGGAGGCTCACACGGACATCGGTTGGTGGAACGGTCACGTGTTCTGGAAGTCCCAGGACACGGCCAGGAAATGCTATCGGTGGCGGGACCCGGGACCAACCCGGCGCGTCAGGAGTCGGGGCGGATGTCGAGCACGGCCTCGAGCACGAGGAGCTCACCGTTGCGCACCACGCTGATCGTGATGGTGTCGCCCGGGCTGCGGTCGCGGATCGTGGCCACCAGGCTCAACGTGCCGGTGATCTCGGCATCGTCGATCGCGACCACGATGTCGCCCAGCTGCAACCCGGCGGCCGCAGCCGGGCTGTCGGAGCGGACCTCGCTCACGATCGTGCCCTGACCGCCATCGCTGCGGTTCTCGAGGCCGACACCCAAGAAGCCCTCGTCGCGGGTGGTGCCGTCGGAGTGGGATCGGAGCGACTCGATCACGGGGATGGCCGATCCGGTCGAGATCGCGAAGCTGATGTTGCTGGCCGCCGTGGTGGCGCTGCCCCGGGCGACGGCGGTGTTGATGCCCACGACCTCACCGTTCGCGTTCACGAGCGGCCCACCGGAGTTGCCCGACGAGATCGCGGCATCGGTCTGGACCAATCCGTCGAGGGCGCCACCAGCGGTGCTGATGGTCCTGCCGAGCGCCGACACGATGCCGCGGGTGACCGACGGGGCACCGTCGAGGTCGAGCGCGAAACCGATGGCGACCACCTCGTCGCCGATGCGCACCGAGTTGGGATCGGCGAAGGTCACGGCCGGGTAGCCGTCGCCGGCGATGCGGAGCAGGGCGATGTCGTTGCCGGGGTCGGCACCGATCAGGGTGGCCGCCCGGGGCTCGGTCTCACCGGCGAGACGCACGCGGATGGCCGACGCACCTTCGACCACGTGGGAGTTCGTGACGATCTCACCGTCGTCGGTGATGATCATGCCCGTGCCGACCGATCCGCCCCGGCGGGGCCCTTCGTCGATGTCCGCGCTGATCGTGACGACCGACGGACCGATCCGGTCGACCAGGGCGGCCACGTCGATCCGACGCTCGATGACGTCACGGGGAGCCGCCACGTCGATCGGTCGCTCCGACGGCTCCCGTGGCGGCGCCGCCACGTCACGATCGAGCTGGGAGCCGACCAGCACGCCGACCAGGCCAGCGGTCCAGGCCACGGCGGCGACGAGCGCGAGCACCGCCACGAGCGATCGCCACTTCCGTCGGGACGGCATGGTGGTGAGCGGAGCAGCCGGTCTGGCGCCGGGAGGGGGCGGTGGGAAATGGTCCACGATCTTCGGTGTACAGGCTACCGAGGCGGCGCGATCACATCTCGCGGCGAGTTCAGGGGAATTTTCCGTTCGTCCGGGCTGCACGGGAGTAATCCGTCGACCGGATCACGTGCCCGATTCGCTTGCGACAGGACCCGTGGGCGTGGGATCGTTGTCGATACTCCGGGGGAGGACCGGGCTGGACACGCACGACACCACAGACCTGAGAGGTGATGGCTCGGCACCGATGCCGGTCATCCAGACACCGGCATCGCACGGTGCCGACGCGCCCGGCGAGCCGGTCATCGTGCTCGACGGCGTCAAGAAGCGCTTCGGATCGTTCACGGCGGTCGAGCGGGCCCACTTCTCGATCGACCGTGGCGAGTTCTTCGCGATGCTCGGTCCGTCGGGCTGCGGGAAGACCACGACGCTCAAGATGATCGCCGGGTTCGAACAGCCGAGCGAGGGCCGGGTGGTGCTCGAGAGCGTCGACGTGAGCCGCACCCCGCCCTACAAGCGCAATGTCAACACCGTGTTCCAGCAGTACGCGCTGTTCCCCCACATGACCGTGGCCGAGAACGTGGCGTTCGGCCCCAAGAGCAAGAAGGTCCCGAAGAGTGAGTACACCCGGCGGGTGGCCGAGATGCTCGAGGTGGTCCGGCTGGGCGACTTCGCCCACCGCCGCCCCACCCAGTTGTCGGGGGGCCAGCAGCAGCGCGTGGCCCTCGCGCGGGCACTCGTCAACTACCCGAGCGCGCTGCTCCTCGACGAACCGCTGGCGGCGCTCGACCTCAAGCTGCGCGAGGCCATGCAATTCGAGCTCAAGCGCATCCAACGCGAGGTCGGGATCACGTTCGTGTTCGTGACCCACGATCAGGGCGAGGCGCTCACCATGAGCGATCGCATCGCCGTCATGAACGAGGGGCGGGTCGAGCAGATCGGCACCCCCGAGGACATCTACCACCGCCCCGCCTCGCTGTTCGTCGCGAGCTTCATCGGCACCGCCAACCTGCTGCCGGGCGAGCTGGCCGGCCGCGATGGCGACGACGTGCTGGTGCGCCTCGAAGCGGGCGGGACGATCCGGGCGAGTGGCGGCGGCACCTCCGTGGACGACGTCGGTGCTCGCCCCGAGGGGTCACCGGTGTCGGTCATGCTGCGACCCGAGCGGTTGCTCGTCTCGAACGAGCCCACCGGGGCCGGCATCAGCGATGGCCGCCGTCTCAGCGGCACCGTGGAGGATCTCGTGTTCCAGGGTGCCGCCGCTCGGCTCTCGCTCCGGCTGGCCGATGGCACCGACGTCATCACCCACGTGGGCACCGACACCGACCTCCCCTTCCTCCGCCCCGGCGACACGGTGGAGGTCACCTGGCAGCCCGGTGCGGCGTTCGTGCTGCCCGGCTGGCCGCCACGCGCTGGTGCCAGCAGCACCGACGTCGACCAGATCGAGGCCGCACTGTGAGATCGCCGACGTGTCGCCCGCGTTCGCACCCCCCCACCTCTCCCCCCACCTCAGGCCGTTCGCACGGTGCGACCCGGTCACGACAGAAAGGCACACCATGAACCAGCGCCCCCTTCCCCGTTCGCGCCGACCATTGAGCAGGCGCCAGCTGTTCCTCCGTGCCGGTGCCCTGGGCGCCGGTGGTCTGTCACTGCCCGCCCTGCTCGCCGCCTGCGGTGGCGACGACGACGGGGGTGCCGCAACCACTGCTCCGGGCACCACACCCGGCACCGACGCCCCGCCCGCCAACGGCGGTGGTGATGAGCTGTTCTTCGAGAACTGGACCGCCTACATCGATCCCACCGAGGACGGTGAGATCGGCACGGTCGATCGTTTCATCGCCGACACCGGCATCCAGTTGCGCTACTCCGAGGCGATCAACTCGAACAACGAGTACTTCGCTCGCATCCAGCCCGTGCTCGGCCGCGGCGAACGCATCGATCCCGACATCATCGCCCCCACCGGTTGGATGGCCGGCCGGCTCATCGACCTCGGCTGGTGCGACCCGCTCCCCCTCGACCAGATCCCCAACGCCGCCAACCTCGTCGAGGGGCTGCGCAACCCGACCTGGGACCCCACCGGTGAGTTCTCACTGCCGTGGCAGGCGGGTTTCGCCGGCATCGCCTACAACATGGACATCACGGGGCGGGAGCTCACCAGCATCGACGACCTGTTCGACCCCGAGTTCGCGGGACAGATCGGCATCAACACCGAGATGCGCGACACCATCGGTCTCATCGCGATGAGCCTCGGGATCGACATCGAGACGCTGTCGAGCTTCGACGACGCCGCCCCCGCCTTCGAGCGCCTCGAAGCCGCCAAGGACGCCGGCCAGATCCGCCGGTTCCACGGCAACGACTACTTCGACGACCTCACCAACGGCAACTTCGCGGCGTGCATCGGCTGGTCGGGCGACGTGGCGCAGCTCGCACTCGACAACCCAGCGGTTCGGTTCGCCTTCCCCGAGTCGGGCGGCACCAGCTGGGCCGACACGATGCTGATGCCGAAGGGGGCGATCAACCGTGACGCCGCCGCCACCTGGATGAACTACGTCTACGACCCCGAACAAGCGGCACAGATCACCGCCTGGGTGGGCTACGTGTCGCCGGTGGAGGGCGTGCGCGACGCGCTCGTGGAGATCGACCCGGAGCTGGCCGAGAACCCACTCGTGTTCCCCGACGACGCCACGGTGGCCGCCACCCAGTCGTTCGCCTCGCTCTCCGAGGACGTCGAGGCCGAGTACGACCGCGAGTTCTCGCGCATCATCGGCGCCTGATCAGATCGCCCACGGATCCCTCGAGCGGATCGATGGCACCCACATGACCGCGACCAGCGAGCCAGCGCGCCAGCGCGTGATGACCAGCCGACCCGATCTCTTCGGGTTGTTCGCCCTCTCGGGCGCTGGTCTGCTGCTCGCGGCGGTGGGTGCCCGGTGGGTGACCGGTCCGCTCGTGCCGATTGCGCTCGGTCTCGTGCTGACGGCGATCGTCGCGGTCATCTGGACCGCGGTGGCGGGCAGCCCCGAGGCCAAACGCAAGATCGCGCCGTACGGTCTGCTCAAACCCGGCATGCTCTGGCTCGCACTGTTCTACCTGGCGCCGCTGATCACGCTGCTGCGCCTCTCGCTGTCGACACTGCCGAGTCGCTTCGCGGTCGATGCCGAGCTCGACTGGAACATCGGGAACTACACCACGGCATTCACCGACTTCGCACCGCAGTTCGGGCGCGCATTCCTGTACGCCGGGACGGCCACCGTGTTCACGATCCTCATCGGGTTCCCGTTGGCCTACGTGATCGCGTTCCGCGGCGGCCGCTTCAAGACGCTGCTGCTCGGGCTGGTGGTGATCCCGTTCTTCACGTCGTACCTCATCCGCACGATCGCGTGGCGCAGCTTGCTGGCCGACACCGGTCAGGTGGTGCAACTGTTCGACACCTTGCGGCTGTCGGGTTTCTTCGAAACGGTCGGGATCATGGACAACGGTCGCGTGCTCAACACGCCCGCCGCGGTGATCGGTGGGCTCACCTACAACTTCTTGCCGTTCATGATCCTGCCGATCTACGTGAGCCTCGAGAAGATCGACCCGCGCATGGTGGACGCTGCGCACGACCTCTACTCGACGTCGGTCGAGGCGTTCCGCAAGATCGTGGTGCCGTTGGCGCTCCCCGGCGTGTTCGCCGGAACGCTGCTCACCTTCATCCCCGCCGCCGGTGACTTCGTGAACGCGCTGTACCTCGGCAGCCCGAACACCACCATGATCGGCAACTCGATCCAGGACCAGTTCCTCGTGCAGAACAACATCCCGCTCGCCTCCGCGATGTCGTTCGTGCTGATGTTCATCATCACGGTGTTCGTGATCATCTACAGCCGGTTCTTCGGCACCGAGGACCTCACATGACGTCCGACACGAGGCCGGTCCGGTGAGCTCGCCCACCTCGACCCGCGGCCACATCGCCCGCTGGGCGCTCAACATCTACGCGGGGTTGGGTCTCCTCTTCCTGTTCGTCCCCATCATCTGGATCGTGGCGTTCTCGTTCAACCAGCCACGCGGCAACTACAACATCGTGTGGCAGCGCTTCACGCTCGACAACTGGCGCGACCCGTTCAGCGACCAGGGCCTCACCCAGGCGTTCGTGCGGAGCCTGCAGATCGCGGCGATCTCGACCTCGGTGGCGGTGGTGCTCGGCTCGATGATCGCGCTCGCGTTGGCCCGCTACTCGTTCAAGGGGTCGGGACCGCTCAACTTCCTGCTCGTGCTGCCGCTGACCACACCCGAGATCGTGCTCGGTTCATCGCTGGCCACGCTCTTCCTCGACTGGGACATCACCCGTGGCTTCACCACCGTGGTGATCGCACACATCATGTTCCAGGTCAGCTTCGTCGCGCTCACGGTGCGAGCGCGGGTACGCGGCTTCGACTGGACGCTCGAGCAGGCGGCGCAGGACCTCGGATCGTCGCCGTTCCGGACGTTCTGGAAGGTCACGTTCCCGTTGATCCTCCCGGGCATCCTGGCCGCCGCACTGCTGTCGTTCGCGTTGTCGATCGACGACTTCATCATCACGCTGTTCAACGCCGGGTCGCTCAGCACGTTCCCCATCTACATCGACGGCAGCTTCCGGGTGCGCTTCCCACCGCAGGTGAACGTGCTGGCGACGACCATCCTCGTGTTCAGCGTGTTGTTGATGTCGATCGGGCTGCTGTGGGGCCTCCGCTCCCGCCGCCGCAACGCCTGACCCGGCGGCCCCAACTGACTCTGTGTCGCCCCGGGCCGCATTTCGCGGCCCCCAGCGACTCTGTGTCACTTTCGGCCGGGTTCGGGGGGTCGGCCCGGGCGCGACGACGCCGGTGGGGCCTCTGCCGCGGACAAAGCGGCCAGGGCTCCACCGGCATCGGTGGTTCGCTGATCGGCTGATCAGCCGGTCTGGATCTTGATCTCGATGTCGACGCCGGCGGGCAACTCGATGCGCTGCAGGCTGTCGATGGTCTTCGCGTTCGGGTTCACGATGTCGATGAGGCGCTTGTGGATGCGCATCTCGAAGTGCTCACGCGAGTCCTTGTCGACGTGCGGGCCACGGATGACCGTGTACCGGTGCTTGTCGGTGGGCAACGGGATGGGACCGCGCACGGTGGCGTCGGTGCGGTTCACCGTCTCGACGATCTTCTTCGTCGATTGGTCGATGATCTCGTGGTCGAACGCCTTCAGGCGGATTCGGATGCTCTGTGCCATGTCAGTGGGGTCCTGCTCAGTCGTTCCGGTCGGTCACTTCAGGATCTTGGTGACACGGCCAGCACCCACGGTGCGGCCACCTTCACGG
>REDU01000147.1 GCA_007693335.1 Ilumatobacter sp. | reverse complement strand
CCGAGGCCCGGATCGAGCACGGCGTCACCTTCGACCTCGAGACCGAGGAACCGCTGGACGGCGGGATCCTCGGAGTCGAGGAAGTCGTCGACGTTGGCCGACGTGATCCCGAACTCCTCGGCCTGGATGGTGGCGAGGATGGTCCAGTTCACGGCCTGGGCCCACTCGGTGTCACCATCGGCCACGGCCGGTCCGAGGGGCTCCTTGGAGAACACCTCGGGCAGGATCGTGAGGGCGTCGGGTCCGTCGGGGAAGGCCGACCGGAGACCGGTCAGCTGGCTGACGTCGCTCGACCAACCGTCGCACTGTCCGGCCACGAAGGCCTCCTGGATCAGGTCGGGGCTCTCGAACGCACGGACCTCCCAGTCGAGACCGAGACGGGCGGCCTCCGAGGCGGCGTTGCCCTCGGTGGTGGTGCCCTGGGCGACACAGACGATCACGCCGTCGAGGTCCTCGAGGGCGTCGAAGCCGCTGTCGCTGGCCACCATCATGCCCTGGCCGTCGTAGAACGTCGTCGTCAGGAAGGTGGCGCCCTCGGCGCCGTCGCGGGTGGCCGTCCAGGTGGTGTTGCGGATCAGCACGTCCACCTCGCCCGACTGCAGGGCGGTGAAGCGGTCGGCCGTCTCGAGGTCGACCATGACCACCGCGTCGGCATCACCGAGGATGCCAGCGGCAACCACCCGGCAGAAGTCGGAGTCGAAGCCGACGTGTTCGCCGTCGGCCTCGACGATGGCGAAGCCGGGCAGCTCGTTGCGGGTACCGCAGCGGACCTCCCCGGCGGCCAGTACGGCTTCGAGTCGCGAGTCGCCGGTCTGGACCTCTTCGACGGTGGTGGGGGGATCGTCGCCGTCGTCGGGCTCGGGCTCGGGGTCGGGCTCGTCACCGTCGGTGGTGTCGGGGGCCGGTTCCTCGGTGGGGTCGGTGGCGGGTGGATCAGCATCGTCCGCACTGTCGTCGCTGGTACACGCTGCTCCGATGACAGCGAGTGCGACGAGCGGGGCGATCGAACGCATCATGGTTCGGCGCATCTGTCGTCTCCTCGTTCACGTACCGGTCACGTGGTTGTCACCGGTCGTGCGACACTACTTCACCCGTCGGGGCACCCGCGCCGGACCGTCGGCGTCGACATCTCGGTCACCATGTCGGGGGTGCCGCCCGCCACCCGCACGGCGTACGACTCGTCGGCACTCGGATCGCTCAGCACCACGATGGCCACGATCGCGCCCGTGTGGTCGATCACGGGCGACCCGCTCACACCGGGTTCGGCGCCCACGTCGAGGGCGACCACCGGGCGCTCGTGCACGGCACCCGCGGTCAGATCGTTCACCCGCAACGTGATCACGCGGTCGATCCGTGCCCCGATCGTGCCGTCGTCGGTCACCACGGAGACCGGCCCGGCGCGGGCCTCGTCGGCGAAGACCGGGCCAGGGTCGACGTCGTGGGCGGGGTCGGGATCGGTCAGCACCAGTACGGCGAGGTCGAGCCGTGCATCGAGCCCGATGACCTCAGCGGCACGGCCGCCCACCTCGAGCACCCGCAGGTGCCCGTCGACCACGTGGGCCGCCGTGAGGATCCGCCCCTGACCGAGCCGGGTCCCGACCCCCCGGTTGAGTGTCGGACGTTCACATCGTTGCGACGTCACCTCGACCACCCTCACGTCCGGTGCCGCCGCGGGTGCATCGTCGGGCACCTCGACCGTCGCGGCCCTCGACCCCTGGGGCGTCGTGCTGTCATCGACGCACCCGGTTGCCGCCACGAGCGCGCCGACGGTCAGCGCAACGAGTCGATGCGCGCGAGAGATCGCTCGGCCTCCTCGATCATGAGTCGGACCAGATCGCCGGCCGGCACCAGACCGTGGATCGCCCCCACACCCTGGCCGCACGGCATGAACTCGCGCTCGACGTCCACCACCGTGCCATCGGGAGCGCCCAGGTGGTTCGCCCCCGCCTTCATCGACGCGATCACCTGGGCCGGGAACGGCTGCAACTCGTCCGGGTGCTGGTCGAAGTGGGCCGTCCAGTCGTTGCGCACCACCCGGCAGGTCTTCCCGGTGAACGCCCGGCTGACCACGGTGCCGTCCTCGGGGGTGGCGATGAGCGTCTCCTTGTAGCCCGCCACGGCGCGTGCCTCGGGCGTGGCGATGAACCTGGTTCCGATCCACACCCCGTCGGCCCCGAGCGCGAGGGACGCGGCCAGGCCACGACCGTCGAAGAGCCCGCCGGCGGCGACGACCGGTACCTGATCGCCCACGGCGTCGACCACCTGCGGGATCAACGCCATGGTGGCCACCGTGCCGGTGTGCCCACCGGCCTCGGTGCCCTGGGCCACCACGAAGTCGCACCCGCTGGCGACCGCGCCCACGGCGTGGCGCACCTTGCCGCACATCGACCCCACCAGCACACCGGCGTCATGGAGCGCCTCGATGGCCTCGCGCGGCACGCCGAGCCCGGCCACGAAGATGCGGGCGCCGCCGTCGATCACGTCGCGGATGCCCTGTTCGACCTGTCCGGGCAACGCGGTCAGCAGATCGACGCCGAACGGCTTGGAGGTCAGCTCGCGGACCTTGGCCATCTCGTCGGTGAGCTCGTCGGCCGACATCGTGCTGGCCCCCAGCGTGCCGATGCCCCCGGCCTCGCTGACCGCGGCCACGAGCCCGTGGTACGACACGCCGCCCATCCCGGCGAGCATGATCGGGTGCTCGATCTCGAGCAGATCGGTGAGTCGGGTTCGCAGGGTCGACCGCATGGCGACAACGTACCGGGTGCGGTGTCGCCCCCTGAGTCGGTGAGTTCCTGTCCGGCGAGTCAGGCGGCGCTCTCGGCCCAGGCGCCGGGGCGGGTGAGGAACCCGCGGTGCCAGCGAGCGGGCGTGAGCGCGACGGCGCGGGGTTCGTCCTCGAACATCCAGCGGGCGAAGTTGCGGCGGCCCCACGTGCCGCTCGCCCCCACCACCCGGATCGCCCCACGGGCGCCGAGTTCACTGGTGAGTGCACGACCGAGCAGCTGCGACATCCGGTGGTCGGCCACGAGATGGTGACGCACCTCGCGCTCGTAGCACGCCGTGGCCCGGCCGGGTCGGGTCGCTCCGGCGGTCAGCAGCGAGCCGGCGGCCACCCGACCGGTCAACAGCGCCTGGCCGATCCCCTCGCCCGTCATCACGTCGGTGGCCCCGGCGGCATCGCCCACGAACAGCACGCGACCGTGGCTCAGCACCGCCCGGTCGACCCGCGCTGGAATCGGCCACGCGGTGTGCCGTCCCTCGAGCTCGGCATCGGTCCCCAGTGCCGCCACCACGTGAGGGCGCGCGAGGAGGTCGGTCCACAGCTGCGCCATGTCCTGCACGCGACGGGTGCCGTCGCGCAGCACTCCGAATCCGATGTTGACCCGGCCGTCGGGGAGTGGGAACGACCAGGCGTACCCCGGCAGGAGATCGGGCTCGAACCACACGTAGAGGCGTTGTGCAGCCGGTCCCGTCACATGACGGGCGTACTGCCGGAAGGCATGCCACTCGCCGAGGTACCCGGGGGTGTGCACGCCGAGCATCTTGCGGACCGGGCTCCACATGCCGTCGGCCGCCACGACGTAACGCGATCGCACCGACCCGATGCCGTCGACCTCGGCCGTGACGTAGCCGTCGGCGGCGGCGTCGGCGGTGTCGATGCCGACCACGGCGTGGCCGTCGCGCACGATGGCGCCGGCCGATCGGGCGAGTTCGAGCACGGCGTGGTCGAACTGCATGCGTGGAGCGACGGCGGCGTACCTGCCCCGGTCGGGGAGGGGCACGGTCACTTCGCGCCCCGAGGGCGACCGCAGGTGTGCGGCATCGACGTCGTACCAGTCGGGCACGAGGTCGGGGGTGAACCCGAGGTGTTCGAGCTCGCGGAGCGCCAGCGTGGTGAGGCCGTCGCCGCAGCACTTGTCGCGTGGGAACGTCGCCCTGTCGATCACCATCACCGAACGTCCGGCCCGTGCCAGCTCGATGGCCGCCGCGGCGCCGGCGGGTCCGCCGCCCACCACCAGCACGTCCACATCGCGGGAGACGGGTTCGACAGCCACGAGCCGATGCTACGGGTGCCTCGGCTTCCTCGCGCTGACGTGCTGGCTCCTACGATCCGTTGCGAACGGCGACCGCACGGTCATCCGTCACCAGTACGAGCGAGAGAAGGATCCATGACATGAGTGGTCTCTGCGAAGGGCGTGTCGCCATCGTCACCGGAGCCGGGCGGGGGATCGGCCGCGAGCACGCGCTGAGCCTCGCTCGGCACGGCGCCAAGGTGGTCGTGAACGACCTGGGCGGTGCGGTCGACGGCAGCGGCAGCGATCTGTCGCCCGCCGAGCAGGTGGTCGAGGAGATCCTCGGCACGGGTGGTGCGGCGGTCGCCAACGCCGACAACGTGGCCGACTGGGAGGGCGCCCAGCAGATGGTCAACACCGCCATCGAGACGTTCGGCGATCTCCACGTCGTGGTCAACAACGCGGGCATCCTGCGCGACCGGGTGCTCGCCAACATGACCGAGGAGGAGTGGGACTCGGTGATCAACGTGCACCTGAAGGGCACGTTCGCTCCGAGCCGGTGGGCCGTGGCCTACTGGCGTGAGCGGGCGAAGGCCGGCGAGACGGTCAGCGGTCGTATCATCAACACCACGTCGGTGTCGGGCATCTACGGCAACCCGGGCCAGACCAACTACGGCGCCGCCAAGGCGGGCATCGCGGCGTTCACCACCATCGCCGCGCTCGAGGTCGCCCGCTACGGCGTGACCGTGAACGCCGTGGCGCCGGTGGCGCTCACGCGCATGACCGAGGGTCTCGGGCCGGCGCCCGAGACCGACGAGCAGCGCGAGGCGCGCTCGCCACACTGGATCGCCCCCATCGTGACCTGGCTGGCGTCGGAGGAGTCGGCCGACGTGACCGGCCGGGTGTTCGAGGCATCGGGTCAGACCCTGGCAGTGGCCGAGGGCTGGGTCCGTGGTCCGGAGCACGCCCCGGTCGACGATCCGACGCAGCTCGGCCCGGTCGTGGCCGAGCTGGTGGCGGCCGCCCGCAAGAACTCGGGTATGGACGGCCGCACCGGTACGTGGCCCCAGCCCCAGTGAGCCATCTGATCATCCGAGCCGAAGCACCGCCCGCACCCATCACACGAATCACACGAAAGAGGAACTGACATGCCACTGAACCCCGACGCCGTGGGCGACCGCAGCGATCCCTACGAGACCAGCTGGACCAGCAAGGACGCCCTCCTCTACGCAGTGGGCATCGGTGCGGGTGTGGACGAGCTCGCGTTCACCACCGAGAACACCTCCGGTGTCGACCAGCAGGTGTTCCCGACCTATCCAGTGGTCATGGGGTACGGCGGCGGGTCGGCCATGCGCAACATCGGGTCGTTCAACCCGGCGATGCTCGTGCACGGCCAACAGGCGGTCACCCTGCACCGACCGATCCCGGTCGAGGGCACCGTCACCGTGGTGGGTGAGTTGGTGGCGATGCACGACAAGGGCAAGGCCGCCGTGGTCGTGACCGAGTCGACGGCCACGATGGACGGTGAGCCGCTGTACACCACGATGTCGTCGGTGTTCATCCGTGGTGAGGGCGGCTGGGGCGGCGACCGCGGGCCGTCGGGCCCGCAGAACGTCCCGCCCGATCGCGACGCAGATCACGAGGTGACCTACCAGACGTCACCCGATCAGGCGCTGATCTACCGGTTGTCGGGCGATCGCAATCCGCTGCACTCCGATCCGGCCTTCGCCGCGATGGGCGGCTTCGACCGGCCGATCCTGCACGGCTTGTGCAGCTACGGCTTCACCGGTCGGGCCTTGCTGCACACCCTGTGCGGTGGCGACCCGGCACGGTTCCACCACATCGAGGCCCGGTTCGCCTCGCCGGTGTTCCCGGGTGAGGCGCTCACGATCCGGATGTGGGAGACCAGCGACACCGAGGCCGTGTTCACCACCTCGGTGGCCGACCGTGTCGTGATCGACCAGGGCCTCCTCAAGCACTCCTGACACGACTCTCCGCCACTCATCTCGTCTCGGTCAGCAATTCGACCGCACGTTCGGACGAAAAGCTGACCAGGACGGACGGGGCGGGGGTCAGTTGGTGATCTCGCTCACGACCAGCTGCGGGGTGATCGCGGTGTAGTTGGCGACATCGCCCATGATCTCGCCGGCGTGCTCGCCCATCTTGGCCTGGAACGCAGCGAGGTCGTCGACCATGAGGTAGCCGACCGCCTCGAACGGACCGTCGAGCACCTTGTCGGAGCTCCAGCTCTGGCAGGTGTCGCCCAGTCTCGACGCCACCATCGGCATGTGGCTGTCGCGGTAGTAGTCGTGGTCGAAGGTCGTGCCCTCGGTCTTCGGGTAGAGGATGCTCACTCGGTACATGGCCGAGAGCTTCGCGCACCGCCGTGTGGCGATCGTCACCCGAGCAGCCCCGACCCCACCAGCTCTCATCCGAGCAGCGCGTTGACGGCGGCGGCGAACACCTCGCTGTGGCGGTCGACGTGGGCCTCGGTGTGCGACGGCGAGAACAGCGCCATGTTGTGGAACGGGGTCAGCAGCACCTGCCGGTTGAGCGCCCAGAGGTGCATGAACGCCTCGAGGTCTGGATCGACCGCGGCGGCGGCAGCAGCGCCGTCGCGCGGCGGTGGGCAGAACCAGTACTCGGCCCGGCACCCGAGCTGCTGAACGTGCCAATCGAGACCGGCGGCCTCGATCGCGCCGGCCACGCCAGCGGTCCACCGTGCGGCCAGGGGGATCGCGCGGTCGAAGTCCTCGGTACGCAGCGCGCTCGAGAGCGTGGCGCGCACCGCAGCGAGCGCCAGGGCGTTGCCCGTCAGCGTGCCGCCCACGCCCGACACGTCGACGTCGTGGCCGGTCATGAGCGCACCCAACCGGTCGGCCACCTCGGCGGAGAACCCGTAGGCGGCCACAGGCACCCCGCCGCCGATCGGCTTGCCGATCACGAGCATGTCGGGGTCGAGTCCCCATGCCGCAGTGCTCCCGCCCGGACCCACGCAGATCGTGTGCGTCTCGTCGATGATCAACAGCACATCGTGGCGGCGCGTGATCTCCCGGACGCCGTCGAGGTAGCCGGGCTCGGGGAGCACGATGCCGATGTTCGTGAGCGCCGGCTCCATCAGGACCGCCGCCACGTCGCCGTGGGCCAGCTCGCGTTCGAGTGCGTCGAGGTCGTTGAACGCAGCGATGCGCGTGGTGACGGCCGGATCGACCTGAGGACCGATCGCCCCGGGTCGGCTGGTCACCCGGCCGTCCGCATCGAGCACCGCCAGCGTCTCGTCGACCGTGCCGTGGTAGCACCAGTCCATGACGCAGATCTTCGGCCGACCGGTGAGCTCCCGGGCGAACCGCAGCACGAACCGGTTGGCGTCGGTGGCGGTCATCGCCATCTGCCAGGTGGGCAGACCGAAGCGACGCGAGAGCTCACCCGCCACCCAGGCCGCGTCGGCGCTGGGCAGCATCGTGGTGATGCCGACCGCCGACCGTTCCGCGATCGCAGCGGTCACCGCTGGGAGCGCATGGCCGGTCATCGCGCCGGTGTCGCCGAGACAGAGATCGACGAAGCGGTGACCGTCGACGTCGACGAACTCGGCGCCGCTCGCCTCGGCGGCGAACAGTGGGAATGCCCCGGGCCAGCGGGTCATCCAGGGCATGGGCACGCCCGAGAGGAGATGTGAGCGGGCGTCGGCGGCCAGCTCCGCCGAGCGGGGGTGCTGGTCGACGAACCGGTGTTCCTCGGCAGCGTGCAGTTCGGCGAGGCGATCACGGTCGATCGCGACCGACGGGCCCCGGGTCGGTCTGGTCACCGGTCCTCCAGACGGCGCAGCAGCGGTGGGACGGCGATCACGACCGCCGAGGCGATGGCGATCACTCCCGCCATCGGACCCCAGAGCGACGTGGGTGGTGGCGACAGTTCGAAGAACTCCTGCAGCGGCCCGACCAGCATGACGACCGCGTACGACGCGGCCATCACGGCCGCCAGGCCCAACTTCCAGAGGCGCAGTGGTCTGCTCACGACCACCAGGATCACGAGCCCCACGGCCAGGAGGGCGATGGCGGTGGCGGTCCGGGCCTCGAGCAGGTCGACGTCGTCGGTGGTGCGGGCGATCTGGTAGACGATCGATGCGGCCGCGCCGGCCGCGATGCCCGAGGGGATCGAGAACCTGAGGACCCGTCGCAGGAACCCTGGTCGCACCAGGTCGGTGCTGGGTGCGAGGGCGAGGAAGAAGCCCGGTACGCCGATGCTGAACGTGCCGATCAGGGTGAGGTGACGGGGGAGCAGCGGGAACTCGACGCTGTCGCCGCCGAGCAGTGACGGGAGCCCGAACACGGCCGCGAGCATCACGGCGTACACGGCCTTGGTGACGAACAGGTTGCTCACCCGTTCGATGTTGTTGATGACCTTGCGGCCTTCGCCCAGCACCTTCGGCAGGGTCGAGAAGCTGTCGTCGAGCAGCACCAGGTCGGCCACGGCCCGGGTGGCGGAGCTGCCCGATCCCATGGCGATACCCATGTCGGCCCGCTTGAGCGCGAGTACGTCGTTCACGCCGTCGCCGGTCATGCCCACCACGTGTCCCTGCCGTTGGAGCGCCTGCACCATCGCTCGCTTCTGGTGCGGTGTGACGCGGCCGAACACCACCGTGTCGCCCATCGCCACCGAGAGTTCCTCGGCGTCGTCGGGCAGCGTTCGTGCGTCCACGTGGCGCTCGGTGTGCGGCACACCCGCCCGCTCGGCGACGGCCACGACGGTGGCCACGCTGTCGCCGGAGATGATGCGGAGCTGGACCTCCTGTGCGACGAAGTAGCCGAGGATCTCCTGGGCGTCGTGGCGCACGGTGTCCTCGAGCAGCACGAGCGCGACGGGCACGCGGTCGTCGGCCAGCACCGTCGGGTCGCCACCGGCGCCGGAGCACACCAGTGCCAGCACCCGGCGTCCGGCGGCTGACTCCTGCTCGACACGGGCACGGGCATCGTCGGCGTCATCGGGCAGCACGATGTCGGGAGCGCCGAGCCAACAGCACGAGCCGTCGACGAACCCTGCCGCCGCCCACTTCCGGGCCGACGAGAACGGT
Organism: Ilumatobacter sp.; assembly: GCA_007693335.1. Classification (GTDB taxonomy): domain Bacteria; phylum Actinomycetota; class Acidimicrobiia; order Acidimicrobiales; family Ilumatobacteraceae; genus SKSP01. The sequence continues at coordinate 6,302 of REDU01000147.1, read as the reverse complement.
TCGACCGACGTGGTGGCCCATCGTTCGGTGTCGTCGGGCCGGGTGATCGCACCCGAGATCGCCGACATCGTCGGGTTCGGCCGGCTGTCGGCGTGCGCCACCGCGCCGAGCATCGCCGCGGCCTCCTCGGACGTGGTGTCGCCCAGTGGCACCAGCTCTCCGAAGGAGATCTCGCCGGTGGTGATGGTGCCGGTCTTGTCGAGGCACAGGGTGTCGACGCGGGCGAGCAGCTCGACGGTGGCGAGCTCCTTGGCCAGTGCCTTGCGCCGCGCCAGCGAGAGCACACCGGCCACGAATGCCAGGCTGGTCAGCAGCACCAACCCGTCGGGCACCATGGCCACGGCGGCGGCCACTGTGCCCTGGAGTGCCTCCTGCCAGGGACCGTCCCCGCTCCAAAGCGACCACAGCAGCAGCGCCGACGCGGGCGGGATGATGATGACCAGCCACTTCAAGATGGCGTTGATGCCGGCGCGCAGCTCACTGTTGACGAGCTTGAACTCGGTGGCCTCGACCGTCAGCTTGTTCGCATACGACGCTGCGCCCACGTTGGTGGCCCGGGCGAGACCGCCACCGGCCACCACGAAGCTGCCCGACAGCACACGGTCGCCCGGCGCCTTCACGACCGTGTCGGATTCGCCCGTCAGGAGCGACTCGTCCACCTCGAGCCCGTCGGCGGTGAGCACGTCGCCGTCGACCACGAGCTGATCGCCGGGTCCGAGATCGCAGACGTCGTCCTGCACCACCTCGTCGACCGCCACCCCGATCACGTCGCCGTCGCGGATGACTCGCGCCCGCGGGGCGTTGAGCACCTCGAGCTTGCGCAGCTCCCGACGTGCCTTGATCTCCTGGCCGATGCCGATCACCGCGTTCGAGACCACGACACCCACGAAGAGTCCGTCCTGGGGGAACCCGGCCACCAGGATCAGCACGAACAGCGTGAGCATGATCCCGTTCACCGGGTTGAACACGTTGGCCCGCACGATCTGGCCCAAGGTCCGGGTGGGGCCCGGTGGTCGTTCGTTGACCCGACCATCGGCCACCCGCTCTGCGACCTCGGCGTCGTTCAGGCCGACGATCGGGGCGTCAGCGGGTGCAGGCGATGCTGCGGGGTCGGTCGTGCTCACCGTCGCCCGACGCTATCCGACGTCACCGGTTCGACGCGGCCGTCATGGTGCACAGAGCGAACGAAGGTGCTCCACGGCGTCGGCCAGGGCGATGTCGCTCCGATCGCCGCTGCGGCGGTCCTTGATCTCGATGGTGCTCGACGACTCGTCGTCGGTGACGCCGCGGCCCACCACGGCGATGGTGGGGACCCCGAGCAGCTCCGCATCCTTGAACTTCACGCCCACCGAGACGCCCTCGCGGTCGTCGAACAGCACCCGGACGCCGGCGGCCTCGAGCGCGGCGGCGAGTCGTTCGGCGGCGGGTCCCTGCGGGCCGCCGCCCTTGGCGGCCACCACCACGTGGACGTCGGCGGGCGCGATCTCGCGCGGCCAGCACAGACCGAGCTCGTCATGGCTGGCCTCGGCGATGGCGGCCACCGCACGCGACACGCCGATGCCGTACGACCCCATCGTGACGGTGACCGTCTTGCCGTGCTGGTCGAGCACGGTGAGTCCGAGCGCCTCGGCGTACTTGCGGCCGAGCTGGAAGATGTGCCCGATCTCGATGCCGCGAGCGAGCTCGACGGGTGAACCGCACGCCGGGCAGGAGTCGCCGTCACGCACCTCGGCGGCCTCGATGGTGCCGTCGGGGGTGAAATCACGGCCGGCCACCAGGCCGACCACGTGGTGACCGACGGTGTCGGCTCCGGTGACCCAGCGCGTGCCCGCGACGATGCGCGGGTCGACGAGGTACCGGATGCCCGATGTCGATCCGGTACCGAGCGCACCCGGCCCGATGTAGCCCTTCGCGAGCTCGGGACGAGCGGCGAACGCGGCCTCGTCGAACGCTTCGGGGACGGCGGGTGCGACCTGGGCCTCGAGCCGCTTCATGTCGACGTCGCGGTCACCGGGTACGCCCACCGCCAGCGGCTCGGTGCTGCCGTCGGGGAAGCGGAGGGTGAGCACGACGTTCTTCAACGTGTCGGCGGCCGTCCAGTCGCGGTCGGGACGCCGCAGCTCGTCGTGGGTGTTGAGGAAGTCGACCAGTGTCTGGATGGTGGGTGTGCCGGGCGTGTCGGCCACCTGCGCCGGCGGCGCGTCGTCGTACGGTTCGTCGGCGGGAACGGGTACCTCGACGGCCTCGACGTTGGCGGCGTAGGCGCACGAGGTGCAACGCACGAACGTGTCCTCGCCCACGTCGATCGGGGCCAGGAACTCCTCACTGGCCGAGCCCCCCATCGCTCCCGACACGGCCGCCACGATCACGTACGGCAAGCCGAGCCGGTCGAACGTTCGGACGTAGGCGTCGCGGTGTCGGTCGTACGACCGCTGCAGGCCCTCGTCGTCGACGTCGAACGAGTACGAATCCTTCATCACGAACTCGCGACCGCGGAGCAGGCCGGCCCGTGGACGGGCCTCATCGCGATACTTGGTCTGGATCTGGTAGATCGACAGCGGGAGGTCCTTGTACGACGAGTACAGGTCCTTCACGAGGAGGGTGAACATCTCCTCGTGGGTGGGTGCCAGCAGGAAGTCGTTGCCCCGGCGGTCCTGCAGCCGGAACAGGTTCGGGCCGTACTCGACCCAGCGACCGGACGCCTCGTACGGCTCGCGGGGGAGCAGTGCGGGGAAGTGGACCTCCTGGAACCCGGCGGCGTCCATCTCCTCGCGGATCACCCGCTCGACGTTGCGGTACACCAGCCAGCCGAGCGGCAGCCAGGTGAACCCGCCGGGCGCGGCACGGCGGATGTACCCACCCCTCACGAGCAGGCGGTGCGAGGGCACCTCGGCGTCGGCGGGGTCGTCGCGGAGGGTACGCAGGAACAGGGTCGACATCCGGAGCACCCCGGCAAGATACCTGCAGCCCCGGGTATACTCGGGGTCCCTGTTTGGTTGAGTCGACCGAGAGGCGTGGGGTCCGTCCCCACGCCTCGTTCTGTGAAAGGAGGCGGTTTCGGATGGCGGTATCACCCGTGGAGAGCCCTGTCATCGACCGCGTCCGATCGCTCGTGGCGCCCATCGCCGCCGATCTCGATCTCGACCTCTACGACGTCGAGCAGCGTGGCGGCACGCTGCGCGTCACGCTCGACACCCCACCCGGGAGCCCCGGCGGCGTCAATCTCGACAAGCTCGCACTCGCCACCCGGCTCGTGTCGCGCGAGCTCGATCACGACGACCCCGTACCCGGTCGCTACACCCTCGAGGTCACGAGCCCCGGGGTCGAGCGCAATCTCCGGCTCCCCACCCACTTCCAGCGAGAGATCGGCAAGACGGTCAACATCCGCCTCGCCGACGTCGGCAGCGACCAGCGCCGTCTCGAAGGCGTGCTCGTGGCGGCCGACGACACCTCCGCCACCCTGCAGATCGACGATCCCGACACGGGCGGCCCGGTCGAGCGGAGCGTGGCGTACACCGACATCGACAAGGCGCGCACCGTGTTCGTGTGGGGCCCGACGCCGAAGCCCGGCGGCCCGAAACCGAAAGCGCGTCCGAGCAAGGAGAACGACCCGTCGTGAGCAACCTCGACATGAGCGAAGCCATCCGCATGCTGGCCCAGGAGAAGGGCATGAGCGAGGACGACCTGTTGCACGTCCTGGTCGATGCCCTCGCGTCCGCGTACAAGCGTCGGACGGGAGCCGCCGACGAGGTGGTGGTCGAGGTCAACCCGCAGACGATGGAGTTCACGTTCATCGCGTACGACCTCGACGAGGACGGCAACTGGGTCAACGAACGCGACGACACGCCCAAGAAGGAAGAACTCGGTCGCATCGCCGCCCAGACGTTCCGTCAGGTGATGAGTCAGCGCATCCGTGAGGTCGAGCGCGATCGCAAGTTCGAGGAGTACGCCAACCGCGAGGGTGACCTCGTCACCGGCATCATCCAGCAGACCGACACCCGCTACACGCTGCTCGACCTCGGTCGGGTCGAGGCGCTGTTGCCCCAGGCCGAGCAGGTGCCGTTCGAGCGTCCGCAGCCCGGCGACCGCTCGAAGGCCTACATCGTCGAGGTCCGCAAGACCGCGAAGGGCCCCCAGATCGTGGTGAGCCGTACCCACCCCGGCCTCATCAAGCGGCTGTTCGAGCTCGAGGTGCCCGAGATCGCCGACGGCATCGTCGAGATCAAGGCGTGCGCCCGCGAGCCAGGACACCGCACCAAGATCGCCGTCTGGTCGAACGACCACAACGTCGATCCGGTTGGCGCGTGCGTGGGCGCCCGCGGCGCACGGGTCCGCATGGTGGTGACCGAGCTGCGCGGCGAGAAGATCGACATCGTGCCCTTCAGCGAGGATCTGCCCGACTTCGTGTCGAAGGCACTGTCGCCCGCCAAGGTCACGCAGGTCAACATCAGCGACGACGGCACGGCCGCCGACGTGATCGTGCCCGACCATCAGCTCAGTCTCGCCATCGGGCGAGAGGGCCAGAACGCACGTCTCGCAGCGCGGCTGACCGGGGTGCGCGTCGACATCCGCTCCGAGACGCAGGTGGCCGAGGGTGTGCCCGCCGGCGGCGACCGCCTCGACCCGTACGTCGAGTACGCCGAGGGTCAGTGGATCACCAACGCCGAGACCGGCGAGAACGAGTGGCACGCCGCCGATGGCTCGATCATGAGCCAGGCCGAGTGGTCCGCGATGTCCGAAGCCCTCGCCGAGGCGCCGGCCGACGAGGCCGCCGCTGCGGAGATGGCGGGCGATGCCGTGGCGACCGACACCGAAGCCATCACCGAAACGGCGGTCGAGTCCGCACTGGAGGGTGATCCCATCTCCGGCGACGCGACCCCCGACGACGTGACCCCCGACGACGCGACCCCCGATCCGATGACCGACGAGGATGCGCCCGGCGCGTCCGCCGAGGGCGGTGTCGACGACGAACGCTGACCGACATCTCCCCCTCCGTACGTGCGTGGGTTGTCGACGCCGGGGCGTTCCCGACACACTGCTCCGTTGTGTGATCGATGATGACGGCGAGGTCCGGGTCTCCCGGACCGCACCGGGTCGTGGCGCCTGGGTCTGCGGACCCGACTGCGTGGCTCCGGCCATCGCCAAGCGCGGCTTCGACCGGGCATGGCGGCGAACGGTGCCCACCGAGGCCAGCGCGGCCATCGCCGACGTGGTGTGCGCCGCCCACGCACCGACGGAGATGCCAGCGGTGCACGGGATGCGAGAGATGACGGCCGTTCGATCGGGATCGACCCGGCATGAGAGACTGACGACGAGAGTGAAAGGTTGAACCGCAGCGTGGCGAAGAACAAACGCGTACACGAACTGGCAAAGGAGCTCGGCATGACGAATGCCGAGACGGTCGACCTGTGTGGAGTCCTCGGCGTCCCCGTCAAGAGCCACTCCTCCTCGCTCAACGAGGCGTATGCCGACATGGTCCGCCGTCGCGCCGAGCGCGACGGTCTGACCCGTGACGAGCAGCCCGAGGAGCCCAAGCCCGTCAAGAAGGCGGCCAAGAAGCGCGCCGCCAAGAAGGCGGCGCCGACCGTCGAGACGTCCGCCGACGAGACATCCGCCGACGTCACGGCCGCGCCCGACGTCACGGCCGCGCCCGACGAGGCGACGTCGTCCGACGAGTCGACGTCGTCCGACGAGGCACCGGCGCCCGACACCGCACCGGCACCCGAGCCCGCGCCGGCACCCGAGCCCGCGCCCGAGCCGGCACCCGTGGCCGAGGAGGCGTCACCGGCCCCCGCGCCCGACGAATCCGCACCGGCACCGGCACCGGCACCGGCGCCGGCCGCACCGGAGCCCGCAGCCGAGCCCGCAGCCGAGCAACCCAGCGTTGTCGACGAGCCGGCACCCGTTGCCGAGGAGACCGCAGCGGCTCCCGAGCCCGAGGTCGCCCCCGACACCACCCCCGACCCGGCGCCCGCCGAGACGATCTCGAGCGGCTCGCCGCCGGCATCCTCCGAACGTGTCATCTCGAGTGGTCGGCCCGTTCCGGGCGCCCCGCGCCCCGCCGAGACCGAGGCCCCGCGCCAGGCCCCGCCGTCACCACGTCCGGCCCCGCCGCGCCCCGAGCCGGCCCGTTCCGACTCCGCCCCCGCCGACGCAGCCGCAGCCCGCGGTGGCAGTCCCACCTCGCCCACGGGCAAGCCGATCCCGCCGCCCCCCGGCCGACCACTCTCACCCACCGGTAAGCCCATCCCGCCGCCGCCCGGTCAGGCCCGCGCGCCCGGCAGTCGGCCGGCCCCCGGTGG
>REDU01000144.1 GCA_007693335.1 Ilumatobacter sp. | reverse complement strand
TCGGTGAGATCCCAGCCGAAGTTGAAGAACACCGGCGTGTTGTCGGCGTGGAACTCGGGCTCGACCGGCACCGACGTGACCCCGTAGACGAGCGGGACCTGCAGGTACATGCGGCCGCCGGGACGGATCACCCGGAACAGCTCGGCGATGGCCCGCTCGGTGTCGGGCACGTGCTCGAGCACGTGCGCGGTCAGCACCACGTCGAGCGACCCGTCGGGTAGGTCGATGTCCTGGAGGTCGAGCTGGATGTCGCCGGTGTGGGCGCCGAGGTCGAAGTCGCTGGTTCGATAGTCGAACCAGCGCTTCATCAGCGTGCGGTACTCGTCACCCATCCGCGGGCTGGTCTCGATCATGCGCGATCCGCCCGGATCGGGGGTGCGGGTGAGGAAACACCAGCGCAGGAACCGGTCGCGGGCGATCGAGTTGCACCTCGGGCAGTGGGCGAACTCGGTGTGGAACCCGCTGGCGAACTCATCGCCCTGCCAGCGGCACACGTTGCACCAGGCTGCTGCCCGACGCTCCCATCGGCGCGGCGGCTCCCACGGGGCGACGCCCAGCTGCCACCACTCGCCGGGGGGTGCAGCGAGACCCATCTTGCGGGCGATCGGTCGGACGGCGTCGCGGACGGGCAACGGCACGAGCGAGCCGAGGCGGCTGACTGCGGAGGACAACATGGCGGCCGAGAGTACCCGTCGAGTCGGGGGAACCGCTCTAGCCTGTCGCGGTGCCGATGCTGTCCGACTTCATCCGTCGCCTGCGAGGCGACCAGGTGGTCGCCAACGCGGCGGCCGAGCTGCGTGCCGAGATGCGCGACGAATTGACGTCGATGCGTGAACTCCTGCTCACCATCAACCACGTGGTGGTGCAGATCCATGAGGTGGTCGAGACGCTCAACCACGACGTGCGCGCCGGTGCCGAGCCCGTCTTGCCGATGTTCCTCGGTCACGCCGAGCGGCTGCGGCTCGACGCCGATACCGCCATCGGTGCCACCCAGGTCATCGAACGGCAGCTGGCGCTGCTCGCCGAGCAGGTCGCAGCGCTCGATCAGTCCCAGAGCCCGAGCACCTGACGGCTCGTCCGATGGCGCCCGTCAGGCACCTGTTGGTCGACGCCCGTCCGATCGATCACCCCACCGCCAGGCAGCGGGGCATCGGACGGTACGTGACCGGGCTGTTGCGCGGGCTGGGCGAGATCGACGCGCCGTTCACCGCCCTGGTGGGCTCCGACACGGAGGCCGATCTGCTCGCCGATGTGGTCGATCCGGCCCGGATCCGTCCGTGGAGCCCCGCTGCCGTGCGTGACCACGCCACCGAGGGCACCTGGTACCTGGCGACTCAGTTGATGCTGCACCCGGTGTCGCTCGACCCCGTCCCACACGTCGTCACCGACGCACGGTTGCCGGTGGCGGCCGTCATGTACGACGTCATCCCGTACCGCCACCCCGAGCGTTACCAGGCAGATCCCGCGGCGCGCCGTCTCGCCCAGATGCGGGCCCCGCTCGCTCGTACCGTCGACCTGCTGCTCGCGATCTCGGACTTCGCGGCAGACACCTCCGCCGTCGAGCTGGGGTTCGAGCGTGAGCGCATCGCCACCATCGGCGCCGGCGTCGAGCCCCGCTTCGTCCCGGGCCACGTCCAGCGGCTGCCGCGACCGGATCGTGTCCTGCCGGACGATGTCGACCGCTACGTGGTGTCGGTCACCGGTGGCGACGAGCGCAAGAACACCCACGGGCTGCTGCAGGCGTGGGCGCAGGTGCGTGCACCGGTCCGGGCGTCGCACCGGCTGGTGGTGGTCGCGGCGCACGACCACCTCGTGCTGCGCCAGTGGGAGCGGTGGGCAGCCGAGGCCGGAGTGGCCGACGAGGTCGTGTTCACGGGTGCCGTGAGTGATGACGAGATGGTGGCGCTGCTGCAGGGTGCCGATCTCGCGGTGATGCCCTCGATCGAGGAGGGTTTCGGTCTGCCGGTGCTCGAGGCGGCTGCCTGCGGGTGTCCCGTGATCTGCTCGGCGGTGTCGTCGCTGCCCGAGGTGCTCGACGAGCCGGCCGCCTGCTTCGACCCCCACGACCCGGGCTCGATCGCGGACGCGATCCGCCGAGCGATCCTCGATGATGCTCATCGTGGACTGCTCCTCAACGCTGGTCGGCGGGCCACCGAGCGCTGGGTGTGGCCGACGGTCGCCCGCGACACGATGTCGTCGCTCGAGCACCTCGGCCCACGAACCCGGACTCCGCCACGCGCGCCGGAGCGGACGATCGCTCTCGCTGGCCCGTTCGAGGGCTCGGCCTCGGGCATCGGCGTCTACGACGTCGCGTTGGCGGCATCGCTCGATCGCGCCGCTGGCGTCGGGCCGTTCCGGTTCGTCCGGCTGGTCGACGGCTCGGGCACGGCGGCACCGAGCGACCCCGACCCCGACCGCTGGCCGGTGCGAGCGCTCGGTCGGTACCTGAAGCCGTGGGACTTCGACCACGTGGTGACAGCCCTCGGGAGCTCGCACCACCACGTGGCCACGGCCGAGCTCGCTGCGTCGGAGCGGTGTCACGTCTGGCTGCACGAGGCCACCCTGGTGGGCGTGCACGTGGGCCTCTCCCACCTGTCGGGGTCTCCGACATGGTCGGTCCCTCACATGCGCGACCAGATCGACCGTTGCCGGACGATCGCGCACCGTCGGCAGTCGGACGTCGTCGACGCCGAGCTGCTCGATCCGCTCCGGCTCGCCGCCGCCGGTGTGACCCTGCTGGAGGAGACGCTGGCCCGGGCCCGCTCGGTGATCGTCAGCAGCGAACGGGCGGTCTCGGAGGTTCGGCGGATCCGGCCCGACGGCCCGCCAGCGCTCGTGCTCCCACTCGCCCATCCTCGAGTGGAGCGCACGGTGGGGCTGCCGTCCGGACGCGACATCGTCGCGCTCGGATGGCTCGACACGAACAAGGCACCCGTCACTGCCGTATCCGCCGTCGCGGCGCTGGTCGAACACCACGGCCTCGACGACGTCCGACTCGTGTTCGTGGGCGAGGCGGTCGGCGATGTGGTCGACGAGATCTCGGCCGCCGCTCGTCGCCTCGGCGTGGCCGATCGCATCGAGCTGGTCGGTCGTCTCGATGCGTCCGCCTACTCCGCGCGCATCGCCGCGTCACGTGTCGGGCTGCAGCTCCGATTGATCGACCGTGGTGAGATGTCTGCCGCCGTGGCCGACCTCCTCGCCCACGGTGTGCCCACCGTGACCAACCTGTCGACGGCGGGCGATCCGAGCCCCGGCCTGCAGGTCGTGCGGCTCGATCCCGCCGGGCTGGCCGACGCGCTCGCGCCGCTCCTCGTCGACGACACGGCGTGGGCCGAGGCGTCCATCGATGCCATCGCCCGGGCGGCCGCATGGACGTTCGACGACGTGGCCGCCGCGCTCCTGCAGTGGATCGACGAGGCCGACTCGCTGGCGCCGGACACCATCCGTCGGGTCGGCCCCGTGAACGGCAGTTCCCGTCGCCGCTCGGCCGGTCGCCAGTAGCCTGCGGTCGCCCATGGAACCGCTGCCGTTCGTCCGCGTCGTCGTGATCAACTTCGACGGCGGTCAGATGACCATCGACTGTCTGCAGTCGTTGTCGGCCACGGACTACCCGGCCGACCGCATCGAGATCGTGATGGTCGACAACGGCTCGCTCGACGACGTCGTGGAGCGGGTGGCAGCCGAACTGCCCGCGGTACGTGTGATCGAGTCGCTCGAGAACACCGGCTTCGCCGGCGGGTGCAACCTCGGGATCCGGGCCGCCGGTGAGTTCGACCACATCGCGCTCGTCAACAACGACGCGACGGTGTCGCCCGACTGGTTGCGACCACTGGTCGACGTGCTCGCTGCCGACCCGGGGCTGGGAGCGGCGTGTCCCAAGATCCTCTTCGCCGAGCGGTACCAGGATGTCGAGCTGGAGGTGCCCGACGCCGGTCGCATCGGACGCGACCCTCGGACACTCGGGGTGCGCGTGTCGGGTGTGCGGCTCGACGGTGAGCGGTGCGACGATCGGGTCCAGTTCGACGAGGGGTTCTCACCGCCCGAGGCCCCGCACGCCTTCGACCAGGAGGAGATGGCGGTGTGGTCGTCGGAGCGTGGACGTCTCCGGCTGCAGGTCAGCGGAGCCCTCTCGCGGTGCCTGTCGTTGCGGGTCTCGGCGCGCGACCAGCGCACCCTCCGGCTGCGATCGGGCGAGCACACCGCCTCGGTCGATCACCTGCTCGACCATCGCTGGGTCGACCTCGAGCTCGACTCGACGGTGTACGACGTCATCAACAACGTGGGTTCGAACCTCTACGAGCGCGGCTTCGCCGGCGATCGCGGCTTCCTCGAGCTCGACCACGGTCAGTTCGACGAGCCGGCCGACGTGTTCGCCTGGTGCGGCGGGGCCGTGCTGCTCTCGGGGCGGTACCTCGACGAGGTCGGCCTCTTCGACGAGCGGCTGTTCCTCTACTACGAGGACACCGACCTGTCGTGGCGCGGGCGGCTCGCCGGATGGAACTATCGGTACGTGCCGACGTCCGTCGTCAGACATCGCCATGCCCAGTCGTCGGTGGCGTTCTCTCCGACCTTCCGCTACTACACCGAACGCAACCGGGTGCTCGTGCTCGCGAAGAACGCCCCGCTCGGCCTGATGGTGCGCTCGACGCTCGGGCTCGTGCGCCGGCTCGCGCTGCACGCCGGCCGCGATCTGCTGCTGCGTCCGCTCACGCTGCGGTTCCCGGTGCGCGCCGAGGTCGCCCACGAGTGGCGGGTGCTCCGTGACGTGGTGGTCGCCCTGCCCGGGATGCTGCGCGACCGCCGCCGTGCCGCCACCCTCGTCGACCGCCGGTCGCTGATGTCGTGGGAGGTCGCCAAGTGACCGGACCCGGGGCGACCCGACTCCGGGTCGGTGTCTACGACCTCTACTGGCAGACGCTCGGTGGGGGCGAGCAGGTCGACGGGTCGATCGCCCAGGTGCTCGCCGCCGACCACGACGTCACGCTGCTCGGTCCCGAACCGCCCGATGTCGAGCGCACGAAGGAGCGGCTCGGGGTGGACCTCTCGGCCTGCGGTTTCCGGCGGGTGACCGACGACCACGAGGCATCGGCCGCCAGTGCCGACTTCGACCTGTTCGTCAACGGCACGTACCTGAGTCGGGCCGTGAACCGGGCCCCGATCGGCTACTACTACGTCCACTTCCCGCAGGTGCCGACACGACGCAGCGACGTGGTCCGCCAGAAGCTCTGCATCGCCGGGGTCCGGGCCATGCGTGCGCTCCCGGGCGTCCAGCGGTCGCATCGGCTCGGCGAGGTGGCTGCCGGATTCGACCGTCGCATCGTGCGCACCGACTTCCTCCCGAGCTACACGCGGTTCCTGTCGAACTCGGCGTTCACCGCCGGGTGGGTCGAGCGACTGTGGGGTGTGCGCTCCGAGGTGCTGTACCCACCGGTGCGCCCGAGCGTGACGCCGGGTGCGAAACGCAACCTGATCCTGGCGCTCGGGCGGTTCTTCGACCCGGTGCACGGTCACAGCAAGAAGCAGCTCGACCTCGTCGAGTCGTTCGTCGCGATGGAGACACGCGGCGAGGTGGACCAGTGGGAGCTCGCACTCGTGGGTGGAGCCGACGCCAAGGATCGCGAGTACGCCCTCGCCGTGAAGCGGGCGGCCGTCGGACACCGGGTGCGCGTGCACGTCAACGCCCGCGGCGAGCTGGTCGAGCAGCTGCTCGGCGAGGCCACGTTGTTCTGGCACGCGGCCGGTTACGGCGAGGATCCCGACGTGCACCCCGACCGGTTCGAGCACTTCGGCATCGCGCTCGTCGAGGCGATGGCTGCCGGCGCGGTTCCGGTGGTGTACGCCGAGGCCGGCCCGGCCGAGATCGTCGAGGACTCGGTCAGCGGTCGTCACTGGCGCGAGCCCGCCGAGCTGCGATCGATCACCCGATGTCTCATCGACGATCCGGGCGAGCGCGAACGCCTGTCGGCCGGAGCGCTCTCCCGGGCGCAGGCGTTCGGCGGCGACCGCTTCGCCGATCAACTCCTCGGCCACCTCACCGCTGACCTCGCGGCCGTGGCCGAGCCCTCGATCACGGGAGACGCCGGCACATGACCCACACCAACGGCCTCGTCCCGAGCGCCGGGTTCGAGTACTACCGCGACCGGTACTGGAACGACTTCGAGCTCGTCGTGCGCGAGCTCAACGAGCGCGCCACCGGCCACCGAGACGTCACCTGGTTCGAGCACCTCCGCGACCACGCCGGCCCCTTCCGACACGCGCTGGTCCTCAACTGCGGCAACGGCTGGGTCGAGCGCGAGCTGCTCGAGCGTGGTGTGGTCGACTCGGCAGTGGGTGTGGACGTGTCCGACGACCTGCTCGACGAGGCCCGTCGCCACGCCCGCGACCTCCCGCTGCGCTACGAGCGGCTCGACACCAACGCCGCCGAGTTCCCCGACGAGCCGTTCGACCTCGTGGTCAACCACGCGGCCATGCACCACGTGGCGTACATCGATCGGGTCACCCGGCGGCTCCACGAGCTGCTCGCACCCGACGGGGTGTTCGTCTCGTGGGACTACGTGGGCCCCCATCGCAACCAGTACACCGCTCGTCAGTGGGAGGCGGCGTGGGAGACCAACCTCGCGCTGCCCGACCACGTCCGCCAGCGCATGCGCTACCCGCTGCTGCCCGCCATGGTCGAGGGTGACCCCACCGAGGCGATCCACTCCGAGCTGATCCTGTCCACGATGGAGCGCTACTTCGATCTCGACCACCGACGGGACCTGGGTGGGGGAGTGGGCTATCTGCTGCTCACCCACAACGATGCACTCCACGCACTCCCGCCCGAGCAGGCCGAGCCCCACGTGCGCACCGTGATGGAGGCCGACGCGCTTCTCAACGCGGCCGAACCGTCCACGAGTCTGTTCGCCTACGTGATCGCTCGGCCCCGTCAGGGAGCACTCGACGACACCGAACAACTCGCCACGTGGGCTGCGGAGGAGGACGCCCGGGAGGTGGCTGCAGCCGACGCAGGCGGCTACTACTACCCGCGCACCGCGGTGGCCGCGCTGGCGGAGCCGCTGGGCGGGCTCATGGCGAACGCCGACGGCACCGTCGCCCCCGACGAATTGCTCGCACGGGTGTCGGGTCGCGACATGGTGGCCGTGCTCGGTCTGCGGCTCCGGATCCGTCTCGGCCTCGTGGGTCGAGCAGTGACGTCGAGGCTCCGCCGTCAGCGCACGTAGCCGGCCACGTCCACCAGCAGGTGTGCACGGCTGACGCTGTTGCGGATGTCGATCGCGCCGCCGTCGCCGAGGCGGACCATCACGAGGTTCGGCACGTCGGAACCAGCGACGTAGTTCACGTTCGACGAGTCGGGTGCGGCGCTGCCGTGCGGCCAGACCGTGAAGTAGCCGAAGCCCTCCGGCGCCACCGCCGACACGTTCAACACCACCGCCGTGGCGTCGGCCGGGATGCCGGCCTGACCGCCCACCTGCACCCGCACGATCTGCTCCGGCGAGAGTGGTCCGGTCGGTGCCCGCAGACCGCCGCGGGAGTCGACCAACCGCACGGGATCGATCGCCGTCACGGCGCCACCGCCGGGACCGAAGCTGCCCATGACGTCCACGATCATGTCGGCCGAGCTCTCGGCGACGTGCAGCGAGATGCGACCGCCGGTGCCCACCTTCACCACGGCCAGGTTGGCCCGCACGGTGCCGGCGGCGAAGTTCAGGTTCGACGAGTTCGGCAACGGTGTGCCGGTCGGGTAGGCCGCCGCCCAGCCGGCGCCGTCGGGACCTGCCACCGTCAGGTTCACCACGACCGACTCGGCGTTCTCGGGCACCCCGGCCACGCCGGCCACCTCGACCGATCTGGTCTCGCCCACGGAGAACGGTCGCTGCGGGCTGTTGAGCCCGGTCCGGCTGTCGAACGCCCGCTCGGGCACCACGCCGGTGAAGCCGGCGCCACCGGTGTGGGCGCCGCCGGTCCCGAACCAGCCCGCCAGGTCGGCCACCACGTGGGTGGGACCGTTCGAGTTGTGGAACCGGATCTTTCCTCCTGCGCCCACCCGGGCGAGCACCATGTTCGGCACGATGTCGCCCCCTGCCACGTTGAGGCTGGACGTCGATGGTTCGGCCAGCGGCAGGCTCCCCTGATCGTCGAAGATCGACATCGCGTCGCAGCAGTGCGACGGCTTCGGTGTGACCGAGAGGAAGCCGGGACCGGGTGGCGCCACCGCCGTCACGTTGAGCAGCACGGCCGACACACCGTCTTCGGGCACGCCGCCCACGCCGGTCACCTTCAGTTCGTGATTCGCGATCTCGTCGCGCCGGGTGAGTGGGTCGAGCGACGAGTGGCGGCCGCCGCCGGTGCGCACCGGACCGTTGTCGATGCCGACACCGAACCGGGTGTCGAGGATCCGAGTGGGGGGCGTGGGATGGAAGGTTCCCGCCGACGTCCCGGGTCCGCCGGAGAGGTAGTGGCAGGTGTCGAAACCGAAGCAGATCGCGTCGAGGTCGATCGACGGCGTACGGCCGAACCCGAGATCCTGGGTCACCTGGATGCTGTTCCCCGTGACGGTGTCGCGGACGAACAACACGTAGCGCCCTGGCCATGCCACCCCGGCGGTCCAGCGGTCGTCGCGGTTGTCGACCGACGAGAACGCACCCATCGCGACGCCGTTGCCGTTCGTGGGCAGCGGTCGTGGGGGATCGGGGAACGCGGTCGGGACCTGGAACGTGTCGACCTCGACGCGTCCCTGGGTGATCGGGGTGGACGACAAGATGTCGCCCTCGATCCGCACAGCGGTCTGTCCGTCGAACGTCTGACCCAGGGTGGGCAGGTGGATCTCGCCGAGCTGCAGCCACCCGGGCCCGTCACCAGGGGTGCGTTCGACGTGGACGCCGCCCACGGGCAGCGTCCACGGGTCGTAGTCGTGTCGGTTGGGTTCGGTGTCGGGGTAGAACTCGAAGCGCACCCACGAGTTCGAGCCGCCCACCGCCATCGGGCCGATCGATCCATCCCCGCCCCAGTAGTGGTACGACTGGTAGATGGGGCTGCCGTCGGGCACGTCGATGCCCACGTGGCCGCCGTAGCCACCGGCGTGCACCCGGCTGATCGTGGCGGTGGCCGCCTCGACGGGATCCGAGGGCGCGATCGCGGCGACGGTCGCGGCGGTGACGCTCAGCGCCGATGCCGTCGCGATCGCGACGGTCCGGGAACGACGTCGGGGGGTGGCACGTTGCATTCGAGTGGCTCCTGGGCCCGCTACGGCGAGGCTATCTGTGTCCGGCTACATGGTCGCGCGCTGTGGCGCTGCAGGTCCATCGGCACCGTGACCGCCCGACCTGAGTTCGTCGTCCGGACCGATCGGGTGCCCACGGGCGGGTCATCGGCGCCGAGTCGCCGGGAACACCGCCATCGCCACGATGGCGGCCATCCCTGCCAGCGACCCGAGGATCCCCGGCAGCAGCCACCGTGGCCGGTAGTGCAGCTCGACCTCGGCCGCCCCGGCGGGCAGTTCCACCGTGAGGAAGAACCCGTCACCGGGCATCAGCTCCGTGGCGCGTCCATCGACGGTCGCTGTCCATCCGGGCGCGGTCTGCCGGTGGACCACGAGCGTGCGGGCAACGTCGACCCCTGGCTCCACCTCCACGTCGATCACGAGGTGTCCGGGGGCGCGGGTGTCCAATCCGGCCGGACGCACGAGACCGTCGGACTCGGTCATGACCGCATCGCCGATCCACGCCGGGTTCTCCCAGACCGTGAAGACGTCGTCGCTCATCTCGGTGCTGGTCCAGCCCGGCAGGAGCGCCTCGGCGTCGCGCCGATCGTCCATCAGCACCCAGCGGAGCCCGAGATCGCTCGCGAGGTCGATCCCGATCGCCGGCGGGAGGTTGTTGCGCAACGGCAGCTCGATCTCGGGCGCGGGGGCGAGACGCTCGATCAGCGCCGCGAACCGCTCGGTCACCTGCACGCCGCCGTCGTACCCGTCGAGAGTGGCCACGCCGGCCAGCACATTCGTGTTCGGCCGGAAGCCGGCCACCAGGTAGGCGGTGTCGTCCCATGCGTCGTCGGTGAAGGCGATCGTGAGTCCGGGCAGACCGGCCAGCCCGCCGCCCGGACCGGGGTCGAGATCGTCGAACGCGATCGACGAGGTCGTGGCGGCGATCGACGAGTGTCGACTCGTGGCTGCCAGCTCGAGGCCCACCACCAGCACCAGACCCACGATGGCGTACCCGGTCGTCCGGGGGGCCACGCCCACCACCAGCACCACCACGAGCACCGCCGTGACGATCCAGGGCACCACGATCGCCGCACCCGACACCACCACCAGGTCGAGCGCGCCGAGCACGAGCACTCCGACGAACATCCCCGTCGGCACCGCCGCCAGCCGGGCGACGCGTCGCACGTCGGGACGGCGTCGTGCCAGCGAATCGACGGCCAGCCCGACGGCGATGGCCCCGAACACGGTGGTCACCCCGAGCCAGCGTGCCGACCCTCGTGCCAGGTCGAAGCCCGGCAGGACGTCGTACGCCCAGCGGAAGACCGGGGTGCGCGGACCCAGCGCCCACACGGTGGACAGCGTGACGGCGACCGCCATGGTGATGCCCAACGGCCGCCGAACCGGATCCGCGACCAGCACGACGAGACCGAGCACCGCCAGGAAGGAGCCGGCGACCCCGAGGTGGGCGATCGACTCGAACCCGCCCGCGAACATCCCGTCGTTCACGTTGCGGACCGAACCGAGCAGGCTCTGCGCGAGGAACTCCGGTCGCGTCGACAGCAGCGGTGACGCCAGCTCGTCGAGATCGCGGCCGGTCGAGATCGCGCTGTCGCGTGTCGCCGAGACTGCGGCGAGCAGATGGACCGACGCCGCGAGCGCGCCCACGCCCACCGCGGCCGCGAGATCGAGCAGTCGACGGTGGTCGCGGCCGAGCAGCGCCATCGCGATCGTCCAGACGGTCGCCAGCACGATCACCTGGTAGACGATCTGTGGATGACCGGCCACGAGCACCATCGCGGTGACCGCCCCGGTGGCGGCCATCGCCCGCCAACGCCGCGCTCCGGGCAGCAGGACGACCGTGATGCCCCACAGCAGCGCCGGCGCCCAGGCGAGCACGATGATCTGCTCGAACTGGATGCTGCGCGTGAGCACGGCCCCGTTGGCCACCATCACCACAGCGGCCACGAAGGCGGCCGGCGGCCGGGCGCCGAGCCGACGGAGCAGGAACACGGTGGTGACCGCCATCAGCACCAGGTGCAGCGCCACGGTGAGGTTCATGGCCCGGTTGGTGTCGGCCAGCAGTCCGATCACCTTGGTGGGGGAGAACACCCCCGCCTGGGGGTTCCCGGCATGGGTGACGCCGCCGAAGATGAGATCGTTCCAGAGCGGGATCCGACCGGCCCGCCACTGGTCCATCGTGACCCGGTAGTTCGGGCCGGAGTAGGCGAACGTGTCGAATGCCACCACATGGCGGCCGGGCAGCCAGAACGACCGGCTCAGCCAGAGCGCGACGAGCGCAGCCCCGAGCGGTTCACCCAGCCGTCGCGATCGTTCGGTCGGACGCCAGCCGGACAGGCGCCGCAGTCGGGTGGGGTCGGCCGGGCGGGTCAGGCGGTGGCCCGACCCTGTTTGTCCTTCTTCGCCGCCTTCTGGGCCTTCTTCCACTCCCGCACCTTCTCGAGCGCCTCCGGGCCGTCGATGTCGGCCACTGACCGGGGGGTGTCGTCGCCGAACACCCCGGCAGCATCCTGCCATCCGTCAGGGGTGACACCCTGTGACTTCGCCAGCACGGCCACGAAGATCTTCGACTTCTCGTCGCCGAACCCGGGGAGCGCCCGCAGGCGGTCGTACAGCTCGCGACCGTCGGTCACGTCGCGCCAGATGTGGGATGCGTCGGCGCCGTACTGCTCGGTGAGCACCCCGCACAGCTCGTGGATGCGCGTCCCCATCGACGCGGGGAACCGGTGGACAGCCGGCTTCTCGGTGCACACCGACACGAAGTCGTCGACGTCCATCGCCGAGATCCTCGCCGGATCGAGATGTCCGAGTCGCTCGCGTAGTTTCGCCGGACCGGCGAATGCCAGCTCCATCGACACCTGCTGGTCGAGCAGCATCCCGATCAGCAGGGCGTTCGCATCGGTGTTGAGCAAGGTGTCGGCGGCGTCGTCGCCGGTGATGTAGAGGGTTCCAGCGGCCATGTCGAGACGGTACCGCGCCGCCCGCCGTCAGTCCTTGCGGGCGATCACGAGCATCTGGCCGGCCAGTGGGCGCCAGGGGAGCCGGAGGTAGAGGGGCACCAGCCGGTGGCCGAACGAGAGGTGTGACTTCATGGTGAGCGGGAGGAACCTCGGCTCGAGGTGTTCGACCGGGAGTCCGGCAGCGGCCACGAGATCGGACAGCGACCGGTCGGTCCAGATCGTGCGATGGGTGTAGTCGTCGAAGTAGCGCTTCGGGTCGAGCCGGAAGTTCGGCTGCACGAGGATCAGCCGACCGCCCGGCGCGAGCACGCGATGCACCCCCGTCAGCAGCCGGTCGATGGTGTCGTGGTCGAGATGTTCGACGAAGTTGCTCGCGAACACGGTCGCGAACTCACTGTCGTCGAACCGGTCGAGATCGGTGGCGTCGCCCACGATGGCCTCGACGTCGGGACCGACGAACGTCGTCAACTGCGGGTTGACGTCGATCGCAACCTTGCGGGCGGCGCGTGCGTGTCGGGTGAGGTCGGCGTAGCCCGCGGCCAGGTCGAGCAGCGCGCCGTCGGCGTCGATCCACCGCGAGAGGTGGGTCGCGACGTGGCGCCACACCTCCGACCTCGACGGGTCGGGGGTGAAACGGGTGGCGTAGTAGTCGGTCACACGAGGTACGGATCGACGGCGTCGGGGTCGAGTCCGTACCGGGCGATCGCGTCGTCGACCACCGTGGCGTCGATCTCGCCGGACTCGAGCAGTCCGGTCAGCACCGTCAGCACCACGTGGCCGGTGTCGACCTCGAAGAAACGCCGCAACGCCTCACGGGTGTCGGAGCGGCCCATGCCATCGGTGCCCAACACGTGGAACGAGCGACCGGCGGGCACGAACCGGGCGATCTGGTCGGGCACCGCAGCCATGAAGTCGGACACCGCCGTGATCGGCCCGGTCGACTCGTCGAGGAGACGGGTCACGAGCGGCACCTCGCGTTCCCGCGACGGGTGCAGGCGGTTGTTGCGCTCGATCGACAGGGCCTCCTCGCGCAGCAGCTTGTAGCTCGTGGCCGACCACAGCTCGGCCGCGACGTCGTAGTGCTCGGCGAGTTCGCCGACGGCCTCCCGCGCCGCGGAGTGTGCCGACCCCGAGAACAGCACGGTGGCACGCTTCGACGGCCCCTCGGGTGCCGCGGCCCACCGGTACAGGCCGCGGACGGCGCCCGACTCGGGACCGCCGCTGCCGCCAGCGGCGAACGACGTGTCGTCGGCCACCGCCGGCATGGCGTAGTTCTCGTTGTACAGGGTGAGGTAGTAGAAGACGTCGCGCTCGTCGTCGCTCAGGTCGTTGTCGCCGTACATGCGGTGCAGACCGTGCTTGACGATCGCCCCCACCTCGTAGGCGAACGCCGGGTCGTAGGCCTGGCAGGCCGGCACGGTGGAGGCGAGCACGAGGCTGTGGCCATCTTGGTGTTGGAGGCCCTCACCGAGGAGCGTGGTGCGCCCGGCGGTGGCAGCCATGAGGAAGCCCCGGGTCCGCGAGTCGGCGGCCTGCCAGATGAGGTCGCCCACCCGCTGGAAGCCGAACATCGAGTAGAAGGTGTAGAACGGCACCATCGGCACGCCCCTGGTGGCGTAGCTCGTGCCGGCCGCGATGAAGCTCGACATCGATCCGGCCTCGGTGATGCCTTCCTCGAGGATCTGGCCCTTGGCCGACTCGCTGTAGCTGAGCAGGAGGTCGTGGTCGACCGGCTTGTACTTCTGGCCCTGCGACGCGTAGATCTCGAGCTCGCGGAACAGGGCGTCCATGCCGAACGTGCGGGCCTCGTCGGGGATGATCGGCACGATGCGCTCGCCGACCTGGTCGTCTCGGCACAGACCCCGCAGCAACCGGGTGAAGCCCATGGTGGTGCTCACCTGCTGGGTGCCCGACCCGGCGCGCAGTTCGTCGAAGGGCTTGTCGGCCGGCATCGTGATCGACTTGCGAACCCGGGTGCTGCGCTTGGGCAGCGGCCCGTCGAGGGCCTTACGGCGCTCCATCATGTACTGGTACTCGATGGAGTCCTCGGCGGGGCGGTAGTACGGCGGATCGTCGGCCTCGATGGCCGACTCGGGGATCTCGTCGTGCATGTGCAGCCGGTCGCGCAGCGCCACCAGCTGGTCCTTGGTCATCTTCTTGATCTGGTGGGTCGAGTTGCGACCCTCGAAGCCCTCGCCGAGGGTCCAGCCCTTGACGGTCTTGGCGAGGATCACCGTGGGTGCACCGGTACCGAGGTTCTCGACGGCGGCCTTGTAGGCGGCGTAGAGCTTGGGGTAATCGTGTCCGCCGCGGGGCAGGTTGCGCAGATCGTCGTCGCTCAGGTGCGACACGATCTGGCGCAGACGCGGGTCGGGTCCGAAGAAGTTGTCGCGGATGAAGTCGCCGCTCTCGACGGTGTAGCGCTGGAACTCACCGTCGACGGTGTTGTTCATCTTGTTGAGCAGCGCACCGTCTTTGTCCTGGGCGAGCAGCTCGTCCCACTTCGATCCCCAGATGACCTTGATCACGTTCCAGCCGGCACCGCGGAACACCGCCTCGAGTTCCTGGATGATCTTGCCGTTGCCGCGCACCGGGCCGTCGAGGCGCTGCAGGTTGCAGTTCACGACGAACACGAGGTTGTCGAGCTTCTCGCGCGAGGCCAGCGAGATGGCACCGAGCGTCTCGGGCTCGTCGGTCTCGCCGTCGCCGAGGAACGCCCACACCCGGCTGCCGCTGGTGTCGTCGATCTCACGGTTCTGCAGGTACCGGTTGAAGCGGGCGTGGTAGAGCGCCGTGATCGGTCCGAGCCCCATCGACACGGTCGGGAACTCCCAGAAGTCGGGCATGAGTCGCGGGTGCGGGTAGCTCGACAGCCCCTTGCCGGGGCGACCGATCTCCTGGCGGAAGTGGTCGAGATCCTCCGCGCTCAGGCGTCCCTCGAGGAATGCCCTGGCGTAGATGCCCGGGGCCGCGTGACCCTGGAAGTAGACGTGGTCGCCGGGGGTGCCACCGTCGGTGCCGCGGAAGAAGTGGTTGAAACCGATCTCGTACAGCGCGGCCGAGCTGGCGAACGTCGACAGGTGGCCACCGATGCCGTCGGCGTGCTTGTTGGCCTTCACCACCATCATCGCGGCGTTCCAACGGACGAACCGCCGGATGCGCCGCTCGATGTGCTCGTCGCCGGGGAACCACGGCTCGTGGTCGACCGGGATCGTGT
>REDU01000156.1 GCA_007693335.1 Ilumatobacter sp. | reverse complement strand
ACGGCGCGCGCTACTACGTCGACCACGCCCACCCGGAGATCTCGATCCCCGAGGTCACGACCGCGCTCGAAGCGGTTCGCTGGGATCGTGCGGCCGAGGAGATCATCCGGCGTTCGATGCGGCACGCCCGGTCGGTGTTGCCCGACGGCGGCGAGATCGTGATCCACAAGAACAACTCCGATGGCAAGGGCAACAGCTACGGCTGTCACGAGAACTACCTGATGTCGCGCGAGACCCCGTTCGGGCGCATCGTCTCGCAGATCACGCCCCACTTCGTCACCCGTCAGGTGTTCTGCGGTGCCGGGAAGGTGGGGTGCGAGCTGAGCGGCCGGGCCGACGACGACGTGCCGTACCAGTTGAGTCAACGTGCGGACTTCTTCGAAGAGGAGGTCGGCCTCGAGACCACGCTGAAGCGGCCGATCGTGAACACCCGCGACGAACCGCACTGCGATCCGCAGAAGTACCGGCGGCTCCACGTGATCGTGGGCGACGCAAACATGAGCGAGGTCGCCACCTACCTCAAGGTCGGCACCTCCGCGATCGTGCTCGCCATGATCGAAGACGGTGCCCTCGGCGACGAGTGGGAGCTGGGGAACCCCGTCGCGGCCATCCGCCAGGTGAGCCACGATCCGAGCCTCACCCGCACGATCATGCTGCGCGACGGACGCCGGGCCACTGCGCTCGAGATCCAGTTCGGGTTGCTCGAGCGGGCCCGCAAGTACGAGCGCAGCCACGGACTGGTGGCCGTGGGCGAGACCGTGGGCGCCGACGTGCTCGATCGCTGGGAGCAGGTTCTCACCGGGCTCGAACGTGAGCCGGCGTCGATGTCGCACTGGGTCGACTGGGTCGCCAAGCAACGCCTGGTCGACGGGTACGCCCACCGCCACGACGTCAGGCCAGGCGCCGCCAAGCTCAAGGCCATCGACCTGCAGTACCACGACCTGCGCACCGAGCGGTGTCTGGCGCTGCGCGCCGGCCTCGACACGCTGATCGATCCGGCCGACGTCGACACCGCGGTGACCGCGCCACCCACCACCACCCGGGCGTATTTCCGGGGTCGGTGCCTGGCGAAGTACCCCGATGACATCGTGGCGGCCAACTGGGATTCGCTCGTGTTCGACATCGGGCGCGACCCGTTGCGACGAGTACCAATGATGGAGCCGCTGCGCGGCACGGCCGATCACGTGGCTAGGTTGATCGACGAGAGCGACACCGCATCCGAGCTGCTCGAGCGGCTCGGTACCTGACACACCCGAGCCCGAGATATCGAGACGGAGCATTCGACACGTCATGGCAGAACGGCAACAGAAGCAGAAGCAGACACCTCCCCGCACCGACGAGGTCGTGGAGGAGGCCGCCCCGGCAACGTCCGAATCGGGCGAGAAGCTGAAGGCCGAGCTCGACGATCTCCTCGACGAGATCGACGAGGTGTTGGAGACCAACGCCGAGGATTTCGTGAAGTCGTACGTGCAAAAAGGTGGGCAGTGATCCGTGTCGATGCCGTTCTTCGTCCCGGGTGACGACCCCGGGTCCAGCTTCCCGGAGCTGTTACGGCGTATCGGACTCTCCGATCCGGCCACGGCCGGGCACGGGACGATCGACGTCCCGCATGCCACCACGTGCGTGGCGCTCACCTTCTCCGACGGCGTGGTGCTGGCCGGCGATCGTCGCGCCACCTCCGGCAACCTGATCTCGCATCGGTCGATGGAGAAGGTGGTCGAGGCCGACCGCTACAGCGGAGTGGCCATCGCCGGTGCCGCCGGCCCGGCCATGGAGATGATCCGGCTGTTCCAGCTGCAGCTCGAGCACTACGAGAAGGTCGAGGGGACCACCATCAGCCTGGAGGGCAAGGCCAACCAGCTGTCGATGATGGTGCGCGGCAACCTGCCGGCCGCCATGCAGGGCATGGTGGTGGTGCCGCTGTTCGCCGGGTACGACCTGCGCCGCGAGATCGGTCGCCTGTGGGCCTACGACGTCACGGGCGGACGCTACGAGGAGCGTGACTTCGTGGCCACGGGGTCGGGCAGCCTGCACGCCAGCACCGTCATCAAGGTGGGGTACCGGCCCGACATGGACCGCGACGCGGCCGTGAACCTGGCGGCCAAGGCACTCTGGGAGGCCGCCGATGCCGATTCGGCCACCGGCGGCCCCGACGCCCTGCGCGGGATCTACCCGGTGATCGCCACCGTCACGGCCGACGGCTGGCAGCGATTGGGCGACGACGATCTGGCGACACGCTACGCGACCATCGCTTCGGAGGTGCAGGCACGATGAGCATGCCGTTCTACGTCGCACCCGAGCAGGTGATGAAGGATCGTGCCGACTACGCGCGCAAGGGCATCGCTCGCGGTCGGGCCCTGGTGGCGGTCCGCTACGTCGACGGCATCGCCCTGGTGGCCGAGAACGCGTCGGAGACGCTCCGCAAGATCAGCGAGATCTACGACCGCATCGCCTTCGCCGGCGTCGGCAAGTACAACGAGTTCGATCAGCTCCGGGTGGCGGGCGTACGTGCCGCCGATCTGAAGGGGTTCCAGTACTCGCGTGACGACGTCGACGCCCGCAGCCTCGCCAACCAGTACGCGCAGATCCTCGGCCAGATCTTCACCCACGAGATGAAGCCGATGGAGGTCGAGATCCTCGTGGTCGAGGTCGGCCTCACGCCCGGCTCCGACCAGCTCTTCCACATCCTCTACGACGGCACCGTGTTCGACCAGCAGGATCACGCCTCGCTCGGAGGCGACTCCGAGGCGATCAACGCCCGGTTGGCCGAGTCGTTCGCCGATGGTCTCGACCTCGGCGCCGCCGTGCGCCTCGGCGTGTCGGCGCTTGCCGGCCCCGACCGCACCATCGACGCCAGCGAGCTCGAGGTGGCCGTACTCGAGCGTGGTAACGGTCGCCGGTGCTTCCACCGGCTCACCGAGTCAGAGCTCACAGCCGCTCTGTCGGGCTGATCCAGCACCGTCGTCGCTGCACGGAGGGGAGCACAGCGTCGGCACGACGTGCCCCGACTCGCCACGTGCAAGTATGGTCACCGACAACGATCTCGTCTCGGGGGAGTCGAGCATCGATCAGAGTCGACGAGCTACCTGGGGGTACACCGATGTCCGACCGTCTCCGATTCGGCACGTTCATGGCGCCGTTCCACCGTGCGGGCGAGAACCCGACACTCGCCATCGAGCGCGATCTCGAACTGATCGCGCACATGGACCGTCTCGGCTGGGACGAGGCGTGGATCGGTGAGCACCACTCGGCCGGGAGCGAGATCATCGCCTCGCCCGAGATCTTCATCGCGGCGGCGGCCGAGCGCACCAAGCACATCAAGCTGGGCACCGGCGTGATCAGCGTGGCCTATCACAACCCCTACATGATCGCCGAGCGCGCGGTGCAGCTCGACCACATGACCCGCGGCCGGTTCATGCTCGGCGTCGGCCCCGGGTCGTTGCCCACCGACGCCACGATGTTGGGTCTCGATCCCACCGAGACGCGCCCGCTCCTCGAGGAAGGGCTCGACGTGATCATGCAGCTCCTGACCACCGACGAACCGGTCACGAGCCAGACCAAGACATGGAACCTCGTGGATGCCCGCCTCCACCTGCGGCCGTATTCGAACCCGTTGTTCGACGTGGCGGTGCCCGCCGTCGCCTCGCCCACCGGTCCTCGACTGGCGGGCAAGCACGGCATCGGTCTGCTGTCGATCGGCGCCACCCAGTCGGAGGGCTTCGACGTGCTCGGGCTGCACTGGGACGTGATGCAGGAACGCTCCGACACCTTCGGCACGGTGGCCGACCGGTCGAAGTGGCGCCTCGTGGGTCTCATGCACATCGCCGAGACCCGCGAACAGGCCTACCGCGATGTCGAATACGGGATCGTCCAGTGGTTCGACTACTTCCAGAACACGGCGGCGTTCCCCCAGATGGCGGTGGGCGACAGCAACGCGGCGCGGGAGGCGATCGAGTTCGTCAACGAGTCGGGTCTCGGCTCGATCGGCACCGCCGAGGACGCGTGCGCTCAGATCGAACGCCTGCAGAAGCAGTCGGGTGGCTTCGGCTGCTACATGACGCTGGCCCACGAGTGGGCGAACCCCGAGTCCACCAAGCGCAGCTACGAGCTGATCGCCCAGCAGGTCTTCCCCCAGTTCCAGGGTCAGTCGTACAGCACCGAGCAGGCGAAGGCCCGTGCCCGGGGTGATCGCGAGTACCTGGCCAGTCGCAACATGCAGGCCGTCGAGGACATGGTGGCCAAGCACCAGGCCGAGCTCGACGCCAAAGCCGCCGGCCCGGGCTGACCGATGGCCTGATCTACGCTGCGGGCCATGGCGGCCATCGATCTCAACAGCGATCTGGGGGAGTCGTACGGGGTGTGGCGTATGGGTGACGACCTGGCGATGCTCGGGCTCGTCACCAGCGCGAACGTGGCGTGTGGCTTCCACGGGGGCGACCCCACGACGCTGCGGATCACCTGTACGGCGGCCGTGACCGAGGGGGTGCGCATCGGCGCCCAGGTGTCGTACCCCGACCTCGTGGGCTTCGGTCGTCGGCATCTCGCGATGGATCCCGACGAACTCCGCGACGCCGTGCTCTACCAGCTCGGCGCCCTCGACGCGTTCGCCCAGGTCGCAGGGGCCGGGGTCATGTACGTCAAGCCGCACGGAGCGCTGTACCACGCCGCCGCGCGCGAGCCGTCGGTGGCGGCGGCGGTCGTGGCGGCCAGCCACGAGTACGACCCGTCGATGGCCGTGCTCGGACTTCCCGGATCCGAACTGCTCCGAGCTGCCGACGCGGCAGGGATGGAGTGTGTCGAGGAGGCGTTCGCCGATCGCGCCTACCTGCCCGACGGGCATCTGGTCCCACGCAGCGAACCCGGCAGCGTGCTCACCGATCCGGCCGAGGTGGCCGCCCGCGCCGTGCGGATCGCCGTCGATCAGGTGGTCGTCGCGATCGACGGTTCGAGAGTGTCGCTGCGCGCCCGTTCGATCTGTGTCCACGGTGACACCCCCGGATCGGTGGTCCTCGCCGGGGCCGTGCGCTCGGCGCTCGAAGTGGCCGGGGTGGGCGTGCACCCCTTCACCGCATGACGATCCACCGTCCGATCCGCCCGATGGGCCCCGTTGCGGCGCTCGTCGAGTGCGCTCCAGGGGAGCCCGGTCCGCTGGTGCTGGCGGCGCGACGGGTGGGCATCGGGGCCGGATCCGCCGGCGTGGTGGAGATGGTGCCTGCAGCGTGCACCGTCCTGGTCGAGTGCGTCGACGCGGAGAGTCTGGATCGCACGGTCGACCTCGTCAGATCGATCGAGATCGGTCGCTCGGGCAGCGACGACGTCGAAGTGGTCGAGATCCCGGTGTGCTTCGACGGCGCCGACCTCGACGAGGTGGCGGCCCGTTGCGCCCGGTCCGCCGACGAGGTGATCGGGACCGTGGTGGCAGGTCCGTTGACGGTCGCCTTCTGCGGCTTCGCCCCCGGCTTCGCCTATCTCGACGGTCTGCCATCGTGGTTGCACCTGCCCCGACGCGACACACCGCGGGCTCGGGTGCCCGAGGGCTCGTTCGCCGTGGCTGCCGGGTACGCGGCGGTGTACCCGTCGGCCTCACCGGGCGGTTGGAACCTTCTCGGGTCGACCAGCGCCGAGATCTGGTCGATCGACCGGGATCCCCCCGCAGTGCTCGCGCCGGGCACCCAGGTCCGGATCATCGCCGTGGACCGTACGTGAGCGTCCAGTGAGCGGGGCCCTCACGATCATCCGCCGGGGATGGTCGACCACCCTGCAGGACCGTGGACGTCCCGGATTGGCCCACTTCGGGGTCCCGACGTCGGGTCCCGTCGACCGACCGCTGGCCGACCTCGTGAACCGGGTGGTGGGCAATCCCGCGGGAACGACGGTGTTCGAGACGGCCGGCGGACTGGTCGTCCGGGCCGAGTGGCCGTTGGTGGTGGCCGCCAGTCCGACCGGCGCCCCGGTGTCGTTGCAGCCCGGCGACGAGTTGGCCATCGAGCCGGGCGAGCGCAATGTCGAGTACCTGGCGGTACGCGGCGGGATCCTCGCTGAACAGGTGCTCGGCTCATCGTCCCACGACACGCTCTCGGGGATCGGCCCCGACCCGGTGGACGATGGTGCCCGCTACGAGATCGGTGACGATCCGCGCACCCCGGTGCACGTGGACGTGGCCCCACTGGCCGAGGGACCCGACCGGATCAGGCTCTGGCCCGGTCCGCGGCTCGACAGGTTCGTGGACGACGCCTTCGACACCATGCTGGCCGGGCGGTGGCGGGTGACCGAGTTCTGGAGTCGCGTCGGGGTCCGGTTGCTGGGCGAGGCGCCCGCGAGGCGCCGCCCGGTCGACGGGTCGAACGAGCTGCCGAGCGAGGGGCTGGTGCTGGGGGCCGTGCAGATGCCGCCGAGCGGAGAGCCCGTCGTGATGTTGCCCGACCATCCCACCACCGGTGGCTACCCGGTGATCGCCGTGGTCCACGTCGACGATCTCGGATCGTTCGCCCGGCGCCGACCCGGTGGCACCGTGCGGTTCGTGGCGGCGTGACCGGGCACGGAGCGCGTCCCACCGGTACATTGCCGACATGGAGCGACGGATCTACGGACTCGAGAACGAGTACGGAGTCACGTGCACGCTCCGCGGTCAGCGACGGCTGAGCCCCGACGAGGTCGCCCGCTACCTGTTCCGCCGGGTGGTGTCGTGGGGGCGTTCGTCGAACGTGTTCCTGCAGAACGGTGCCCGCCTGTACCTCGACGTCGGCTCGCACCCCGAGTACGCCACGCCCGAGTGCGATTCGCTGTACGAGCTGGTGGTGCACGACAAGGCGGGGGAGAGGATCCTCGAATCGTTGGTCGAATCGGCCGAGCAACGACTGGCCGAGGAGTCGATCCGCGGCACGATCTACCTGTTCAAGAACAACACCGATTCGGCGGGCAACTCCTACGGATGTCACGAGAACTACCTCACGAGCCGACGCGACGACCTCGGTCACTACGCGGAGGTACTCATCCCGTTCCTCGTCAGCCGCATGATCTACACCGGGGCCGGCAAGGTGCTCCAGACCGCTCGGGGCGCCACCTACTCGATCGCCCAGCGGGCCGAGCACATCTGGGAAGGGGTCAGTTCGGCCACCACCCGCAGTCGGCCGATCATCAACACCCGCGACGAGCCGCATGCCGACGCCGAGAAGTACCGGCGGCTCCACGTGATCGTGGGCGACTCGAACATGAGCGAGTACACCACCTTCGTGAAGGTGGGAGCCGCCGCCTGCATGCTGCGCATGCTCGAGGACCCCACCGTCGTGCTGCGCGACATGACGCTCGAGAACCCCATCAGGGCGATCCGTGAGATCAGCCACGACATCACGTGTCGCAAGACCGTCAGGCTGTCGAACGGTCGCGAGGTCAGCGCCCTCGACATCCAGCGCGAGTACCTCGACCGGGCGTTGCGCTACGCCGACACCAAGGGGTTCCCCGATCTCGAACAGCGTGCGCTCGAGATGTGGGAGCACTGCGTGACGACGCTCGAGAACGACCCGATGAAGCTCGACCGCGAGGTCGACTGGGTGATCAAGTACAAGCTCATCGAGGCGTTCCGCGAGCGGCACGACCTGACGCTCGCCCACCCCAGGGTGCAGCTGCTCGACCTGCAGTACCACGACGTGTCGCGCAGCCGCAGCCCGTTCTACAAGCTCCAGGACCGCGGTCTGGTCGAGCGGATGTGCACCGACGCGGACATCGCCACTGCGGTCGACACGCCACCCCAGACCACACGGGCACGCCTCCGGGGTGAATTCGTGAAGCGGGCCAAGGAACGCCGACGCGACTACACCGTCGACTGGGTGCACCTGAAGCTGAACGACCAGGCCCAGCGCACCGTGCTCTGCAAGGACCCGTTCAAGAGTCGAGACGAGCGGGTCGAGAAGCTGATCGAGTCGTTGTGACGGATACCGTGAACCCCTCGTGAGTGAGGTGACCGACCCCGTCGACGAGCGGGACGACATGGCGGCCGTGATGACCCGCGGCGCCCGTGCCTTCTTCGACTGGGCGCTGGTTGTCGGCATCGCGATCCTCGTGGCCGTGCTGGTCCGCACCTTCGTGCTCGCCCACTTCGTGGTCGACGGCACCTCCATGGCCACCACCCTCGACAGCGGTGACCGGGTGTTCGTGAACAAGATGTCGTACCGCTTCGGCGAGCCGGGCCGAGGCGACGTGATCGTGCTCCATCAGATCAGTGGCACCTCCGAACGCGACCTGATCAAGCGGGTGATCGCGCTGCCGGGCGAGCGCATCGAGGTGGTGTCGTGTGAGGTGCGCATCACCGGCGACGACGAGATCACCCGGGTGCTGGTCGAGCCCTACCTCGATCCGGCGGTGGTCGCGCCCGGGAACTGTGGCGGTGACACCGCACCCGTCGAGGTGCCCGACGAGCACGTGTTCGTACTCGGCGACAATCGTGGCGGATCCCAGGACAGCCGGTCGCTCGGCCCGATCCACACCGACGATCTCGTGGGGCGGGCGTTCGTGGTCTTCTGGCCGCAGAGCAACTGGCAGTGGCTCTGAGGCGACCGGTCGATCAGCGCGGATCCGCACTGCCGATCTCGGCGCGGTAGGCGTCCATCATCACGTCGGTGTGATCGCTGTAGACGGCGTCGAGTCCCATCCGGAGTGCTGGTCGGAGCACGTGTTCGAACTGCATGTCCCAGCCGAACGCGAACAGTTCGAAGCGGTGGAAGAGCGCGACGAGCCCGCCGTTCCAATCGGAGTGGTGGAGGTTGATGCCGTCGATGCCCATGGCGGCGAGATCGGCCGCCCGTCGTTCCGGACCCCCCTTGATCTTCTCGAGTCGGGTCGACTCGAGGAGTTTGACCCCCTGGGCGCGCTCGCGGAGCTCGACCAGCGCGGCGCGGTCTCGGTGACACAACCACACCCGGGACCGGAACTCGGGCGTGGCGTCGTCGAGTTCATCGAGGATGGCGTCACCGGCCTCGGCATCCTTGAGATCGAGCGAGAGGTGGTACTGGTCACCACACGTGTCGAGCAGGTCGCGCAGAGTGGGGATATGGGGTGGCAGCTGATCGCGCTCCACGTCGCCGATCGGTCGGCGACGGAGTCGGGAGCCCACCACGCCGTCGTGGTCGAGCACGGGCACCCCGTCAGCGGTCACCCAGACGTCGGTCTCGAGTCCGGTGGCCCCGAGTCGGAGGGCGAGCGTGAAGGCCTCGAGCGTGTTCTCCGGCGCATGGGCCTTGGCCCCGCGGTGGGCGAACGCGACGGGCGGATCGAGAAGTGACGGGAGCCGTTGCTGCACGCGGTCCCATCATGTCAGCCTCGTAGACTGCGCACCGTGTTCAATCTGACGGGATCCGAGCTGGTGGTGATCCTGCTGCTCGCCCTCGTCGTGCTCGGTCCGGAGAAGCTCCCCGATGCCATCCGACGTTTCGGGAAGGCCTACTCGGAGTTGAAGAAGATGGGGACCGGGTTCCAGCAGGAGTTCAAGGCCGCCATGGACGAACCGATGCGCGAGATGCGCGAGTCCGCCGAAATCCTGCGCAAGTCGGCCGACTTCAGCACCGATCAAACGTCATCGGCGTCACCACCCAGGGCGTCCACGCAGGTACGGCCGGCCGACGATCCTCCCCACCCCGAACCCACCGACCAGGTTCCTTTCGGCGACGTGCCCGTCGACGAGGTGTCGAGCGATCCCGAGACCGATCACCGATGAGCCGACGATCCGCACGTGGATCGTCACCCGACGCCACCGACGATCCCGACGAGTCGTTCGGGGCCATGACGCTCACCGAACACCTCGCCGAGCTCCGCACCCGCATCATCCGAGCCGCGCTCGCCGTGATACTCGGAGCGGTGTTCATCATCGCCTTCTACGATCAGGTGCTCGACTTCCTGGTGAGGCCGTACCAGCGGTTGTGCGAACGACGCGGACCCGAGTTCTGCGACCCCCAGCTGTTCATCCTCGACCCCATCGAGGGCTTCTCGACCCGGCTGCGCATCGCCACGTACGGCGGCATGATCCTCGCCATGCCCGTGCTGCTCTGGCAGATCTGGCGGTTCATCGTGCCCGCCCTGCACGCGAAGGAGAAGAAGTACGCGATCCCGTTCATCCTGTCGTCGGTGGTGCTCTTCCTCGCAGGTGGGGCGGTGGCCTATTTCACCGTCGAGCGGGCGCTCGAGTTCCTCATCTCCTGGGCCGGCGAGGACGTCGACCAGGTCTTCCGCGTCAGCAGCTACATCCGCCTCGTCGGGATCATGTTCGCCGCGTTCGGTGTGGGCTTCCTCCTGCCGGTCCTGCTGGTGTTCCTGCAGCTCGTGGGTGTGACCACACCCGGCGCGCTGATCGGCGCCTGGCGCTACGCGCTGATCGGCATCGTGGTGCTCGCGGCCTTCATCACCCCGTCGGGTGATCCGATCTCGCTGGCCATGCTCTCGGTGCCGATGACCCTGCTGTACTTCGTGGCGGCGTTCATCGGATGGCTCGCGCTCCGACGACGCCGACCCGGACCGTCGTGAACCAGGCGGCGCGGTACCCGTTCGAGCTCGACCGGTTCCAGCTCGACGCCATCGCCGGGATCGACGCCGGTCACCACGTGATCGTGGCGGCCCCGACCGGGAGCGGCAAGACCGTGGTCGCGGAGCACGGCATCGAGCGAGCGTTGGCACAGCGTGGCCGGGCGTTCTACACCGCACCCATCAAGGCGCTCTCGAACCAGAAGTTCCGCGATCTGGTGGCCCGCCACGGTCAGGCCACGGTGGGTCTGCTGACGGGCGACAACGCCATCAACGGCGACGCCCCGGTGGTGGTGATGACCACCGAGGTACTGCGGAACATGATCTACGGCCGTCGCCGCGGTCTCGACGATCTCTCGGTCGTGGTGCTCGACGAGGTCCACTTCCTCCAGGACACGTACCGCGGTCCGGTCTGGGAGGAAGTCATCATCCACCTGCCCCATCACGTGCAGCTGGTGTGCCTCTCGGCCACCGTCAGCAACACCGCGGAACTCGCCGAGTGGGTCGACACCGTTCGGGGCCCGACCGATGCGGTGATCGAGGAGCGGCGACCGGTGCGTCTCGACAACCACTACCTCGTGGGCGACCGCACCGACGACCGGCTGCATCTGCTCCCCGTGTTCGCCGATGGTCGGCCCAACGCCGCCGCCGCCCGTCTCGACGCGTCGGCGGTGCGTGGTCGGCGCAGCGGCCCACGGGAGCGCCCGGAGCGGGGGAGCGGCCGGCGCATCCTGTACACCCCGGGTCGGGTCGAGACGGTGCGCCTGCTCGAGCAGCGGTCGATGCTGCCGGCCATCGTCTTCATCTTCAGCCGCAACCAGTGCGAGGAGGCGGCGCGCTCGTGTCTCGACGCAGGATTCGAGCTGACCGACGCGTCCGAACGTGAGCGGATCCGAGCGATCGCCCACGAGCGGCTCGGGCTCCTCGATCCGACCGACCTCGAGGTGCTCGGGTACCCGCGGTTCATCGCCCAGCTCGAAGCCGGCATCGCCGCCCATCACGCCGGGATGATCCCGCCGTTCAAGGAGGTCGTGGAGTCCTGCTTCGTGGAAGGCCTCACCAAGGTGGTGTTCGCCACCGAGACGCTCGCGGTGGGCATCAACATGCCGGCGCGCACGGTGGTGATCGAGAAGCTCACGAAGTTCACGGGGGAGCACCACGAGCAGCTCACCCCCGGCCAGTACACCCAGCTCACCGGCCGTGCGGGTCGTCGGGGCATCGACGAGCTCGGCCATGCCGTGGTGGCCTGGAGCCCGTTCGTGAGCTTCGAGCAGGTGGCGGAGCTGGCCGGGAGCCGCTCGTTCCACCTCCGCTCGGTGTTCCGACCCACGTACAACATGGCAGCCAACCTCGTGAGCACGTACGGCGACGAGGAGGCCCACCGGCTGCTCAACCTCTCGTTCGCTCAGTTCCAGTCGAACCGCGACGTGGTCCGCATCGAAGCGCGGCTCGAACGGCAGCGAACGAAGCTCCTGCGGCTCCGCGCCGAGGCCGAGAGCCCGTTCGGTGATCTCGAGGACTACCGCCGCGCCCGTCGACGGGTCGACGAGCGGCGTGACACCGAGGAGATCGAGGAGGCGATGGCCGCACTCGGTCCCGGGTCGGTGATCCGCGCCGATCTGGGGCGTTACAGGGGGCCGGTCGCAGTGGTGGCCACGGCGCGTCGCAAAGCCGGTCACCGACTCACCGTGATCACACCGGCGGGCGACAGCCACCAGATGCTCGCAGCGAACCTCGACGGTCCGCCCGAGCCGGTCGGCCGGATCGCCCTGCCACCGCAGTACGCCCCCGGTCGGCGCGAGTACCGGCGCGACGTCGGACGGCGGATCAAGTCGGCCAAGCTCGAACCTCGGTCACCTGACCGTGGGCGCGACGAGGGACGCAGGGGCATGCACCCCGTCGAAGCCGACCCGGAGCTGAAGCAGCGACTGCAGGCGGCCGGCCGGGCCGATCGCGTCGAGCGTGAGATCGCCGTGCTCGAACAGCGTGTCGGCCGGCACCAACAGTCGCTCGCGCGTGATTTCGATGCGGTCCTCGGCGTCCTCGACGCGCGCGGCTACGTCGATCGCGCCGCGTGGCAGGTCACGCCCGCCGGGCGGATGCTGGCGCACACGTTCCACGAGAGCGATCTGCTGGTGACGGAGTGCCTCCGCCTGGGCCTGCTCGACGGGATCGGCGCCGCCGATGTGGCGGGGTTGGCATCGCTGTTCGTCTACGAGCACCGCAGTCCCGACGACCCGCCACGCCCGTGGTTCCCGTCGGATGAGATCGCGGAGCGGGCCCGTCGGATCGCCGCGATCAGCGCCGAACTCTCGGCCGACGAGCGGGCTGCCGGACTGAGCGAGCACCGGGCGCCCGATCCCACCTTCTTCGCCATCGCCTACGCGTGGGTGGCGGGTGAAGGTTTCGCCGAGGTGGTCGACATCGAGGAGATGACCGGCGGTGACTTCGTGCGGACCACCCGTCAGCTGATCGATCTGCTGGGCCAGATCGCTCGCGTGGCACCCGACCACGAGACCCGCCGGGCCGCGGCACAGGCGGCCGACGCCGCCTTCCGTGACGTGGTGGCCGATTCCGCCAGGGTGACCTCTGATGATGATCCGCAACAGGGCGATGGTGATCCACAAGGGTGAGCCGTGGGGGACCACGGTGCCCCGTCCCGACGGGCTGATGGTGGTCGGATCCGATCACGAGCTCGCCACGTGGCTGGCCGGGGGTCGGGGTGTGCCCGTGGCCGTCTCCGCCGGCGACGTCCACCGCACGCTGGGCGCTCCCACCGATGCGTCCGCCGGGACCACTCCCGAGGTGCGGCGCGTCGAGATGGATGCTCTGCGGTGCGAGCTCGATGGCATCGAGCTCGTGGCCGTGGCCCATGTGGTCGCACGCCGCGGCGGTCCCACGGGATGGTGGCACGGTCCCATCCACTCCGTGTGCAACACCCAGTTCATCGGCCGCTGGGACGTGGCCCCGAGGGGTCACCCGAACGATGCCCGCGCCGAGGTGCTGGAGGTGCACGCCGACATGCCGGCGCGTCAGCGTCTCGAGGCGTGGCGCCGTCTGCCGACGGCTCGGCACGTGCCGCACCCGTCGATCCGTTCGACTCATGGGTCGTCGGCCGGATGGGAGTTCGAACGACCCCTCGACGTGTACGTCGACGGCCGACGCCATCGACGTGTGCGGTCGTTGCGGGTGACGGTGGAGCCCGACGCGTACGAGTTGCACCTCTAGTCGACGGGTTCGGAGGAGATCCCGTCGTCGACGGTGCCGGCGTCGTACGATGGCATGTTGTGACCGTCTACGTCCCGGAGGAGTTCGCGCCCGATGAGGCTGACGTCCTCCGTCGCTACTTCACGAACCTCGACGCTCCGGTGTTCGCGCTGGTGAACCTGCCCGAGGTGGTGAAGGGTGCGCTGTTCGCCCGCTACAGCCGGAGCGCGAAGAGCCTGCGCCGTCTCTTCCTCGACGAGTTCGTCGGCGAGCTCGACATCGAGGGTGATCAGACCATCGACGCCACGGTGGGTCTCGATCGCGCCGAGGCGCTCTACGAGCGGATCTTCGTCGAGTACGGCGACGATTCGGTGGCGCAGCTCGGTGGGGTCCACCTCGCGTGTGAGCAGGCCTCGAACCTGCTCACCAAGGTGCTCGAGTGGGGACGTCTCATGAGCTACCTCGAGCAGAGCACGCGCTACATCGCGTACGACGCCCGGCTGGGCGGCCGGTACCGTTTCCATCGCGATCCCGATGTGCTGGCCAGCCGGCACGGCACCCGGTACGTGGGGGACATGGACCGGATGTTCGACGCGTACAGCGCTGCCGTCGAGGGCGTGACCGAGCATGTCCGTGCCACCATCGTGCGACACGCCGACGACAGCGAGTTCGTGTACCGCCAGGCGACCCGGGCCAAGGCGCTCGACGCCACCCGCGGCATCCTGCCGGCGGCATCGCTGTCGAATGTCGGCATCTACGGCACCGGTCAGGGCTTCGAGGCCCTGCTGCTGCGGATGCGGGCCCATCCGCTGCCCGAGGCGCGCACCTACGCCGATCTGATGCTCACCGAGCTGCGCAAGGTGATACCGAGCTTCCTTCGCCGTGTCGATCTGCCCGAGCGTGGCGGCCGTTGGAGCGACTATCTCGCCTCCACCCGCGACGAGACCGGTGCAGTGGTCGAGCAGCTGTTCGGCGGGATGCCCGTCGAACCGGCCCCGTCGGTCACCCTCGTCGACTGGGATCCCGACGCCGAGGACAAGCTGCTGGCCGCGATCTGCTACGCCCACTCGTCGCTGCCCGAATCACAGCTCCTCGAGCGGGTACGCCACCTCGGTGCCGACGAGCGGGTGTCGCTGCTCCGCGCCTACGTGGGCGAGCGCGAGAACCGGCGACACAAACCCGGCCGGGCGTTCGAACGCGTCGACTACCGGTTCGACGTGCTGTCCGACTACGGAGCCTTCCGTGACCTGCAGCGGCACCGATTGCTCACGATCGAGTGGCAGCGGCTCACACCGAACCACGGGTACGTGCGCCCCGACCTCGTCGACGAAGCCGGACTCCGCGGCGTGTTCGACGAGGCGATGCAGCGTTCGGCTGAACTCCACGACCAGCTCCTCGGTGACTTCCCGCACCAGGCGTCCTATGCCGTGGCGATGGCGTACCGCCTGCGCTACGTCATGCAGTTCAACGCCCGTGAGGCGATCCACCTGCTCGAGCTGCGCTCCTCGCCGCAAGGGCATCCGGCGTATCGCCGGGTGGCCCTCGAGATGCACGCCCAGATCGCCGAACGAGCCGGCCACCGGGCGATCGCAGCGGCCATGTCACACATGACCGTCGACGCCCCCGAACTCGAGCGACTCGAGTCGGAGCGACGCGCCGAAGCCCGCCGACAGCCCACGCGAGACGCCACCTGACACCGCCACGCACCCACTCTGTGACGGTTGTCACAAAGCGGGTTGGGGAGGCCGTGGCGCGTTCCTCCTATGCTCCGGCGCGACCGCCACTTCTGGAGACGACATGGCCGACGACGACATCATCGAACCCGACGACACCGAATCCGACGAGACCGCCGAGACCGACACCGACGACGAACCCGATGTCGACGAGCTCGACGGTGACGATCTGGAGCTCGACGATGACGATGACGACGACGACGACGACGCCGACGATGACGACGACGACGATGATGACGACGATGACGATGACGACGGGCCCGACGGGCCC
>REDU01000134.1 GCA_007693335.1 Ilumatobacter sp. | reverse complement strand
TGCGGGGCTGTCGACGACGTGGTCGGGGCACGTTCGCCGTCGGCGGTCGAGCGGAGACGTGCCAGCGGTGTGCCGACCTCGACGCGCTCACCCTCGGGGACGAGCAGCTCGTCGATCACGCCGGACTCGAAGATCTCGACGTCGATGTCGGCCTTGTCGGTGTCGACCACGGCCACGATGTCGCCCTTCGAGACCTCGTCGCCCTCGGCGACCAACCACTCCACGACGGTGCCGAACTCCATGTCGGCACCGAGCGACGGCATCCGGAACTCACCCATGGCCGATCACGGCTCCATCGCTTCGTGAACGGCCTTGACGATCTTGTCGACCGACGGCAGCGTCGCGGCTTCCAGGTGCTGGGCGTATGGAACCGGCACCTCTTCGCTGCACACCCGTCCGACGGGTGCATCGAGGGCGTAGAAGGCCTGCTCGGTGATGCGGGCGCTGATCTCCGCCGAGATGCTGCCGCTGCGCCACCCCTCGTCGACGATCACGGCGCGGTGGGTGCGCCCCACGCTCGCCATGATGGTGGCATCGTCGAGGGGGCGCAGCGACCGCAGATCGATGACCTCGGCATCGATTCCCTGATCGGCGAGCAGATCGGCCGCGTCGAGGCAGGTCCGCAGAGTCCCGCCGTAGGTGATGATCGACACGTCGCGACCCGGCCGGCGGATGGCGGCGCGCTCGATGCCGGGAATCTCCGGGGTGGCGCCCACCTCACCCTTCACGTTGTAGAGCGAGCCGTGCTCGAAGAGCAGCACCGGGTCGGGATCGGCGAGCGCCTCGCGGAGCATCCATCGGGCGTCGTCGGCCGTCGCCGGGGCGATGACCTTGATCCCCGGGATGTGGGCGAACCATCCCTCGAGACTGTGGGAGTGCTGTGCCGCGAGCTGCCGGCCGGCACCGGTGGTCATCCGGATCACGATCGGGACCTGGATCTGGCCCCCGGACATGTGCTGGAGCGTGGCCGCGTTGTTCATGATCTGGTCGAGTGCGAGCAGGCTGAAGTTGACGGTCATGATCTCCACGATGGGCCGCATACCGACCATCGCAGCGCCGATTCCGGCGCCGACGAAGCCCGACTCCGACAGCGGTGTGTCACGGATGCGATCGGGACCGAACTCCTCGAGGAGGCCGAGGCTGACGGCGAAGCAGCCGCCGTAGCTGCCGACGTCCTCACCCATCAGGAACACGCGGTCGTCGTCGGTCAGGGCCTCGCGGAGCGCGGCGCGCATCGCCTCTCGGTAGGTCATCGTGCCGGTCGAGGCCGGGGCCCCGTCGACGGCGATCTTCGTCGTGTCGGGCGTCCCGGTATGCCCCGTCGTCCGGGTGGTGGCCGGCTGGGTGGTGGGTTGGGCGGTCACGTCGGTACCTCCGTGAGCACGAAGCGGGTGAGATCCTCGACCGGTTCCAGTGTCCCGGCCTCGGCGAATTCGACCGCATCGTCGAGCTCGCGCTCGATCTCGGCCTCGATCGCATCGATGGACTCCTGGTCGATCACCCCGTCGTCGATGAGCTGTTCGGCGAGACGGGCGATCGGATCGCGCTCTTTCCACTCCTCGACCTCGGTGGACTCGCGGTAGCGATCAGGGTCGTACATCGAGTGTGCCCGGAACCGGTAGGTGAGGAACTCGATGAAGCGCGGCCCCTCGCCGGCCCGGATCGAGTCGACCGCCCGGCGGGTCGCCTCCTCGACCGCCACGACGTCCATGCCGTCGACCGTCTCGGCGGGCATGCCGTACCCGGCGGCGCGGGCAGCGAGATCGGTCTCGGCGTGCGTCTTGGAGAGGGCCGTGCCCATCGCGTACCGGTTGTTCTCGCAGGCGAAGAGCACGGGGAGGTTCCAGAGCGCAGCGAGGTTCATCGACTCGTGGAACTCGCCTTCGGCCAGCGCGCCGTCGCCGAAGAGGGCGACGTTCACGATGGGTCGGCCGGTGAGCCGATCGGCCAGGCCCATGCCGATGGTGAGCGGAAGCCCTCCGGCCACGATCGCATTGCCGCCGTAGAGCCCGACGGAGGTGTCGAACAGGTGCATCGACCCGCCGCGGCCGCGCGAGCACCCCTCCATCTTGCCGTACATCTCGGCCATCACCGAGCGGATGGGGACGCCGCGCGCCAGCGCGTGACCGTGCTCGCGGTAGGTCGACGCCACGCGGTCATCGGGGTCGAGGGCGGCCATGACGCCCACGGCCACCGCTTCCTCGCCGATGCACAGGTGCAGGAATCCCCGGATCTTGGTGGCGCTGTACAGCTCGACGCAGCGCTCCTCGAACCGGCGGATCCGCAGCATCTCGCGGTACAGGTGTCTGAGGTGATCGTTCATCGTCCCTCCAGGGTCGAGAGGTCGCCCTCGGGCAACCCGAGCTCACGGGCGCGCAGCAGGCGCCGCACGATCTTCCCGCTCTTGGTCTTCGGCAGGTCGTCGTTGAACTCGATCTGCTTCGGTGCGACCACCGCGCCGAGACGCTTGCGGGCGAATCCGGTCAGCTCGGCGAGCAGCTCTGGTGTGGGCTCGTGGCCCGGTCGGAGCGCCACGAACGCCTTCACCAGCTCGCCCGAGACCGGGTCGGGCACGCCGATGACGCCGGCCTCGGCCACTGCGGGGTGCTCCATCAGCGCACTCTCCACCTCGAACGGACCGATCAGGTGGCCGGCCGACGAGATGACGTCGTCGCCGCGTCCGACGAACCAGACGTACCCGTCGGCGTCGCGGCGAGCCAGGTCGCCGGAGAGGTACCAGCCCCCGGCGAAGCACGCCTCGGTGCGCTCGGGTTCGTCGAGGTAGCCGCGGAACATCGACGGCCAGCCCGGCCGCAGCGCCAGCTCCCCCTCGATCATCGGCCCACCGTCGACCGGGAGCGGGATCTCCTCGGCGGCACCGTCGTGGACGACGACCTTCCCGTGTTCGTCGCGCCGGAGGATCCCCACCTCGACACCCGGCAGTGGTCGGCCCATCGAGCCGGGCTTGATGTCGGTCGCCGCGATGTTGGCGATCATGATGCCGCCGGTCTCGGTCTGCCACCAGTTGTCGTGGATCGGCAGTCCGAACGCCTCGACCCCCCATCGCACGGCCTCCGGATTGAGCGGCTCACCGACGCTCGCGATGAACCGGAGCGACGGGTGCCCGTACGACGCCGCCAGGTCGGTGCCGGCACGCATCATCATCCGGACGGCGGTCGGCGCCGTGTACCACACCGACACCTCCTCGTCCTGGAGGATCCGGTACCAGCGCTCGGCGTCGAAGTCGGCCTCGTCGACCACGCTCGTGACCCCGAGGGC
>REDU01000007.1 GCA_007693335.1 Ilumatobacter sp. | reverse complement strand
GTCAGCTTCGGGGCGAACTGCCGGAGCGCCGAGGCCACCTCGTCGTTCGCCGCCGCGAACCGGCGGAGCAGCTCGGGGATCCCCTCCATCTGCGCCCGGATCTCGTCGGCCGACTCGCTCGAGAACGTGTCCTCACCCGAGTTGTTGAAGTCCAGTGCCGCCGGTCGGGCCCGCGACATCGCTTCGGTGACGTCGGCGAACACCTGGGCGCACGCCCGCACGTCGCTCTCGTCGCCGAATGCCAACGATGGCTGCTGGTACCACGCCATGATCACGTCCCCCCGGTCAGGGCTCGGACGAGGCAGCTCTCGGTCTCACCGAAGGTTCGTGCTGCCGCGCCGAGCGCTTGAGCCGCGACGTCGAGCTGTTGGATCAGCTCCTCGCGCGGCTTCTCGTTCTTGGTGATGAAGTCGCTCACCGCACCGGGGAGCCGACCCCACACGTCGCCGGCCTCGAGGTGGGCGTAGCGAGGTGAGGTCGCGAGCGTCCGGTGGGCGAGCCGGAGGCTCGACGCCAAGGCGCCGAGTTCCTCCGGGTTCACCCTGATCTCTCGCCGCGACATCGGACGACCCCTCAGCCGCCGAGGCCCTGGGCCAGCTGGGTGTCGACGTCGCGGTAGGTGCTCGCGGCCTTGCCGAGGTAGACGGACATGTTCATCATCGCCTCCTGGATCTGCCGGGCGCCGGTGGCCCACTCACGCCAGATGGCATCGAACTGCGCCGATGCGGCGCCGTCCCATCCCTGGTTCACGAGGTTCTGAACCGCAGCGGTGGCGGTGTTGATCTGCTCGCTCACGACGTTGCCGTTGCTGTTGATCTTCGAGCTGAGGGCTTCGAGCTCCTCGGGAGTGACACGGATCTGGGCCATGGTGTTCGTTCCTCTCGGTCGTTGGATTGGTTCGGACGACTCCGTCGCCTCGTGATCGACCGTAGTTGCGATCGCCAAAGGGGGAAATGGGGACGAATCTCCATGTGGCCCGGATCGCTGCCCTGCAGCGTGCCCTGCAGCGTCGACTCAGCCTCACTCGGCGTCGGGCACGGCGACCTGCACCTTGGCCACGTTCCGTCGCGCCACGACGAACCCCCGCCCCGATGGGAACTGGTCCTGGGGCGCCCGCGGCAGGTTCACCTTGAGCAGTTCGCCGTCGCCGGGCTGCGGCTGCAGGAGCAGCCCGGTGCGCTGGTTCTTGACGACGTCGAGCTTCCACGCCCGCGCGAGCATCGATGCCTCACCCTCCACCACGACGAAGGCGTCGTGGGCGAGCGCCGTCTTGATCAACTCGGTGAGCGCCGCCTCCACCTCGGCCTGCTCGAGCGCCTCGGTCACGTTCTCCACGAAGATCGCAAGACCGGACACCTCACCCTCGACCGCCAGGAGATCAGCGGTGATCGCGGCGGCGAGGTCGGCGTGTTCCCGCGGCCTCTCGGCGACGGTCGTCCAGCGTGCGAGCGGCGCGAGCGACGATCGACGCTCGGCGAACAGCACCCGCTGGATCGAGGGCTGGTGACGGGCCAGCGAGACGGCGATCGCCCCAATCGCGGTGGTGCGCCCACTGCCCGGAGGCCCGGCGACCATGAACGCTCCCACGGGCTCGAACCCGATCGGCGACAGGGTCGCATCGTCGATCCCGAGCGTGGGGCGGTCGGCTACAGCGGCCGGGAGATCGGCGAGACGAACCAGTTGAGGGAGTCGCCGCACCGGTGGGGCCGGCTCACGATCGGCCACGAACCCGTCGTGACGCGCCAGTGCACGCGACAGGCGCATCTGCTCGGCGATGTTGCCGGTGCCGCCGAGCACGGCCACCTGGAACTCGCGCCCGCTCTCCACGCCGCGGCCGGGTGGCGTCTCGCCGTCGAGCACGTTGGCAGGCTCGCCGAGCAGGAGGTAGTCGCTCTCGTTGGCCAGCCGAAGCGCAAGTCGGCGGGACACGAGCGACATGACCGCCGACGGTACGGCGGCCGGTCGATCAGCGGACAGCACGACGTGGACGCCGACGGATCGGCCATCGGACATGAGCGACAACAGCATGTCGAGGACTCCTGCGCGATCAGGCGAGTCGTACGCCTGACGGAACGCCCCGAAGTTGTCGATCAGCAGGAGGATCCTGGGCTCGGTCGCCCGACCGGCTCGCTCGCGGTATTGCGCGATGGTGTCGGCATCTGCGGATTGGTAGCGCCGCTGCCGCTCGTCGATCGTGCTGCGCAACTC
The DNA here is from genome assembly GCA_007693335.1 of Ilumatobacter sp. Taxonomy (GTDB): domain Bacteria; phylum Actinomycetota; class Acidimicrobiia; order Acidimicrobiales; family Ilumatobacteraceae; genus SKSP01. The sequence continues at coordinate 1,101 of REDU01000007.1, read as the reverse complement.
GCGGACGAGGCGGGCGATGCGTTCGTGATCGTCGGCGTTGACCACCGCTCCGACGTGGGAGAAGTCATCCAGGAGCTGGAGGCTGCGGGAGCCGAAGTCGATGCAGTACACGTGGCAGGGGCCGTCGCCGGTGTCCGGCGCTCCTGCGGTCGAACCCGCCACCATCGCGATCGTGCGGAGCAGGGCGCTCTTGCCCGAACCCGTCGCGCCGAACACCGCGAGGTTGCCGTCGCGATCCGGGAAGAAGCTGATCGGCGGCTGGGCCTGTTGAGCGGGCAGATCGCACGAGCCGAACACGATCTCGGCGTCCGAGCGCGTCAGCGGCGACTCCCGCAGATCGAGGTCGGTCGGGAGCTCAGGGAGCCACGGTCGGCGTGGTGGTGGGTGCTGTCCCACCAGCGCGGCCCGTTGGGTGGCCATCACGAGGCGAGCCAGGTCGTTCGGTTGGTCGACGGCAACACGGGCTGCCCGCTGCGCCGGCCACGGCGTGGCGACGTCGATCGCGAGTGGTCGGACCACGACATGCTGATCGTTCGACGCGTCCGACGACCAGCCGCCGTAGAAGGCCGACTGGAAAGCGAACGTCCGTCCGGGTCCCACCTTCGCGAACCCGCGCCCCGGAGAGCCGGGGTCGATGAAGGCCGCATCGCCGACGTCGATCACATCGGAGCTGTCCGACTCGTCGGCCATGCGGAGCGCGACGCGCAGGTTCGTGTTCGCTCGCAGATTGCCGGTGATCACCCCGGCGGGCCGTTGCGTCGCGAGGATCAGGTGCAGGCCGAGCGACCGTCCGCGCTGGGCCACGTTGACGACGCCGTTGACGAAATCGGGAACCTCCTGGACGAGCGCGGCGAATTCGTCGATCACGATGAGCAGCGCCGGCGGTGTCTCGGCCGCACCCCGTCGCTCGAGCTCGTGGATGTCCTTGGCGTCGAGGGCACCGAACAGCTGCTCACGCCGATGCAGCTCAGCGTGCAACGACGTGAGCGCCCGGTCGACCAGATGTGGGCTGAGATCGGTGACGAGCCCGACGCAGTGCGGCAGCTTGACGCACTCGCTGAACGCCGACCCTCCCTTGTAGTCGACGAACAAGAAGTTGAC
>REDU01000065.1 GCA_007693335.1 Ilumatobacter sp. | reverse complement strand
CATGGGGAGCATGACCGGTCCGTCTGCTCGGCCCGCCGATGGCAAACCGAAATTCCACGAATGGGAGAGCCGCATTTCCACGACTCCCCCTTCGTTTCGTGGAGCTGGGGGGAATCGAACCCCCGTCCATCAGCCCGTGGGCGGACCTGCTACGACCATTCCCGACTCCGAGCCTGACGCTGGCTCACCGGCGGGTCGGTTGATCCCGGAGGATCGACGCACGGTCTTTCCCGTGGGTCAGTCGTCTTTCCGACCGTCAGCGGTCTTTCTCGCCGTCATCCCCCGCTTCTGGTGCCGGGCTGCGGTGGAGTGGCCCCGTGCGGCATTACTGCTCACGATGATCGCATCTCATGACCTGAAGATCAGGCGAGAGCGAAATCGGCGTTTTTGGCGTCGATTGTGTTTGGTGCCCCGTTTAGCGAGTCTGAGCAACTCGGGTCGCAAACCCGTCCAACAGCTCTGACGTCGAAACCAGTCAGCCCCGTGTTCGGTATGTCCATCCAGCCTACGCCGTCGATCACTCCACCGCGCACGGGCGGGCACGGGAGCGAGGACGTTTCAGTCGAGGCCCTTGGCGCTTCGGCCGAGCGCCCGCTCGATCTCACGCTTGGAGTCGCGTTCGGCGATGGCCTGGCGCTTGTCGCCCTTGGTGCGGCCCTTGGCCAGACCGAGCTCGACCTTGGCCTTGCCGTTGCGGAAGTAGATCGACAGTGGCACGAGCGTGAGTCGCTCCCGGTCCATCCGGTCGGCCAGCCGGTCGATCTCGTTGCGGTGCATGAGCAGTTTGCGCGAACGATCGGGGTCGTGGGCCCCCACACCGCTGGCGAAGGCGTAGGGGGAGATGTGCACGCCGTCCATCCAGACCTGACCGTCTCGGATCCGAGCGTAGGCATCGGCCAGCTGCACCTGTGCCAGGCGCAGACTCTTCACCTCGCTGCCCTGCAGCACGATGCCGGCCTCGATGGTGTCGAGGATGTCGTAGTCGTGGCGGGCGCGACGGTTGCTCGCGACGGGTTTGGTGCCGGGCGGGGTCATGGGACCGTCGAGGTTACCGACCAGCCATGCGGGGGACAGCCCGGGATATGGTCCGGAGCGTGCTGAGACTGAGCCGATCGGCCCTCGACGAACTGATCGCGCTCGCGTACGACTGCTATCCCGAAGAGGCGTGCGGTCTCATCGCCGGCAGCACCGGGACGGACGACGACACGGCGGAGGTCTTCTTCCCCTGCCGCAACACCGCCGCGTCGGCCAGGGTCTACACCATCGATCCGCACGATCATCTCCGGGCCGAGGACGCCGCCGACGATCGTGGTATCGAGATCAACGGAGTGGTGCACTCGCACACCCACTCCGAGCCGTATCCGAGCCCGACCGACGTGGCGCAGGCGCCGGATCCGTCGTGGCATTACGTGATCGTGAGCCTGAAGCGCGACGTGCCAGAAGTTCGCAGCTACCGGATCGTCGGGGGCGGGATCACCGAGGAGCCGATCGAGGTCACCTGATCCCGGTGACCTGATCCCGGTCGTCTCGATCGCGACGATCAGATGGGGAACGAGACGAGGGCGAGCAGGGTCTCGCCGTCGTCGGTGAGGCGCGCTGCAGGTGCGAGCTCGTCGTCGTCGTACGCCTCCTCGGTGAGCACGAGCAGCACCACGATGTCGAACGTGGATGAGACGTACGTCGCGAACAGCAGACCCGGGATCGGTTCTTCGACACCGAACGACTCGAAGCCGACGTCGGACATCGCTCGGTCGTAGGCCTCGATCACGTCGTCGGGCGCGAGCGTCGAGGCGCGGGCCTCGCCGTAGACGAGGCGAGGGGGGAGACCGAGCAGGAGCAGGGCCTCGGCGGGGAGGGTCTCGGCGCTGACGCCGTCGGGCACCGGGAGGTCGTCCCAGAAGTCGGGACGCTCCACATCGGGGTCGGGCTCGCACGTCGTGCCCGCAGGGGGCGCCTCGAGTTCGACGATCACCGTCGATGCGAGACCCATCAGACACGAGGAGCCGAAGAGCTGGCCGTGACCCTCACCGTTCCAGGTGACGAGCGTGGCCGATGCTCCCAGCACCTCGGCCATCTCCTCCGCCCAGCGGAACGGGGTGGCGGGATCGTTCACCCCGCCGACCACCATGATGGGGGCGTCGCCGTCGAACGACAGCGTGGGGAGCTCGACCGGCGGAACGAGGTCGGCGCAGCGGTCGCTGAAGCTGTCCGCGTCCACGTCGCCACCCCAGCGCGGTGAGGTCTCGCGGATGAGCGCGGCGAGTGCTTCGGGATCGTCGGGGAGTGCGCTGCCGAAGCCGCTCGCACATCTGATGATCGTGTTCGACTGCTGGATCGTGCTGAACGTGCCGTCGCTCGACCGGCCGAGATAGAGGTCGGCCAGTTCGAACAGCCCGCCAGGGTCGCCTCCGGAGGCTGACTCGAGGGCCGACGCCAGGCGTGACCACGTCAGCTGGTCGTAGAGCGCGGCAATGGTGGCGGTCTCGAGCACCGAGGCGGTGCCCGCCCGCCCGTCGGCGTTGGCGATGGGGGAGTCGTCGAGCTGCTCGCGCAACGCATCCCAGCTGCCCTCGACGTCGTCCCCACCGAACGTGCACGAGTCGTCGGCCTCGCAGTTCTCGGCCCAGGCGGTGAACGCCTCCTCGAAACCCACCAGCTGGGTCAGGTACTGCTGCTCGATGGTGTCGCCGGTGGGTTCGAACGCCGAGTCGAGCACGAATGCCCGCACCCGGTCGGGGTACTCGGTGGCGTAGACGGCCCCGAGGTACGTGCCGTACGAGATGCCGATGTAGGAGATCGTGGGATCGCCCATCGCGAGGCGGATCAGATCCATGTCGCGGGCGGTCGCGACGGTGGAGAAGTGCTGCAGGCTGTCGCCGAACGCCGCGACGCAGGCTTCGGCGAGCCGTTCGTCGTCGATGTCGGCGCCCACCGTGCCGTCGTCCCTGCCCTCGTCGAGCTCGTCGGAGTCGTCGCCGATCTCGTCGATGCGGTCGAAGAGGAGATCGTCGAGTTCGTCGTCGTCGAGACAGCGCAACCCGTTCGATCGGTCGACGCCGCGCGGGTCGAAGCCGACGATGTCGAAGCGTTCGAGCCCCATCTCGCCCTGTGCGTACGTGCCCAGCGCTGCCACGTAGTCGATGCCCGACCCACCCGGCCCACCCGGGTTGACCAGTACGGCCCCTTCGCGCTCGAGCACGGCGGGGAGGCGGATCAGCGCGATGTCGATCGTGTCGCCATCGGGCTCGTCGTGGTCGAGTGGGACCGCCAGGGTGGCGCACTCGAGCTGGACGTCGAACTCCTCGTCGTCACACGTGCTCCACTCGAGCGTGGACGCACTGGTGGTGTCGGGCTCGGTGGGCTCGGTGCCGGGTGGTTCGGTGGTCGAGGGATCAGTGGTGGCTGGCGACTCGTCGGGAGGTGTCGTCGTGATCTCGGACGGCTCGGTGGGGGAGGGCTCGCGGTTCACGGTCTCGGGGTCGGTGCCACCGTCGGTGCATGCGCTCAGCACCAGCGTGGCCACCGCCACGACGGCGAGCCATCGACGATGACTGCGGGGACGGTGACGGAGGGTGGTGCCGGTGTGCCTGATCGGCCCAGTATGGCCGTGCGCGCGCCGGCGTGGTCAGCGCCCCAGCGGGAGATCGAGCCGGTGGCAGATGTCGTTGAAGACGTCCTGCTTCGGCTTCGTGGCATCGATCGACACCACGTACTCCTTGCGCTGGAAGATCTCGATCACCGGCGCCGTGCTCGTGTGGTACTCGGCCAGGCGCTGCCGCAGCGCCTCGGGATGGTCATCGGGGCGGCTCACGAGCTTGCCGGCGCAGACGTCGCACCGGTCTGCCACCTCGGGTCGATGGGCGATGAGGTTGTAGTCGAGCCCGCACTGGCTGCAGAGCCGCCGCGACAGCACCCGTCGTTCCACCTCCTCGTCGGGCATCTCCAGCACGACCACGCCGTCGATGTCGAAGCTCTCGAGGAAGAACTCGGCCTGGCGGGCGTTACGCGGGAAGCCGTCCACCACGAAGCCGTAGTTCCAGTCGTGTTCGTCGAGGCGGTTCCGGACGACCGACTCCACGAGATCGTCGTCCACGAGGTCACCGGACGCCATGATCCGTCGTACCTGCGCGCCGAGCTTGGTGTGGTTCTGGACGTGCCACCGGAAGATGTCCCCCACACTCACGTGGACCAGGTCGAAGGTGTCGGCCAGCAGTGTGGCCTGGGTGCCCTTGCCGCTGCCCTGGACCCCCATGATCACGTACTTGCGCATCCGCTCATGCTCTCACGGCCACACGCGGGTAGAATCATGACTCAGCGAATCGGATTTGTCGGAATTCCCCCGAGTGCCGAGAGGTTGCAGTACACGATGACCACCTTCATGGGAGAACCTCGACTCGGGCTCGTGAACGACTCGGTGCTCGACATGATCGGCGAGACCCCGATCGTCGATGTCTCGAACCTGTCGCCCAACCCGAACGTCCGGATCCTCGCCAAGATGGAGATGCAGAACCCGTTCGGCTCGGTGAAGGACCGCATCGCCAAGGCCATGATCGAGCAGGCCGAGAAGGATGGTCACCTGCTCCCCGGTCAGACCATCCTCGAACCGTCGTCGGGCAACACCGGCATCGCCCTGGCGGCCATCGCCCGCATCAAGGGCTATCCGATCAAGATCCTCATGCCCGCCAGTGTGTCGATCGAGCGCCGCCAGATGCTCGAGATCTTCGGCGCCGAGATCATCGTGACCCCGGGTGACGAGGGATCGAACGGCGCGGTCGCCCGAGCGCGCGATCTGGCCGCCGAACACCCCGAGTGGTGCTTCCTCTACCAGTACGCGAACGACGCCAACCCTCGCGCCCACTACGAGGGCACCGGTCCCGAGATCTTCCGCGACGTGCCCGAGGTCACCCACTTCGTGGCCGGTCTCGGCACCAGTGGCACGCTCATGGGTGCCGGCCGGTACCTGAAGGAACAGAACCCCGACATCCAGATCGTGGCCGTCGAACCCCCGCTCGGCGAGACCGTCGAGGGTCTGCGCAACATCGAGGAGGGATACATCCCCCCGGTGTTCGAGAACTGGTCGGGCTTCGAACTGCTCGACCGCAAGCGCGTGGTCCGCCCACGTGAGTCGATCGAATGGACTCGCCGGCTCGTGAGCGAGTGCGGCATCTTCGCCGGGATCTCCTCGGGAGCGTCGCTGGCAGGCGCGGCCAAGATTGCGACGCAGATCGACAGTGGCACCATCGTGTTCATCGTCTGCGACGGCGGCTGGAAGTACCTCTCGACCGGTGCGTACACCGACGACCTCGACGTGGCCGAAGCGGCTGCCGAGAAGATCATCTACTTCTGACGGCCCGCCGGCTCACTCGAGGCGACGCAGCGCGGCGGTCGAGCGGTTCGGATGACGAAGCTCGGCCATGGCGTCTGTCACCCAGCAGGAGCCGTCGGCCACGATCACCGGGTTGAGATCGAGCATCGCGATCTCCGGGTGATCGGACACGAGTTGGGCGGTACGCACCACCACGTCGACCATGGCGTCGGTGTCGTCGGCATCGAGCACCCCGGCAGCGCGGGTGGCCGCGATCATCGTGGCGGCACTGGTGGACGAGACGGGTGCGAGGCGGCTCACCTCGTCGGCGATCACGTCGGCGTTCGATCCGCCGAGTCCGACGGTCACGACCGGTCCGAGCTCGCCGTCACAGGTGACGTGCACCCGGAGATCCGCGCCCGGTGAGACCATGCGCTGCACCATGATGTTGGCGGCGTCGTCGCCGAGGTGTTCGGCCATGGTCGCGAGGGCCGCGGTGAGGTCGTCGGCGTCGTTCACATCGAGCGCGACACCCGCTCGTGCCGAATGTCCGGCGCGGCGGCGCGTCGCCTTGGCCGCCACCGGGTACCCGATCTCCTCGGCGGCCACCAGGGCGAGATCGGCAGGGACGACCCTGGCCTCGGCCATGCGGATCCCGTAGGTCGCGAGCAGGGCGCGGATCTCGCCCACGTCGAGCTCACAGGGTCCGTGCTCGAGTGCAGATCCGATCAGACGGGCCGCGCCGGCCACGTCGATGTCGAGCGTCGCATCGGGCACGCTCAGGCCCTCGGTGGTGCGCCACCGCCAGTACGAGCGGAGACGTCCGAGTGCGGCGGCGGCCGGTTCGGGGAACGTGAAGCGGGGGATCGGCGAACCCGGGCGCAGCGGTCCGTCGAGCTCGCCGAGCATCACGGCGACCACGGGCTTGTCGGCATCGGCGGCAGCCTGGTCGATGGCTCCGACCGGGCCACCGATGGCCGATGCGACCGGCGGAGCGTGGATGACCATGACGGCATCCACCTGATCGGACGCGATCGCCGCCGTGACCGCCTCGGCGAAATCGTGGTCGCCGGCCCGCCAGTCGAGGGCCACCGGCGGATCGACGGTGGTGAGACCGGCGGTGGTGAGCGCGGCTCCTGCCAGCACCCCGGGGCTGCGCGAGTTGGTGACCACCGCGACCCGGTCGCCGTCCATCGACGGCTGGGTGGCCATCACCCGCGCCGTGTCGAGCATCGCGACCACGGTGGGCACTTCGATCACGCCGGCCTGCTGGTACAGGGCCCCGGTGGCGGCGCCGAACAGCGCGGCGCCGGTGCGGACCGCCACGATCGGCCGCTGCTGCGACACCCGTCGGGCGATACGCGCGAACTTGCGCGGGTTGCCGAACGACTCGGTGTAGATGGCGATCACGGTGGTCGCCTCGTCGTCCAGCCAGAACTGGAGCAGGTCGTTGCCCGACACGTCGGACTTGTCGCCGAGCGACACGAACCACGACAGCCCCATGTGCAACTCGCCGACCAGCCGGAGCAACGAGGTGCCGAGCGTGCCCGACTGCATCGAGACGGCCACACCGCCCGGCAGCAGCGGGACGTCGACCAGCGAGGCCGAGATCGCGATGTCGGGACGTGGCGACGAGATACCCATGCTGGCCGGACCGATCAGGCGCAGACCGTTCCGTCGAGCTCGCTGCACCAGCGCCTGCACGTCGATGCCCGTGTCGTCCACCGAGGTCACGACGATGGCGCCACGGACACGAGCCGCGATGCAGTCGTCGACTGCGGCCTCCAGCGCCGAGTGGGGAACGGCGATCACGGCCAGGTTCACGTCGTCGGGGATCGACGCCACGTCGGGGTACGACGTGTGCCCGTCGACCGTTTCGCGACGAGGGTTCACCGGATAGCAGGTTCCGGCGAACTCGCGGGTGGTGTTGGTCCACAGTGCGTGTCCGACCGTGCCGATCCGGTCGGAGGCGCCCACCACCGCGATCGTCCGCGGGAGGAACATCCGGGCGACCGATCGCGAGTCGGCGCGCTGCTCACGGCGTTCGACCGAATCGACGAACTCGGTGGTGTCGTCGAGATCGAAGTCGAAGTCGATCACCCCTGAATCGAAGCGCCGCTGCAGTGGCCAGCCGGCCCGGGTGAACACCTTGGTCATGCCCCTGTTGTCGGCCAGTACCTCGGCGGTGAAGCGGCGGATGCCGTTCGAGCGGGCGATCGCGGCCAGGTGCTCCAACAGGAGCGTCGCGATGCCCTTGCCCTGGTGCTCGTCGTCCACCATGAACGCGGCCTCGGCATCGTCGCGGTTCGGCCACCGCTCGTAGCTCGCCCACCCGATGAACTCGTCGTGCAGTTCGACCACCAGCGCCACGCGATCGACGAAGTCGACCTGCGTGAAGTGGTCGAGTTCGGTGGCCGACAGCGTCGGCTTCGCCGAGAAATACCGTCGGTACTTGCTCTCGACCGACTGACGCTCGTGGAACGCCAGCAGCCCCTCCCGGTCCTCGGGCATCATCGGCCGGATCAAACCGGTGTCGCCGTCACCGAGGACGACGGTGGAGGCCCACTCGTCGCGTGCTGCGGACATGCGTCCGAGCATGCCACGTCCGTCACGTCCGTGCTCCCGCCGTCGGTCGAGCAGCAGGTGCTCACGCTGTCAGATCGGTCACGCGGTCACCTCGCGCCGTAACCTCAGCCCCCGTGGATCGGCCGATCGGGATGTTCGACTCGGGGTTCGGTGGGCTGACGGTGGCCCGCGCCCTGATCGACCTCCTGCCCGACGAAGACCTCGTGTACGTGGGCGACACGGGCCGCTACCCGTACGGCTCGAAGCCGCTCGACGACGTCCGCGGGTATGCCCGTGAGCTCGCCTGGAGCCTGGTGGACGACTACGGCGCCAAAGCGGTCGTGGTCGCCTGCAACACGGCCACCGCGGCCGGGCTCGACGAGCTCCGCGCCGAGTTGCCCGTGCCGGTGATCGACGTGATCGAGCCGGGTGCCCGATCGCTCGTGACGACCACCCGCACCGGGCGTGTCGGGGTGATCGGCACGGTCGGCACGATCTCGTCGGGCGCGTACCTGCACGCCGTGGCCCGCACGGGGGCACCGGTGCACCTCGCGTCGGCGGCATGTCCCGGCTTCGTCGAGTTCGTGGAGCGTGGTCGCACGACCGGCGACGAGGTGACGGTGCTCGCCGAACGACTCCTCGCGCCACTCCGTGACGCCGGTGTCGACGCGCTCCTGCTCGGCTGCACCCACTATCCGTTCCTCGCCCGGACGATCAGCGACGTCATGGGGCCCGAGGTCACGCTGGTCAGTTCCGCCGACGAGACGGCGTTCGCCGCCCACACGGTGCTGAACGACCTCGGGCTCCTGCGGCCACCGGGCGAGCGCCCCGAGGGTGGTCGTCATCGGTGGGTGTCGAGCGGCGACATCGAGTGGTTCCGGATGCTGGGTGGGCGACTGCTCGGTCCCGAACTCGACACCACCGAACCCTGGCGTGATGGCGGTACGGTCGCGCCATGACCGAACGCCCCGACGGCCGAACCGCCGACCAGCTCCGCCCGATCACGTTCGAGCGCGACTTCACCGAGATGGCCGACGGTTCGTGTCTCGTCACGTTCGGCAAGACCCGCGTGTTGTGCACGGCCAGCATCGACGAGGACGTGCCGCGCTGGATGCGCAACAGCGGGAAGGGCTGGGTGACCGCCGAGTACTCGATGCTCCCCGGATCGTCGCCCGAGCGGGTCGATCGGGAGGCGGCCAGGGGTAAGCAGAGCGGGCGCACCGTGGAGATCCAGCGGCTGATCGGCCGCTCGCTCAGGGCAGCGTGCGACATGACGCTGCTCGGCGAACGACAGGTCGTGGTCGACTGCGATGTGCTGCAGGCCGACGGCGGGACGCGCACGGCCAGCATCTGTGGCGGCTACATCGCCCTCCACGACGCGCTCACCCGCAAGATGCGGTCGGGCCTGATCGGCGTGCACCCGCTGCACTCGCAGTGCGCCGCCATCAGCGTCGGCATCGTCGGTGGCGTGCCGCTGCTCGACCTGCCGTACGTGGAGGACAGCGTGGCCGAGGTCGACATGAACGTGGTGATGCTCCGTCCGGTGCACGGCGGTGACCCGAAGTTCGTCGAGGTGCAGGGCACCGCCGAGGGCACGGCGTTCAGCCGGTCACAGCTCGACGAACTGCTCGCGCTGGCCGAATCGGGCATGATCCGGATCGCCGATCTCCAGGCCGCGACGGTGGCCCAGCCGCCGGTCGCCCGCTGACGACTTTCACGTTCCTGACACGTCGACCGCCAGACTCTCGCTACGGTGCCACATCGGGACCGGTGCACCATCGATCCCGGGAACCATCGACGAGGAGTCACCACATGCGCTTGACGCGAACCCCCCTGATGCTGATCGCCGGCCTGGCGCTCGTGCTGCCGATTGCCTGCGGCGGCGACGATTCGAGCGGTGGCGCTGGCGGCGCCGCCCTGTCCGACGAGGCGTTCTGCGCGCGGATCTCCCAGCTCGAGGAGGAGACCGACGCGATGACGGCTGACGAGAGCGACGCGATGTTCCTCGATGCCATGACCGAGCTGCGAGCAGCGGCACCCAACGACGAGGTGCGCGATGCGCTCGGCACGTTCGTCGACTTCTTCGAAGAGATCGACTCCCTCGACGAGAACGACCCGGAGGCGTTCGAGCGCATCTTCGAGCTGGCCGAGTCACCCGAGTTCGCCTCGGCCGAGGCGGTGCTCGAGGACTACTCGGTGAACGTCTGCGGTTTCGAACCCAGCGAGTGACCGTGGCGGCCGGCCTCCCCACGTTGGTGTGCGCCTCGGCCAATCCCGGAAAGGTGGCCGAGATCGCCAACCTCCTGGCCGGGGTGGTCGACCTGCTGCCCCGTCCGCCGGAGGTTCCCGACGTGGTGGAGGACGCCGACACGCTGGTCGGCAACGCCCGCCTGAAGGCAGTCGCCCTCGTGGCCGCGACCGGGTTGCCGGCGGTGGCCGATGACACCGGCCTCGAGGTGGACGCGCTCGGCGGTCGGCCGGGGGTGCGCAGCGCCCGGTACGCGGGCGAGCACTGTTCGGATGTCGACAACCGGGCGAAGCTGCTCGACGAACTCGCGCTGGCGGGCGGCGACCGCTCGGCGCGCTTCCGCACGTCGCTGGTGGTCCGCTGGCCCGACGGCAGCGAGATCGTGGTCGACGGGGTGTGCGAGGGCCACATCACCGCCGCCGAACGCGGCGACCGCGGGTTCGGTTACGACCCGGTGTTCGTCCCCATCGACGGCGACGGTCGCACGTTCGCCGAGATGACCCTCGACGAGAAGCAGGCCGTGTCCCACCGCGGCCGCGCCCTCCGAGCCCTCCTCCACGAACTGTCCGCGAGGAGCGGCCGGAACCGGCCGTGTGGCGCAGACAGTTCGGAGTGAGATCTGGGGGTCACCAGCCGCGGAGGTCGATCGGCCAGCGGTCGGTCACCCGGTCGTCACGCACCACCCATGCGACCTCGTGCATCGCCATCGTGGGGTCGACGTGCGCCGGCACCACCCTCACGCGATCGCCCACGACGGGCGCGCCACCGCCCGTGGAGCCTCCGTCGATCGAGAAGGTGATGTGCTCGTCGCTGCAGAACCACACTGAACGAGGACTGCCGTCGTCCATCACGAGGTCGGGATCGCCGTGGTCCATGCCGAGTGCCTTGAGGCCCACGTCGGCCACCGCATAGCGGTCGCCCACCGAGATCACGGTGCCCAGCACGAACACCGCCTGTTCGAACGGGAGCCCCAGTCGGCCGTAGTGGGTGTCCATCAGGGCGTAGCTGCCGGCCTGCACCTCGTTCACACCGGTGCGCTCGTGGAGATCGAACGTGCCGGTACCGCCGGCCGACACGATGTGGCCGCCCACATCAGCATGTGCCCGTCGCAGCAGTGCCATCGCGGCCTCGACCCGTTCGGCCTGCTCGGAGCGGTCGGTCACCATCATCAGATGACCTTCGTAGCCCATCACCCCCCGCACCTCGAGCCCGGCCGACCGTGCGAGATCGGCGAGGCGGCCGGCAGCATCGGGGGCGACACCACACCGGGGGAGGCCGACGTTCACGTCGATCAGTACCCGCTCGATGCCCGCAGCAACGGCGGCATCGAGCGTGGAGTCGGAGTCGACCGCGACCGTGACCGGGTTGTCGAGCCCGGCCATGGCTCGCAGCCGGACCGCGTCGACCGTCTCGTTGGCGAGCAGGAGGTCGTGACCGAGGCCCGCCGCTGCCATGCCGATCACCTCGCGCGGAGTCGCACACGTGAATCGGAGGTGCCCCATGGACGCCTGGGCAGCGGCGATCGAGGTGCACTTGTGGGCCTTCACGTGCGGTCTCAGTGCGGGGCCGGGATGGGTAGCGGCCATCACCGCGAGGTTGCGGTCGAACACGTCGCCATCGATCACGAGTGCGGGTGTGGGGAGATCGCTGGAGTGGGCGGGATCGACGTGTTCGTTCATCGTGCGGGCGGAGGGACTCGAACCCTCACTCCTTCCGGAACGGGCTCCTAAGGCCCGCGCGTCTGCCAGTTCCGCCACGCCCGCCGGGTGACCGTCTCAGACTACGGGAAGCCGGACGAGGGTCAGATCGGTCCTCGATGCTGCTCCTGCTGCCCACACGTGGTCGCCGTCAGATGCGGCCGGTGGCAACCTCCATGGTCACCACTGCGCTGGTGACCACCAGACCGACGATGAACAGCGAGTACGACATGCGCAGATACCGGAACTTCGAGAGCTGGAGATTCCTCGACTGCTGGTGGATGTCGATCAGCATGCTCCGGTACACGCCGTCCTCGCTGCGGATCATCCCGGTCATCGTGTCCTGGTGTTCCTGTTCGGTCATGTGGGCGATGTCGCCGAAGTAGAGCGGACTCTTCTGCGTGTTGGGGTTGTTCCCGGTCGAGGGCATCACCGCCATCAGCGCAGCGATCGACGAGGCCACCGTGAACGCCCCGAGCGTCGCGAGACTGGCGGTGAGGCCGGCGCTCGAACCGAGCCCGACGATGATCGTGATCATGATGAGCGAGGCACCCAGGATGATGTTGGCCTTCTGGTCGGCCATGATGCTGAGCTGGACGAGGGCCTGCTGGTAGGTGTGCAGGAGCTCGTCGACTGCGCCCCGTTCGTCGTCACGTCTGAGCCCGTCCTGCACCGACGAGAACCGTACCGCTCGAACTGTGAACGCAGGATGAAGAGGTGATGGGATCCTGGGCGCTGCGGCAGGGCATCGGTGCCCATCCTTGACAGACTGTAAAGCGTGACCGTGACCGACCCCGCCCTGAACCCGAACATCCCGAACGTCCACGCCGAGGCGCTCGAGAACCAGTTCGGGTTGGCCGACCGGGTGGTGGACGAGGCTGCGCTCGCGAACAGCGTCTCCCGGTTCCGTGACCAGGGCCTCGTGCTGCCGACCTTCGCCCAGCTGGCCGATCCGGCCACGTTCGATCATGCCGAGATGGTGGGCGACGCCGACATGAACGGACCCGACGCCCGCAACCTGTGGCGAGTGCACTGGTACAACGATCTGGCCGGCGGCCGGGTGGCCGTGCCCGACCACATCGTGTTGCCCCCGAGCCTCACCGGTGTGGAGAGCCCGATCATCGTGGCGTTCGGCGACCGCTTCCCGATGATCACCGCCCACAAGGTGCTGGCCGCCTACGCGTGTCTCGCTCCACGGGTGGTCACGGGCCAGTTCGACCCCACCCGGCACCGGGCGATCTGGCCGTCCACCGGCAACTACGCCCGTGGTGGCATCGCGATCAGCCGCATCATGGCGAGCCGGGGCGTGGCGATCCTGCCCGAGGGTATGAGCCAGGAGCGCTTCGACTGGCTCGACCGCTGGTGCGAGAACCCCGCCGACGACGTGATCCGTACCCACGGTACCGAGTCGAACGTCAAGGAGATCTACGACGCCTGTAACGAGCTGGCGCTCGATCCCGGCAACTTCGTGTTGAACCAGTTCAGCGAATTCGGCAACCACCTCGGTCACCTCACCGTGACGGGACGGGCGCTCGGGCACGTGTTCGAGTCGGTCCGCGACGCCAGCGGACGTGACCTGCGGTTGGCAGCATTCACGTCGGCCACCGGCTCGGCCGGCACCATCGCCGCCGGCGACCACCTGAAGGACACCTACGGCACGCGCATCGTGGCCGTCGAGGCGCTCGAGTGCCCGACCATGCTCGAGAACGGTTTCGGCGAGCACAACATCCAGGGCATCGGCGACAAGCACATCCCGCTGATCCACAACGTGATGAACACCGACGTGGTCGTGGCGATCAGCGACCGGGCCACCGACGATCTCGACGTGCTCTTCAACAGCGATGCCGGTCGGGCACACCTGGTCGACCGGGTCGGTGTACCCGCCGCCGTGGTCGACACCCTCGAGCACTTCGGGTTCTCGGCGATCTGCAACGTGCTCGCGGCCATCAAGACCGCCAAGCTGCTCGACCTCGGCCCCGACGACGCCCTCGTCACGGTGGCCACCGACGGCGCGGCGCTGTATCCGAGCGAGCGCGCCAAGACCCTGGCCAACCGCTTCGGAGGCGATCTCGATGCCATCGCGGCTGCCGAGGTGTACGGACGGCACCTGGCCGAGGTCGACACCGACCACATGATCGAGTGCACCGAGCGCGACCGCACCCGTATCTTCAACCTCGGCTACTACACCTGGGTCGAACAGCAGGGGACCCCCTTCGAACTGTTCGAGCAACGTCGCCGCCAGGACTTCTGGCGGGGTCTGCGCCGCTACGTGGACGTGTGGGACGAGATGATCACCGAGTTCAACGCCCGGGTCGCGAGCGGATGACCCGACCGGCGGTCGGCTGGCGCTGCGTCGTCTGTGGCACCACCGTCGGCATCGCCGAGCCGTTCCCGTGGCGATGCCCCCGGTCGACTCCCGCAGACCGGCGACACGTGCTGCGGGTGGTCGACCACCGACCTCCAGCGCCTCCGGTCGACGACCCCGATCCGTTCGTCCGCTACGGACCGCGACTGGCGTGGTGGGCATCGGCAACGGCGAACGGTCTCGATCACGACGACTGCACCGCACTCACACGCGCCGTGGTCCCCGATGCCACCGTGACACCGTTCGGACGCTCCGACCTGCTGACCGACGAGCTGGGGCTCGACGTGTGGGTGAAGGACGAGACCGACAACGTGGCGGGCTCGCACAAGTTCCGACATCTGACGACGATCCTGCTGCAGCTCCTGGCGGCCGAGCAGCTGGGCCGGCTCGTCGATCGCCCGCCGCTCGCGATCGCGTCGTGTGGCAACGCCGCACTGGCCGCCGCCACGCTCGCGGCCCGCGTCGACTGGCCGATCGACGTGTACGTCCCCGAGTGGATGGACGACGCGTTCGGTGTTCGTCTCGACGAGTTGCAGGCCCGCGTCCACCGGTGTCCGAGACGATCCGACGACCCGCCGGGGGACCCTGCCGTGCACCGCTTCCGCGCGGCGGTGGCCGCCGGTGCCGTCCCGTTCAGCGTGCAGGGCCCCGAGAACGCGCTGTGCCTCGACGGTGGCCGCACGCTGGGATGGGAGATCGCCGATGCGGCGTCTGACGCGGGGGTCGGGCTCGACGCCGTGTTCGTCCAGGTCGGCGGGGGAGCGTTCGCCACGTGCGTGGCCGACGCGCTCGGTGCCGGTGTCCGTCTGCACGCCGTGCAGACCGAGGGGTGCGCGCCGCTCGCACGCACGTGGGAGCTCGTGCAGGCTCCGGGGCGGGAGTTGTCCGGTCAGGAGATCGCCGAGCGTTGGCACGAGCTGATGGCGCCGTGGCCGGATCCGACCTCGGCGGCGGACGGGATCCTCGACGACGAGACCTATGACGGTCTGGGCGTGATCGCGGCGATGCGCCGGTCGGGTGGCGAACCCGTCGTTGCCGCCGAGGAGGACGTCCTCGCCGCCCACGATCTCGCCCACCGGGCCGGCTTCCGCGCCAGCCACACCGGTGCGGCCGGCCTCGCCGGTCTGCTCGCAGGGCGACGCCATGTGGCCGGTGGTGAGCGTGTCGCCGTCATCATGTCAGGAGTGGCTCGTTGACCCGGTGTGCCGTGCGAGATCGATCGGTGGTCAGTCGCGGGTGACCTCGTGGAGCTCGCCGGTGCGCACGTCGTAGACGAAGCCGCGGATGTGCTCCTTGTAGGTCACGAACGGCGTGTGGCGGAGCCGTTCGATCGACTGGCGCACGTCGGCGTAGGGGTCGGTGAACGATTCGAGCGCCCACCACGGCTTGATGCCCAGCTCGGCCTCGAGCTCGGCTTTGAACGCGTCTTCCGACACGTTGTGGAGTCCGCAGTTGGTGTGGTGGATCAGGATGATCTCCCGGGTGCCGAGGGCGCGCTGCGACAGACACAGTGATCGGATCACGTCGTCGGTCACCACCCCGCCGGCGTTGCGGATCACGTGGGCTTCGCCGTGGGCGAGGCCGAGCAGTCGGAACAGGTCCATCCTCGAGTCCATGCAGGTGACCACGGCGAGCTGTCGCGTCGGTGCCACCTGCAGGTCGCTGTCGCCGAAGCTCTCGGCGAAGGCCTGGTTGCGCTCGACGAGTTCGTCGGTGCTGGGGGTGAAGTCGGGTGAGGTGGAGGTGGATGTGGTCATGTCAGCGGTGGCCCTGGACTCGTGCCGACCGGGTGGTCGGCAGACCAGCGTGGCACGTGGGCGCCGCAGATCAGAAGCGCTCCGGCCGCGCGACCCGTACCGGCACCACCCACGCCACCACGGCGAAGTGGGGGAAGTAGTCGGCGGCGAGGGCCTCGAACACCCGGTCGACCACCTCATCGGTCATGACCGACTCCAACCGAACGCTCGGGCCGGCGAAGTCGAGCGCCGCTCTGCCGGTCGCGCCCTCGCCGCGCACGTGCCCGATCGAATAGCCCTTCGCCCCCAGTCGCTTCACCAGGTCGATCAGTCGCTGCTCGAGCACGGCTTCGGCGATGATGGTGAGCAGTTGGCGCTCGGTGGAGCTCACGGTTCCCCCTGGTTCGGGTGTGCTGGGTCGGATGCGCTGGGTATCGGTGTCGGTGTCGGTGTCGCAGTGTCAAGTCTGTCGCGGCGGATGGCAGTGATCGTGCTCACGTGAGCACCTGAGCCATTGCGAGGTAGATCGGGATGCCGAGTATGACGTTGAACGGGAAGGTGATCCCGAGCGACGCAGTCACGTACAGACCGGGGCTTGCGCTCGGGAGAGCGATTCGCACTGCTGCGGGCGCTGCGATGTACGAGGCGCTCGCTGCGAGCGTGGCGAGCACGGCCGTGCCGCCCGTCGACAACCCGGCCAGGCTCCCCGCCGCGGCACCGATCGCGCCATTGGCGAGCGGGATGACGATCCCGAGCACGACGATCCGCCACCCGGCGTCGCGAGCGTCCCGCAGGCGCTCGGCGGCGACGACACCCATCTCCACCAGGAACAAGGTGAGCGCTCCCGTGAACAGCGAGACGAACAGGGGATCGGTCGGAGCCAGCCGCTCGTCGCCCACCGCGAGGCCGATCACGAGACCGCCGAGCAGCAGTGTGATGCTGCGCCCACGGATCACTTCCAGCAGGGCCTCGGTCCAGCCGTCGGACGAACCCCGGTCGCGTGCGAGTGCGAGCGCGACCACGATGCCCACGACCTCGAGCACCGCCAGCAGCCCTGCGAGGAAGCCCTCGACGGATTGGCCGCTGGCTTCGAGTGTGGCGAGCGCCACGGTGAAGGTGACCGCCGAGACGGACCCGTAGTGCGCAGCGGTGGCCGCCGCGTTGATCGTGTCGAGACGACCGACACGACGGAGCAGGGCGAACGCGAGGAGGGGCGTGATGATGCCGAGAGCCAGGGCGGCGATCAAGGGCCGCCACAGTTCGGCCGACTCCGAGAGACCGAGGGCGCGACCGCCCTTGATGCCGATCGCCAGCAGCAGGTAGCTCGACAGCACGGCGTAGAGCGGTTCGGGCAGCCTGATGTCGGCACGCACCAGCGTTGCGAGCCCCGCGACCACGAACGCGATGACGGGGGCCGTCAGGAGGTTGTCGACGATGATCGATGCGATCACGAGGCGTCGCTGACAGGTGGTGACGGAGGGATCTCGCCGACGAGGGGTTCGACGATCGCTCGGATGAAGTGATCGGATTCGAGCGGATGTCGGAGCGGTCGGTCGAGGTTGACCTCGTAGACGTTGCGGCGTCCGACGCGCCGTTGCGTGACGAACTCGGCATCGATCAGGTCGTGGACGATCCGGTGCGCCGCCCGTTCGCCGATGCCGACGCGCTGGGCGATCTCGCTCAATCGGATGTCGGGTTGCTGGGTGATGCAGATGAGGACGTGGCCGTGGTTGCTGAGGAACGTCCACGGAGGGATCGGCGGGTTCGTCGAACTTTCGGATGACACAAAAAACATGGTATATAAAACATGGTTCGAAGTGCAATCAACGAACGATCACCCGGGGACGAAACGGCGGGGCAGCGGTAGCCTTCGCACCATGTCGGAACCGATTCAGCCACAGGCCCTCGAGAGTGGGTTCGACCCGCGCAGCGACGTGTTCAACCGACTCCTGAAGAACCGTGTGATCATGTTGGGCTCCGACGTGAACGACGACGTCGCCAACCAGATCTGCGCCCAGTTGCTCTACCTCGAGGGTGAGGACGACGCCGACATCTGGTTGTACATCAACAGCCCCGGCGGATCGGTCACGGCCGGCATGGCCATCTACGACACGATGCAGTTCGTCGGGTGCGATGTGGCCACCGTGTGTCTCGGCCTGGCCGCATCGATGGGACAGTTCCTGCTCACCGCCGGTGCGGAGGGCAAGCGCTACACGCTTCCCAACGCCCGCATCATGATGCACCAGCCGCTCGCCGGTCTCCGGGGGCAGGCCGCCGACATCGCGATCCAGGCCGAGCAGCTCGCCTACACCAAGCGGCGCATGGCCGAACTCATCGCCGAGCACTCCGGGCAGACGCTCGAGCAGATCCAGGCCGACAGCGAGCGCGACCGGTGGTTCACCGCCGAGGGCGCCACGGAGTACGGCCTCTGCGACAAGGTCATCCTGCGCCGCGGCGAGATGCTCTGAAACCCTCGAACTGTCCGCGCTCGGCCGGCGGTCTTGCCGGTTTCCGACAGACAGTTCGGGCTCAGTCGGCGGGGTCGTCGGCGGGGTCGTCGGCGGGGGGGCGAACGGGGTCCTGCGGGGTGATCGTGTCCACCGGACCGAGGTCGATCGAGCAGTTCACGAGGAGCCACTCGCGGACGGCCACCGCCGATCGCTCGGTGGCGTACGCCTGGGCCACGGCGCGCTGCATCGACTCGGTATCGCCGGGAACCACGGTGCTGGCCGTCTCGAGGTTGAGGACGAGGTCGCGCCACTCGCCCTCGATGGCGACCGGCGCGAGGTCGGCCAGCATCCGGTAGCGGTCGAGGGTGGCGTCGAGCTGCTCGTCGGACGTGATCTCGGGGCTCACCACCGCGGCCACGTCCTGGCCGATCTCGCCGCAGAACCGCTCGGCGTCGCTCCCGCCGCTCGAACCGCACGCCACGAGAACGGCCGAGGCCGTCCAACCCACCAGCACGGCGAAGCTCTGACGGGGACGCAGCACGGAGCGAGTGTGCCACGAGCGCTCCCCGGATCGACCGCGAGGCGCGATCGTTGAACGGATCGGTGCGAGTGTGAGACCCCCTCGGTAGCGTTGTGGTCACCCGTCGGGGAACCGGGATCGCACCGTTCCTCCTGTCGACGCCGTGGCCGCGCGCCACGCACGCAGGAGGTCACCATGTTCGCATCCGTCCCGTCCGCCACGATCCTCGGTGCCGAGGGCTACCCGGTGGTGGTCGAGGTCCACGTCGGCGGAGGGTTGCCCGCGTTCTCGATGGTCGGGCTCCCCGACGAATCGTGTCGGGAGGCGCGTGACCGCGTCCGGGCCGCCATCGAGTCGACCGACCGTAGCTGGCCGCAGAAGCGCATCGTCGTCAACCTGGCACCGCCCCGCCACCGCAAGGTCGGCTCTGGCCTCGACCTGGCGATGGCCGTGGGTGTGCTCGTGGCCGCCGGCGACATCGAGCCGACCGCGGTTCGCGGTCTGGGTTTCGTGGGCGAACTCGGGCTCGACGGGTCAGTGCGCGGGGTGCCGGGAGTGGCGCCGATGGTGGGGGTGCTCGGCGAGCTCGACGTGGTGGTACCGGTCGCGAGCCTGGCCGAGGCCCGGGTGGCGGCCAGGGCAGGGGTGCGGCCGGTGGCACACCTGAGCGAGGTGATCGCAGCGCTCACGGCGGAGGCGCCCTGGCCCGATCACGACGAGTCGACCACGACGACGCCGCACGATCAGGTGCCCGATCTGGCCGATGTGCGGGGCCAGCCGGTGCCGCGTCGGGCCCTCGAGATCGCCGCTGCGGGCGGACATCACCTGTTGTTCGTGGGTCCGCCCGGGTCGGGCAAGACGATGCTCGCGCAGCGTCTGCCCGGCATCTTGCCGCCGCTCGACCGTGAGACCGCACTGCGATCGACCATGGTGCACTCGGCCGCCGGTATCCCCCTCCCGCCGGGAGGACTCGTTCGACGCCCGCCGTTCCGCTCGCCGCACCACACGAGTTCACTGGTGTCGATCGTCGGCGGTGGCTCGAGCGCCATGCGTCCCGGCGAGGCGTCGATCGCGCACGGGGGAGTGTTGCTGCTCGACGAACTGGGCGAGTTCCCCGTGGGTGTGCTCGATGCACTCCGGCAGCCGCTCGAGGAGGGGGCGATCCACGTGGCCCGCGCCAACAGTCGGGCGGTGCTTCCGGCCCGCTTCCTCCTGGTCGGTGCCACCAACCCGTGTCCGTGTGGTGGCGGGGCCCCGGGCGAATGCCAGTGCGACGACGTCCGGCGTCAGCGCTATCTCCGTCGTCTCTCGGGCCCACTGCTCGATCGCTTCGATCTCCGGGTGGCCGTCCACCGTCCCGGCATCGACGAGCTGATCGACGGTCGGGGTGGTGAATCGTCGGCCGTCGTCGCACGTCGTGTCGAGCGGGCTCGAGCCATCTCGAACGAGCGCGGCCCGCTCAACGGTCAGCTCACGGGTGCGGAGCTCGATCGCTGGGCGCCGTTGAGTGATGGGGCGCGTGCCCGGCTCCGACACGAGATGGAGCGTGGTCGGCTCAGCGGCCGCGGATACCACCGCATCAGACGTGTGGCGCGCACGCTGGCCGATCTCGACCCGGAACCGGTCGAGATCGTGTCCGAGTCGCACGTGGTCGAGGCACTGTCGCTGCGGACCCGTCTTGGTTCTTCGGCCGGATCGGCGCCGGAGCGCGTGGCATGACCGGTCCGGAGGTCTCCGACGGGGTTCCCGAGGAGGCGTACGTGGCAGTGCTCGCCGGGCTGTCGGGTATGGGTCCGCGTCGGCTGCGGGCACTGTTGTCGCATCACGTCCCGAGCGAGGCTCACGCGGTGGTCGGTGGCAGCGCCCCGCCGCACCCGTCGGTGCAGCGGCTCCTCGACTCGCGCCGGTCGGGTGTGCATCTCGGGTCCACCTGGCGTGCCGAGGTCGCCCGGGTCGATCCCGCGGAGGTGTGGTCACGTTGTGTCCGCGCCGGTGTGATGGTCGTGCCGTACGGCTCTGCGAGGTATCCCACCGCACTCCTGCACGATCCCGTCCCGCCCGCCGTCCTGTTCGTGCGGGGTGACCTGACAGTGCTGGATCGACGACGCGTCGGGGTGATCGGGACGCGCAACGCAACGCGCAACGGCATCGCGACGGCCGAAGCGCTCGGGGCCGATCTGGCTGCCGCCGGCGTGACGGTCGTCTCCGGCCTGGCATCCGGCATCGACGGCGCCGCTCACCGTGGCGCCGTGCGAGCGTCCGGTTCGCCGGCGGCCGTGGTCGGCAATGGCCCCGATCGTGCCTATCCCCGACAGCACGGTCAGCTCTGGGAGGAGGTTGCCGCACTGGGTGTGCTGATGAGCGAGTGGCCGCCGGGTGTGGCGCCCGACGCGTTCCGGTTCCCGATGCGCAACCGGATCCTGGCGGCGCTCAGCGAGGTGCTGGTGGTGGTCGAGAGCCGTGAGCGCGGTGGCAGTCTGCTCACGGTGCGCGAGGCGGCCGATCGATCGGTCACGGTGATGGCGGTGCCCGGCTCACCCCGCAGTCGTTCGTCCGCCGGCACGAACCAGCTGCTGTGCGATGGCGTCGCACCGGTCACGTGCACCGACGACATCCTGATGGCGCTCGGCCTCGACACGCGACGAGCAGGTCGGGCGGCGTTCGACCCTCGGCCCGCACCGCTCGGTCTCGAGGTGGCGGTGCTCGCTCGCTGCCGTCGCGATCCCTGCACCATCGACCACGTGGTGGACGAGCTCGGGGTGACGGTGGCCGAGGCCGCGATGGCGCTGGCGCGGCTCGAGCGATCGGGGTGGCTGGGTGAATCGGGTGGGTGGTTCGAGGTGCTCGAACCGTGGGCGATGGTGCCCTGATGCGACCGGTCATCGCCGTGGGGTCGCCGAGCGAATACCCTGTCCCACGTGCCGGACGGGAACAGAGCGAGCGACCACGTGGGGGGAGCAGCTGGCGTCGGCGTGTTCGACGCGCCGGAGCACTGGGCACTCGACGCGTTCGCAGGTTCGCTCACCTCGCTCTCCGCGCGCACGATCGAGGCCTACGTGACCGACGTCCGTATCTTCGCCGAGTGGACGGCCCGCGGCGGGATCGAATCGCCGGAGGAGGTCACGCGCACCAACGTCCGCCGCTACGTGGCGTTCCTGACCACCCGTCAGTACGCGCGTCGCAGCATCGCCCGCAAGGCAGCGGCGCTCCGTCGCTACTTCCGTTGGGCCATCCGCACCGGCGTCGTCACGGCCGACCCCACGGTGGGCATCCAGGTGGCCGGCGGCTCCGGCCGGCTGCCGCGGGTGCTCGACCGGCGAGAGATGGATCATCTCCTCGACTCGGCACCGCTGGTCGACGAACCCGAGTGGCGGCGTCGACGCGACGACGCCGTCCTCGAGGTGATGTACGGCAGCGGGATCCGGGTCTCGGAGCTGTGCTCGCTCGATCTGGGGTGCCTCGACCTCGATCGCTCGGCGATCGTGGTGTGGGGCAAGGGCTCGAAGGAACGTCGCGTGCCGCTCGGCGAGCCGTCGGTGGCTGCACTGCGGGCCTGGCTGGACATCCGGCGCGAGGCCCTCGCCGACGATCAGGGCGACGCGCTGTTCGCGAACGAGCGGGGTCGCCGGCTCACGCCCCGCGATGTCCGTCGTCTCGTCGACCGGCGATCATCGGTACCCACCCACCCGCACGCGTTGCGTCATACCTTCGCGACGCACCTCCTCGACGGAGGGGCCGATCTGCGTGCCGTCCAGGATCTCCTCGGCCATGCCGACGTGGCCACCACCCAGCGGTACACGCACGTGAGCCGCGAACGACTCAAGTCCGCCTATCTGCAGAGTCATCCCCGCGCATGAGTGTCGTCCCACACGATCCCGATCTCGACATGCACTGGAACCGGTGGCTCAACCGGCGCAACAACGCGTCGCGTGATCACCTCATCGTGCACTACTCGCCGCTCGTGAAGTTCGTGGCCGGCCGGATCGGCGCCGGGTTGCCCTCGAGCGTCGACGTGGGTGACCTCGTGAGCTCGGGGGTGTTCGGCCTGATCGATGCCGTCGAGCGCTTCGAGCCCTCCCGCGGTGTCAAGTTCGAGACGTTCGCCGCCCCTCGCATCCGTGGCGCGATCTACGACGGGCTCCGTCAGCTCGACTGGGTGCCGCGTTCGGTCCGCAGCCGCGCCCGTGACGTCGAGCGAGCGTTCGCGGAGCTCGAGGCCAAGAAGGGCGAGGCACCCACCGATGACCAACTGGCCGAACATCTCCACATCACGCCCCA
This sequence comes from Ilumatobacter sp., assembly GCA_007693335.1. Taxonomy (GTDB): domain Bacteria; phylum Actinomycetota; class Acidimicrobiia; order Acidimicrobiales; family Ilumatobacteraceae; genus SKSP01. Next base: position 29,255 of record REDU01000065.1, on the reverse strand, counting down.
CGAGCTGACCCGTTGGCTCGCCTCGATCGCCGCCACCACCGTGGGTCCGCTCGACCGGGCCATCGAGACCGGGCACGAACCCGCGGCCATCGACAACAAGGGCTTCGACTCACCGTCAGCGGTGCTCGAGGACCGAGAACTCCGTGACACGATGCGCCGCGAGATCACCCAGCTCCCCGAGCGTGAGCGGCTGGTGCTGTCGCTCTACTACGACGAGGGTCTCACCCTCAGCGAGATCGGACAGGTGCTCGGCGTGACCGAGAGCCGGGTGTCCCAGATCCACACGAAGTCGGTCATCCACCTGCGCGCCCGCATGGCGTCCGCAGGCGCCGCCTGACCGCACTTCTTCCCCGGGAGGTGGACCCGTGTCCCCGCTCATCCGTCGTCAGCGACCCCTGGTCGCGGCGCTCGCCCTGATCGTGGTGCTGGTCGTGCCCGGCTCGCCCGTGGGCGGGCCGGCCGCCGCCGCCGGCTGCTGGCATCCGCCCGTCGTCGCGCCCGTGGTCGATCCGTTCCGCGAACCAGCGTGTCCGTGGTGCCCGGGTAATCGTGGACTCGAGTACGGCACCGGTGCCGGCATGGTGGTCCGCGCCGTGGCGGCCGGTCGAGTGTCGTTCAGCGGAGATGTGGCCGGCACCGGATACGTGGTGGTGCGTCACGCCGATGGCCTGCGGGCCACCTACGGCGGCATCGTCGGGATCCGGCTGGTCGAGGGTGATCCGGTGGCGGCGCGTGCCAGGGTCGGGGTGACCGACCGCAACCTGCACTTCGGCCTGCGTGACGGCGATGTCTACCTCGATCCGGCGCCCTACCTCGGCCGGCTCGTGTACCGGGCCCGCCTGGTGCCGCTCGACTCGACCGTCGCCCGGGCGGCCCCGCCGCCGCGACTCAGATGCGGTACCTCGGTCGCTCGTCCGGCGTCGGCCACCACCCGATACACTCACGTGTCGGCCCTGCCCGCCCGGGCGGTGCCGACTCACCAATCGTCATCACCACACCCACCCCGTCTGCGGTCGCCCGAGGGCGCCAGGGGTCGGGTGCCGTAACCGCAGGAGGAGAATCATCATGGCCGTCATCACCATGCGTCAGATGCTCGAGGCAGGGGTGCACTTCGGGCACCAGACCCGCCGCTGGAACCCCAAGATGAAGCGATTCATCTTCGGCGAGCGCAATGGCATCTACATCATCGACCTCGACCAGACCCTCACCCGGGTCGAGACGGCGTACAACTTCGTGCGCGATCTCGTGGCCGAAGGCGGCACGGTGCTCTTCGTCGGGACCAAGAAGCAGGCCCAGGACCCGGTCAAGTCGTACGCCGACAAGTGCGGTATGCCGTACGTGAACGAGCGTTGGCTGGGCGGCATGCTCACCAACTTCGAGACGATCTCCAAGCGCGTCGGCAAGATGCTCGACTACGAGCGGATGAAGGCCTCCGGTGAGTTCGACGCCATGATCAAGAAAGAGGCGCTGCTGCTCGACCGTGAACTCACGAAGCTCCAGAAGAACCTCGGTGGGTTGCGCGACATGAAGAAGCGCCCCGACGCCGTGTTCGTGCTCGACACCAAGAAAGAGCACATCGCCGTCACCGAGGCCAACAAGCTCGGCATCCCCGTGGTGGCGGTGGTCGACACCAACGTCGATCCCGATGTGATCCAGTACCCGATCCCCGGCAACGACGACGCCATCCGGTCGAACTCGCTGCTCGCCCGCGTGATCGCCGATGCCGTCGAGGAGGGCCGCTTCATCGCCGCCAAGCGGAACCCGCAGGCAGCGCCGGTGCAGCGCAGCGCCGAGGAGGAGGCAGCGTTCGAGCAGGCGCAGGTCGAGGCGCGCAACGCCGCTGCCCGCGCCCAGGCCGAGCGTGACGCCCGTCTGCGCTCCGAGCAGGATCCCGCCGCTCCCGAGGCTGCTCCGGTCGTCGCTGAGGCTGACTCCGCTGCCGAGGCTGCTCCGGTCGCTGAGGCGCCCGCCCCCGAGGCTGCTCCGGTCGCTGAGGCTGACCCCGCTGCCGAGGCTGCTCCGGTCGCCGCTGAGGCGCCAGCCGCCGCTGAGGTGCCCGCCCCCGAGGCCGCTCCGGACGAGGAGACCCCTGCCGCCGAGCAGACGTGAGCCCCCCGACACCCGAACGCATCGAATCCGAGAACGAGAGCTGAGAACCCCCAATGTCATTCACTGCCAAAGACGTCCAGGCCCTCCGTCAGGCCACCGGCGCCGGGATGATGGACTGCAAGAAGACCCTCGAGGAGACCAACGGCGACCTCGAGGCCGCCAAGCAGTTGCTCCGCGAGAAGGGCCTCGCTGCCAGCGCCAAACGCGACGACCGCGAGAACGCCCAGGGTGTGGTCGCGCTGAAGCTCGACGGCACGGTGGGTGCGCTCGTGGAGCTGAAGTGCGAGACCGACTTCGTGGCCGCCAGCGATCACTTCAAAGCCGAGGCCGACGCTCTCGCCGAGCTCGTGCACGCCAAGGGCACCGAGGCCACCGCCGAGCGCTCCGAGCAGCTCGAAGAGCTCAAGATCACGCTCAAGGAGAAGATCGAGCTGGGTGACGTCGTGCGCATCGAGGCCGCCGACGACACCATTCTCGACAGCTACGAGCACATCCAGGGCGGCCGGGGTGTGAACTCGGTGTTGGTGGAGGTGCGAGGTGGCACACAGGAGCTGGCCCATGATCTGGCCGTCCACATCGCATTCGCCCGCCCGAAGTACCTTCACCGCGACGAGGTGCCCGCCGACGTGATCGACAAAGAACGCGCCACGCTCGAGACGATCACCCGCAACGAGGGCAAGCCCGAGCAGGCGGTCGCCAAGATCGTCGAGGGCCGCCTCGGTGGGTTCTTCAAAGACGTGGTGCTCCTCGAGCAGCCGTACGCGAAGGACGACAAACAGTCGATCGCCCAGCTGATCGGATCCGCCGAGATCGTGCGGTTCGCCCAGGTCGAGATCGGCTGAGACCCGTGACCGAACCGGAGACCGACCAGCCCTCACCCCGATGGAAGCGCATCGTCTTCAAACCGTCGGGTGAGGCCCTGGCCGGACCATCCGGCACCGGTCTCGACGGCGAGACGCTCGAGAAGACGGCTCGGGAGATCATCGACCTCCGCCAAGGGCTCGGCGTCGACGTGTGCGTGGTCGTGGGTGGCGGCAACTTCTGGCGTGGCCGCACCGGATCGCTGAGCGGCATGGATCCGACGCAGTCCGATCACATCGGCATGTTGGGCACGGTGATGAACGCACTGGCGCTGCAGGACGCACTCGAACGCTGCGGTCAGGACACCCGCGTGCAGTCGGCCATCGAGATGCCGCGCATCGCCGAGCCGTACATCCGCCGTCGGGCCGTGCGCCACCTCGAGAAGGGGCGGGTCGTGATCTTCGCGGCCGGTACCGGCAATCCGTACTTCACGACCGACACGGCGGCGGCGCTGCGGGCGGCCGAGATCGAGGCCGAGGCGGTGGTGAAGGGTACCCACTCGGGTGTGGACGGCGTGTACAGCACCGATCCGCGCAAGGATTCGTCTGCCGTCAGGTACGACGAGATCGGCTACCTCGAGGTCATGACGAAGAATCTGAAGGTGATGGACGCCACGGCCATCGCGTTCTGCCGCGACAACGACATCCCGATCGTGGTGTTCGACATGTCGATTCCCGGCTCACTGCGTTCGATCCTGCTCGGTGGACGGGTCGGCACCATCGTCCACGATGTCTGAGCTGCTGGGTACGCTGTTCCCGTGACCGACGAGACCCTCCTCGATGCCATCGACAAGATGGAGAAGGCCGTGGAACACGTCCAGGGACAGTTCCAGACGATCCGTACCGGTCGTGCGGTACCGGCCCTCGTCGACAAGCTCACCGTCGAGTACTACGGTGCGCCGGTCCCGTTGCAGCAGCTCGCCTCGATCCAGGTGCCCGAAGCACGTCAGCTCCTGGTCAAGCCGCACGATCACTCCACGCTGGGCGCCATCGAGAAGGCGATCCGTGACAGCGATCTGGGTGTGTCGCCGAACAACGACGGTGTCGTGATCCGGCTCAACTTCCCGGCGCTCACCGAGGAGCGCCGACGTGGCTACGTGAAGGTCGTCAAGAACATGGCTGAAGACGGTCGCATCGCGGTTCGCAACATCCGCCGCGACGCCCGCAAGCACATGGAGGCGGCGGAGAAGGAGGGTGAGATCTCCGCCGACGACCTCGAACGTGCCGAGAAAGAGCTCGAGAAGATCACCCACGAGCACGTCGAGCGCATCGATACCGCGGTCGGTCGCAAAGAGCAGGAACTGCTCGAGGTCTGATTCGTGGTCGCATCGCCGACACGGGCACACGAGGGGAAGGGGCACAGCCGATGAGTGACGACATGTGGAGTCGCGACGAAGAGGGCCGCAAGCGAGCGCCCCTCTTCGGCGACGACGAACCCACGACCAGATCCGACGCGATCGACGACGACCGGTTCGACGCCGACGCCGACGCCGATGCCGACGCCGATGCCGAAACCGGGATCGACGCCAGCACCGACGACGCGCCGGGTGGGTTGAGCTTCGGCGAGGGCGACACCGGATCACTGCCGCACTGGACGGATCCGCCCACCGGAGAGGTCCCCAGTCTCGAGGGCCGCCCGTCCGCTGCCGACGACCCACCCCTCGACGACGAGCTCGACGTGTGGTCGTCGTTCACCTCCGAGTCGCCGGTCTGGCGTGACGACGCCCCCGCCGAACCGACCGGTGAGGTGTCCGCCCACAGCACCGGCCAGCACGATCTCGGTACGGGCGAGGTCACGGGTGTGGCGCCGCGCGAGCCCTCCCGAATCACGATCGGCACCGACCCGTCCGGGATGCCCCGTCGTACACCACCCCCCACCGGTCGTGGGCGTCATCGTGGTCGTCCATCGCCGGCACCGTCGTCGCGTGCCACCCCGGCCTCATCAGGTCGAGACCTCCCGGTGGCGGTGGCGGTCGGTCTCGTGATCGCCGCCGCCTTCATCGGGGCGCTGATGTGGCGCCCCGTGGCCGTGCTGGCGATCATCGTGGCGGTGGCCGGCCTCGGTGCGATCGAGTTCTACGACAAGGTCAGCGAGAAGGGCTACCGTCCAGCGGTCATCCCGGGCATCCTGGCGTGCATCTCGGCGCCCCTCGCCGCCTACTGGCTCGGCCCCGTCGCGCTCCCGCTCGTGATGAGCTTCGCCTTCATCGCCATCGCGGGCAGCTTCATCGGTGCCCGCAGCGTCGAGGCAGGACCGATGCCGAACGTGTCGATCACGATGCTCGGTGTCATATGGATCGGGCTGTTGGGCTCGTTCGCCGCGTTGATCCTCACGTTCTCGACCGGGCCCGGATCACCGAACTTCGGGACCGACACCCTGTTCTTGTTGGCCCTCGGTGTCGTTGCCAATGACGTGGGCGCCTTCTTCGTGGGTTCTGCGGCGGGCCGAACCCCGCTGCGACAGTGGATCAGCCCGTCCAAGACGGTCGAGGGTCTGATCGGTGGCACCCTGTTCACCATCGTGGTGCTCGTGGTGGTCGGCATCACCGATTCCAGCGAGACCTGGTCGAACACGTCGCACCTACTGATCCTCGCCCTCGTCATCTCGGTGTTCGCTCCGATGGGCGACCTCGTCGAGAGCATGTTCAAGCGGAACCTCGACGTGAAGGACTTCGGCTCGATCGTGAAGGGCCACGGCGGCGTGCTCGACCGCTTCGACGGGTTCCTCTTCACGTTGCCGATCGTCTACTACGTCACGCTGGTGCTCGAGCCCTGGTTCGGCTGAGCGGGCCGGTGGCGACATGAGCGCCGTGCGCGTCGCCATCGCCGGCTCATCGGGGTCGATCGGAACCCAGACGCTCGAGGTGATCCGGGCCGAGGCCGGCGCCTACGAGGTGGTGGCGCTGGCCGTCGGCTCATCGGCCGACACGGTGATCGCCCAGGCGCGCGAGGTGCGCCCGGAAGTCGTGGTGGTGACCGACCCCGATCGTCGACGGGAGGTGGCCGACGCCCTCCCGGGTATCGACGTGACCGATGACCTGACGGCGCTGATCGGGCCCGCCGACGTCGTGGTGAACGGCGTGGTGGGCTTTGCCGGGCTCCCGGTCACGGTCGCCACCCTGGCAGCCGGCAAGCGACTCGCGCTGGCCAACAAGGAGAGTCTGATCGCCGCCGGGCCCGTGGTGCAGCCACTCCGGGCGACGCCCGGGGCCGAACTGGTGCCGGTCGACAGCGAGCACTGCGCCGTGCACCAGTGTCTGCGCTCGTCGGTCGATCAGGGGCGCGAGGTGGCCCGGGTGGTACTGACCGCGAGCGGTGGTCCGTTCAGGGGTCGTTCCGCTGCCGACCTCGCCACCGTGACGGTCGACGAGGCGTTGGCCCATCCGACCTGGAGCATGGGCCCGAAGATCTCGGTCGACTCCAGCACCCTGATGAACAAGGGGCTGGAGGTGATCGAGGCGCATGAGCTGTTCGGCACGCCGTACGACCGGATCGAGGTCGTGGTGCACCCGCAGTCGATCGTGCACTCGATGGTCGAGTTCACCGACGGCTCCACCATCGCCCAGCTCAGCCTGCCCGACATGCGTCTGCCCATCGGGTACGCGCTCGGTCATCCGCACCGGATCTCCACGTCGTTCGGTCGGATCGACTGGGCACAGCTCTCCCGGCTCGACTTCGAGCCGCCCGATACCGCCACGTTCCGATGCCTCACGCTCGCCTACGAGGCGGGTCGCACCGGTGGCAGCGCGCCCGCCTGGCTGAGTGCGGCCAACGAGGTGGCGGTCGACGCGTTCCTCCTCGGACGCATCCGTTGGAATCAGATCCCCGACGTGTGCGTTGGCACATTGCAGGTGCATGATGGAGCGGTGCCGACCACGATCGAGGAAGTGATCGCGGCCGATGCCGACGCCCGAAGCGCCGCCGAGCGAGTACTCGAGGAACTCCCCACGTGACCACCTACGACAAGTTCAAAGGCGAGATGATGGCGGGTGGCTCCGTGGTGGAGCAGCCCGACGACCAGATGGCCGGTGGATGGCGCGGCGCGCTCGGCGTGGTGGGAATCATCGGTCTCCTGGTGTGGCTGGCCACGGTCAACATCTGGTGGTTCGCGTTCGTGGTGGGTGTACTGATCGCGGTCTTCATGCACGAGCTCGGCCACTTCGTCACCGCCCGGATGACCGGTATGAAGGCCACCCAGTTCTTCATCGGTTTCGGCCCCCGGCTGTGGAGCTTCCGACGCGGCGAGACCGAGTACGGCGTACGTGCGCTGCCGCTCGGTGCGTTCGTTCGCATCATCGGCATGAACAGCATGGACGACGTCGACCCGGTCGACGAGCACCGCACCTACCGGGTCAAGAGCTACCCGAAGCGGATGCTCGTGATCACCGCCGGCTCGCTGATGCACGTCTTCATGGCGATCGCGCTGCTGTTCACGGTGTACGTGATCGATGGCGAGATCGTGCAGCGCGACGGCGCCGAGATCACGTTCGTCGAGCCGTCGGGACCGGCGTTCTCCGACGGCGTCCGTGAGGGCGATGTGGTGCTGGCCGTGAACGGGAGCACCGTGAACGGTCCGGCCGAGCTGGGTCAGCTCGTGCGGTCGAACGCGCCGGGCGAGAGCATCACGCTCGACGTGCTCCGCGACGGGCGCCCGATGGTGCTGACGGTGGGCCTCGGGGCGAACACCGACGAGGCCTCACCGCTGTTCGGTCAGCCCTATCTGGGTGTGGGGTCGAACGGGGTGTTCGAGACCGTCGAGCACGGCGTGGGCGCCGCCGCCGTCAACAGCGTGACCGACATCTTCCCCGTGGCCTGGGAATCCACCAAGGGTGTCATCAACGTGCTGAATCCGGTCAACATCGTGGGCCATCTCGCCGGCACCAACGACGACATCGCCACCCGGCCGACCACGCTCGTGGGTGTCACGGGCATCAGCGACGACATCGGCGAAGCGCAGGGGTTCATCGGCATCCTCTACCTCCTCGCCGTGCTCAACGTCTTCGTCGGCGTGTTCAACATGTTCCCGCTGCTCCCGCTCGACGGCGGGCACGCCGCCATCGCGACCTATGAGCGCTTCCGCGAACGCAAGGGCGAGCGGTACTACGCGGACGTGGCACGCCTGATGCCGTTCGCGATGGGCGTGATCATGGTGCTGTTGTTCCTGTTCATGTCGGGGCTCTATCTCGACATCACCGATCCCCTGGGCGGCTGACGTGCGCGTGACCGATTGGACCACCGAGCGTCGGCACACCCGACAGATCCACGTGGGCGATGTGCCGGTGGGAGGTGGTGCGCCCATCTCGATCCAGTCGATGACGATCACCAAGACCGCCGATGTCGAGGGCACGCTGCAGCAGATCTACGCCCTTGCCGCGGCGGGGTGCGACATCGTGCGCTGCACCTGCAACGAGACCGAGGCCGCCGAGGGGCTGGCGCAGATCGTGCCTCGTTCGCCGGTGCCGATCATCGCCGACATCCACCATCAGTACAAGATGGCGCTCGGTGCCATGGAGGCGGGGGTGCACGGGCTGCGGCTCAACCCCGGCAACATCCGCAAACCCGACCACATCAAGGCCGTGGCCTCCGAGGCCCGTGACCGTGGTATCCCGATCCGCATCGGTGTGAACGCCGGGTCGCTCGACCCGTCGCTCTACGAGAAGTACGGCGGCGCCACCCCCGAGGCGATGGTCGAGTCCGCGCAGCGCGAGATCGCCTACTTCTCCGAGGTCGACTTCGACCTCATCAAGATCTCGGTCAAGGCCTCCAGCGTGCCCCTGATGGTCGAGGCCTACCGTCAGCTCGCCGAGGTGACCGATCACCCGCTGCACCTGGGTGTGACCGAGGCCGGCCCGCCGCCGGCTGGGCTGCTCAAGGCCACTGCCGGCATCGCCACGCTGCTCATGGAGGGCATCGGCGACACCATCCGCTATTCGCTGACCGCCGACCCGGTCGAGGAGGCCCGTGCCGGGCGCCAACTGCTCGAAGCACTCGGGCTGCGTGAGCGCAAGAACATCGACCTCATCGCCTGCCCATCGTGCGGGCGCGCCGAGATCGACGTGATCGACGTCGCCAAGCGGGCCATGGAGGCGTTCGGCGATCGTGAGATCCCGCTCCAGGTGGCCGTCATGGGATGTGTCGTGAACGGGCCGGGTGAGGCTCGGGAGGCCGATCTCGGGATCGCCGCCGGCAACAAGCGCGGGCACCTGTTCGTGAAGGGTCGCAACATCGCCGTGGTGCCCGAGAGCGAGATGGTCGAGTCGCTCGTCGAGTGGGCCGAGTTCATCCATGAACACGGTGTCGACGCCGCGATCGCCCGGGCCGACACCGCCAAGGCCGAGCGCGAGGCCGCCAAGGACCGCTCGGCCCTGCTCGAATCGCAGGGTGCTGACGCCAACCATGCGGGCGAGAAGATCGTCGAGATCCGCCGTACCGTCGGCGGCTGATTCGTTCCCGCTGCCCGACGGTCGACACACTGGCGTTCGTGGAACCACGAGACGTCATCTCCGCCATCGCCGCACCCACGGGTGACATCGGCGCCGCCTCCTACTTCCATCCCGACACCCTCGCCCGCGGCAAGGAGCTCGGCCTCGACGGTTTCCGGTTCTACTTCCTCGGCCGAGGCGGTGTGCTCGGCGACGTCGAGCCCGAGGTGGTCGTCAGCGCGTTCGGCTACTTCGAGCCCGGGCTGGTGGCGAAGATGTGGAACTCGGGCAAGGAGATCGTCGCGCCGCGGGCGGCGGCCCGCGAGTACTTGGCGTGCAACGCCGCGCTCGGCCGGTCCCGGTTCGCCGACCTCGCCGGTCTCGACGCCTACAACGCTGCGGCCGCAGCCGTGGTGGCGGCCACCGATCTCGCCGGGCTGGCGCTGTTCGCCGGCATCGTTGGGGAACCGGTTCCCGACGATGCGCCGGCCGCCGCGATCCACCACGCCGTGTTGCTCCGCGAGTTGCGGGGCAGTGCTCATCTCCTCGCCATTCGTGCGTCCGGTCTCCAGGCGGCGGTCGCCCACGCCGTCCAGCGGCCGGACGATCTCGCTGCGTTCGGCTACGGCGATCCGCCCGAGATCACCGGTGCGCACCGCACCGCGCTCGCCCGCGCCGAGGAGCTCACCGACGAGCTGCTGGTTCCGTCGTTCTCGGTGCTCGACGACGGGGCCGCCGAGGCCCTCGTTGCCGGCACCACGGCGATGCACGCCGCGCTCAACGACTGATCGCGGTGGTGACCACGTAGGTGGTGGACCTGGCCCTGAGATCGTCACCCGGCGCCAGGTAGTAGACGCCCCCTGCGAGATCGACGGCCAGCTCGTGGCCGGCCGAGACGTGTTCAGCGCCCACGTCGATTCGTCGGAGCGCCACTCCCACACCATCGAGGACGTACGACTCGGAACGTGACATCACCGGCTGTTCCAGCGGTGTGGGATCGACGATGGCGAGCAGCTCGTCCACGTCGACCGGCTTGGTCGTCAGACCGCCGCGCACGACGTTGTCGCTGGCGCCCATCAGCTCGAGTCCGCTGCCGGACAGGTAGGCGTGCAGGTTGCCGGCGCCGAGGTGGATCGCCTCACCGGGTTCGAGCCGGACGAGGTTGAGCAGGAGGGTGGCCGCCACGCTCGGCTGACCGGGATACATGGTGTCGAGATGGACCACCCACCGTGCTTCGGGGCGATCGCTCGTGGCACACGCATCGATCACCGGCAGGGGATCGAGGTGACCTCGGTACAGCGCGGTGAGCGCGGCGCCAGGTCCGTCGTGCTCGATCGAGCTGGCCATCTCATCGATCGCCAGCTCGTCGAGCAGGGCCAGCGTGGCATCCACCGGACGCACGCCGCAGAGCGCCTCGAAGGGGGTCAGGGCGCACAGCAGCTCGGGCTTGGGGTTCGGATCGGGATAGCGGCCTTCGCGGAATCCGGCCTCGGCCCGGGCCCGGTCGGGGTGCGTCTGCAGCGAGAGCGGGCGGGCTGCCGAGAGCACCTTGAGCAGGTAGGGCAGCTCGCCCGTCTCGTCGCTGAGCGGGTGGCCGTCGGCGAAGGTGGCGGGTCCGCTCGGGTGGGTGCCGAGCCAGAGCTCCGCCCACGGCCGACCATCGGGTTCGACGCCGAGGAGCTCGGGGATGAAGGTGGTGTCGCCCCAGTCGTAGTGCTGCACGAACCCGGTCACCGGCCGCATTGCCGTCACCGTACCGCCCACACCCCGAACTGTCCGCGGCGATCGCCCGGACCTACCGCTTTGCGGCAGACAGTTCGGTGAGGTCGGCGTGAACTGTCCGCGGCGATCGCCCGGTCCTGCCGGGTTCGCACAGACAGTTCGGTGGGGTGGATCAGGTGAGGCCGAGTTCGGCGGCTCGTGCGAGGACGCCGGCGCGTTCGTCGCCGATGGTGGTCGACTCGCCGTGACCGGTGTGCACCACGGTGTGGTCGGGGAGCGACAGCAGGTGGTCGATGATCGAGCGCACGATCGTCGGCTCGTCGCTGAAGCTGCGGCCGGTGGCACCAGGGCCACCGCAGAACAGCGTGTCGCCGCTGAACACCGTGGCGTCGACCACGTCGTGGAAGCAGCAGCACCCGGGGGAGTGGCCCGGGGTGTGCACCACCGCGAGGTCGTGTCCGCCCACCGAGATGATCGACCCCGGTTCGAGCTTGCGGTCGGGGGCGTCGTCGGGCCACACGACGTCCCACAGCATCCGGTCGTCGGGATGCAGCACGATCGGCGCGTCCACCACCTCACGAAGTGGGACGGCGGCATTGATGTGATCGTTGTGGCCGTGGGTGAGCACGATGGCGCGCACGATGCGGCCGGCGACGGCGTCGACGATCGGTTGATGATCGTGCGCGGCGTCGAACACCACGACCTCCCGGTCGTCGCCCACCAGCCAGATGTTGTTGGTGACCTCCCATTCGCCGCCGTCGAGCGCGAACGTGCCATCGGTGGTCACGAGCTCGACCGGCATCAGAGCACCACCACGCTGCGCAGCACCTCGCCGCGCTCCATCTTGTGGAACGCCGCCTCGACGTCGTCGAGGGTGATGGTCTCCGACACGAACCCGTCGAGATCGAGCCGACCCTGCTGGTAGAGGTCGATGAGCATCGGGAAATCGCGTGACGGGAGGCAATCGCCGTACCACGACGACTTGAGTGCCCCGCCGCGGCCGAACACGTCGAGATAGGGCAGCTCGAGGGTCATGTCGGGACGAGGGACGCCCACGAGCACCACCGTGCCGGCCAGGTCGCGTGCCTCGAACGCCTGGATGTACACGGCCGGATTGCCGACCGCCTCGATGCAGACATCGGCCCCGTTGCCATCGGTGACCGAGCGGATGAACTCGACCGGGTCGGTGGTCGAGGAGTTGCACGTGTGGGTGGCGCCGAAGCCCTTCGCCCACTCGAGCTTGCGGTCGTCGACATCGACGGCCACGATCGTGGTGGCGCCCGCGAGCGAAGCCCCGGCGATGGCGGCATCGCCCACCCCGCCGCAGCCGAACACGGCCACCGAGTCGCCACGTCCGACGCCCCCGGTGTTGATGGCAGCACCGATGCCGGCCATCACGCCGCAGCCGAGCAGGCCGGCGGCCGTGGGCGGGGCCGACGGATCGACCTTCGTGCACTGGCCGGCATGCACCAGCGTCTTGTCGCAGAACGCTCCGATGCCGAGCGCCGCCGACAGCTCGGTGCCGTCGGTGAGCGTCATCTTCTGCGTGGCGTTGAACGTCGAGAAGCAGTACTCCGGTGTGCCCTTCAGGCACGCCCGGCAGCTCCCGCAGACCGCCCGCCAGTTCAGGATCACATAGTCGCCGGACTCCACCTCGGTGACACCCTCGCCCACCGACTCCACGATCCCGGCGGCCTCGTGGCCGAGCAGGAAGGGGAACTCGTCGTTGATCCCGCCCTCGCGGTAGTGCAGGTCGGTGTGGCACACCCCGCAGGCCTGGATGGCCACCACCACCTCACCGGGACCCGGGTCGGGAACCACGATCGTCTCGATGCTGACCGGCTCGCCCTTGGAGCGGGCGATGACTCCTCGTACCTCTTGCGACATGGACGAACGGTACCCGACCGTTCGGAGGGGGGACCCGATCGCTGGTCAGAACAGTCGGAGATCGTCGGGGCGCAGGCCCCGGAGCTCGTCGTAGTCGACCTCCACCCAGGTGAATCCGCGGGCCTCGGCGAGCACCCGGGCCTGCGGTTTGATCGACTGGGCCACGAACACACCCCGCACCCGACCCAACGACGAGTCGAGGTGCAGCCGTTCGATGTACCGCGTGAGCTGTTCGACCCCGTCGATCTCCCCCCGCCGCTTGACCTCGACGGCCACCACGTTCCCCTCGGCGTCCCGGCACACCAGGTCGATCGGACCGATGGCGGTCGGGTACTCGCGCCGCACCAACGTGAGACCGTGCTCGATCGAGGTCGGTGAGGCGGCCAACAGCTCCTGGAGGTGTGCTTCGACACCGTCCTTCTGGAGTCCGGGGTCGTCGCCCAGTTCGTGGCCCACGTCGGAGAACACCTCGTGCAAGGTGATCGTGAGGGTCTCGCCCTTCGGATTCGTGACCGTCCAGCGGTTCCCCTCGTCCACCAGGGTGTTCGGTGCGTTCATCCAGTTGAGCGGCTTGTACGCGCCGCCGTCGGCGTGGATGGCGACGCAGCCGTCGGCCTTCACCATGACGAGTCGGGTGGCCTCGGGGAGGTGCGCCGACAGACGGCCGGCGTAGTCGACGGAGCAGCGGGCGATCACCAGACGCACGACGCCCGACCCTACCCCCACCACACGTTCAGCGAGGTGGTCGGCGCCGTGGCGTTCAGCGACGGGTGCCGACGTGGTCGCGCATCCGCTTCTGGATGAGCTCTCGCCGCTCCTGCAGCTCGCGGTAGGTGAGCTGGTTCACGCTCGAATCGAGGCCGAAGCCGGCTTTGACGCCGTCGAGATCGATCTCGACGGCGGTGTGCTCGATGCCGAGCTCCTGGCTGAGCCGCTCGCCGTGGCGTTCGGCGAACATCATCGAGATGGTGGCGATCTCGGCCAGGATGTCGAGGTCGGGCGCGAGCCGAGCGATGGCGCCGTCGAGGAACACCATGTTCTTGACGTACAGCATGAGCTCCTTGGGCATCTTCGCCCCGTAGCCCAGCAGTGCCTTCACGACCCGCTGCACCTCGGCCACGAGTTCCTCGCCGGAGAGCCCCGTCGGGTCGATCGGGGCCTCGTCGAGCCGGAGGTCGCGGATCACCGCGTCGAGATCGGTGTCGGGCGGGAGGGCACCGAGATCGCGCAGCGCCGCCACCTGCCCGCGTACGTCGTTGGTCGTGGTGCCGAGCATCAGACGCAAGAACGCCAGCCGTCGATCCCCGGTGAGACGCCCCACGATGCCGAAGTCGAGCAGGGCCGTGCGGCCGTCGGTCATCACGAACAGGTTCCCGCCGTGGAGGTCGCCGTGGAAGATGCCGTGCACCAGCGCACCCTCCATGAACGCGATCATGCCGGTCCGGACCACCGCTTCGGTGTCGATGCCGGCATCGTGCATGCCGGCCACGTCGTCGAAGTTGAAGCCGGCCAGCCGCTCCATCACGAGCACCCGCCGGGTCACGAGCTCGGGGTGGGGGCGGGGGACCACGTAGCCGTCCTGACCGAGCTCGTGGATCATCTCGGCGATGTCGAGCATGTTCGCCGCTTCCATCCGGAAGTCGAGCTCTTCGACGATGGTCTCGGCGAACAGCTCCACCAGCGCGGGTGGATTCGCGAGCGCTGCCACCGGGATCCGGCCGACCAGGTGGGGTGCGAGCCACGCCATCACCCGCAGGTCCTTGCGGACGAACGCCGACACCGACGGCCGCTGCACCTTGACCACCACGTCCTCGCCGGTCTTCAGGCGAGCTGCGTGGACCTGGGCGATCGACGCCGCGGCGAGTGCGGTCTCGTCGAAGGACTCGAAGAGGTCCTCGAGGCGGCCGCCGAGATCCTGTTCGACGGTGCGTCGCACCACATCGAACGGTTCGGGTGGGACCTGGTCGCGGCACCTCTTGAACTCGGTCACGAGCTCGGCCGGGAACAGGCCCTCACCCGAGGAGATGATCTGGCCGAGCTTGATGTAGGTGGGGCCGAGTTGTTCGGCCGCCAGCCGCAGCCGACGGGCGATGTCGGCCCGGCTGTCGGAGCTCTCGGCGAACTTCCCGCGCCGCTTGTGCCACATCCACGGCACGAGGGCCCGACCCAGGGCGTTCACCACCGAGACGACTCGGGCGCCCGGCGGGAGCTTCGTCGCCCTCGTGAGTGCTGGTACCTCGGCCTGTGCTCGGTGGCGCAGCGGCGCGGCCAGTGGGAGCCAGCGGACCGTGTCGCGTTGCACCACCCACGGTGCGTGGTCGGTGAAGGCCCCCCACGAGCGGTCGGATGGTTCGTTCACCCCATCATGATGCCGCTGACCGGGCGCGATGCGTCCCCTGTGCCGCACACGTCACAGCTGTCGGGCTACGGTACGCCGGCGGACATCGAACGAACGGCAGGGGGGCCGATGTACTACGTGACCGATACGACGCTGTCGACGCGCTTTCCGATCTACACCCGGGCCAACGTGGGCGAGGTGTTCCCGGATCCGGTGACACCGCTGACGAGTGAGACCGCCCTCTGGCTGGCCGAACTGGGATGGCGTGACGCGTGGGAGCGCATGGGTGCGTTCGAGCAGGACGAGTTCCCCGCCGACGAATTCTGCCAGCTCGGGGTGGTGGGCGGGTACTGCTACCTCAACGCATCGTTGATCCGCTTGTTCGGCGAGCGGGCACCCGGTCTGTCGTGGAAGGACATGGACGAGCAGTTCTTCGGCGTCCAACCCGGTATCCCCGATTACGTGGAGGAAGCCGGCGACGTCCGTCCCGATCTCTCGGAGAAGATCGGTGGCACGTTCGCCTGGGTGTTCGCCCAGACGAGCCTCGATCAACTCACCCGTCTGACCGAGCACCGCCGGTTCACCCGTCAGATGCGCGACGAGCGTCCCGATCTCACCACGTTGAGCGACCGCGAGCTGTGGGAGCGCTACGAACTGGTGATCAACACCCACCGTGAGTACTTCGCCGAGCACCTGTTCACGACCTACATGGCCACGGTGCCGGTCGGTGTGATCAACGGTGTGGCGACGGCAGTGGGCCGTCCCGACCTGATCATGCCCATCATCGGTGGCATCGGCGACGTCGATTCGGCCGCACCCAGTTACGCGATGTGGACGCTCTCGCGCCTCGATCCCGAGAGCGACGAGTTCCGGACCGGGTTCGGCGAGTTCCTCCACGAGTTCGGGAGTCGCGGACCCAACGAGTGGGAGGTCCGATCGCCCACCTGGGAGACCCGTCCGGCCCTGGCGCTGTCGGCGATCGATCGCATGCGGGGGGCTCCCGACGGCGCTGATCCGACCGTGCACCAGTCGGAGCGGGCGGGCGAGCGTTCGGCCGCAGCGGCCGAGCTGTTGGCGATGGTCGAGGGCGATCCCGAGACGCACGGTCAGCTCGCCGCGGCAATCGCGTGCTCGGCGGCGTGGCTCCCTGGCCGCGAGCGCACCAAGACCAACAACATCCGCCTCATCCACGAGGCGCGGATGGCGATGCGTGAGCTGGGCGGGCGCATGGTCGAGCGGGGCGTGTTCGACGAGATCGAGGACTTCGGGTTCCTCCGCCTCGCCGAGATCGAGACGTTGCTGGGTGACGATCCGGGCGGCCTCACCGAGTCACTGCGCGAACGACGGTCCGACTATCGAGCCCTGACCGAACTCATGCCGCCGTTCCTGTTCGTGGGCTCCACCGACGGCCCCGACACCTGGACCCGCCGGGACCATCCGGCCGAGGACGCCCTCACGGCCGGCGATCTCCTCCAGGGGATGCCGGGCTGCCCGGGCCAGGCCGTCGGTCGGGCGAGGGTGATCCTCGACTCGAACGACCCCACGGCACTGCAGCCCGGCGATGTGCTCATCGCGCCCATCACCGATCCGTCGTGGACCCCGCTGTTCGTCCCCGCCGGTGCCGTGGTGGTCGATGTGGGGGCCGCGCTCAGCCACGCGATCATCGTCAGCCGTGAGCTCGGGATCCCGTGCGTGATCTCGGCCACCGATGCGACGCGCCGCATCCCCGACGGGGCGATGGTACGGGTGGACGGCAGCACCGGCGTGGTGACCGTTCTCGACGGCTGACCCCCGCCCGGCCCCCCCGCCCGGCCCCATGTGACTTTGTGTCGCTCCGGGCCGCGTGGTGCGGCTCCCGGCGACTCTGTGTCGATCTCGGCCGGGTCAGTGGGCGCCGTGGGCGTGGTTGCAGAAGTGCTCGTCGCCCTCGGCCACCTGACCGGCGCCCACGCCGTCGAGCGCGGCGAACGGGCCGCACTCGTGCGGTCGGATCCAGACGTGGATCATCGGGGCCGGGTCCATCTTCACGAGGTTCGGTGGGCACTGGCCGCCCAACGGGATCACGGCGGCCACGGTGGGCGTGTCGGCGTCGGGGGTGAAGCACAGGTCGTCGTGGATGTGCCACTGCATGAGCGGACCACCCCAGTCGGGGATCTCGTCGAGTGAGGTGTCGCCCGGCAGCATGTACATGGCCGACACGAGTGTCTTCGACCCGTCCGGCTGGGGCTCGTAGACGAGGCTCTCGGGGTAGTTGGGATCGAGCCAGACGTCGTCGTCGATCCAATCCCACTGGATGTAGTGCTCGTGCCCGGTGCCGCCGTCGCCGATCGAGCGGAACCCGGCCGCTTCCGCCACGGCGGGGTCCTCCCACTGCGGGAGGTAGTGGATCGTGCGTGCCACCAGGTTCTCGGCGAACGCCTGCTGCTGGAGGCTCACGCCCTCCACACCACCGAGGTCGATCGGGAGCTCGGGGTCGTACGGACGGGGCGGCACGACGGCGTCGCCGTGGCCGCCGTGGCCGCCGTGGCCGTCGCCGTGATCGTGGGTGCACTGATCGGCTCGTTGTTGGGTACCGGTGGCCGCCTGACCGGCACCGTGTCCCTCGAGCGCGGCGAACGGTCCGCAATCGTGGGGGGCGATCCACACGTGGACCATCGGATTGTCGCCGCCGGCCAGCACCGTGCCGGGTGGACAGACGCCGCCGTGGTTGTCGGTCACGGCCTTCACGACCGGTACGCCGTCGTCGTTGAGACCCCAGCACAGGTTGTCGTGTACGTGCCACTCCATGAGCGGACCCCCGAAGTCGACCAGCTCCGGATCGTCGATGGGGGTGTTCGATGCGATGAACATCGCCGACACGAGCGTGCGCTCCTCGCCGTCCACCTCGTAGACGAGCGACTCCGGGTAGCGGGGGTCGAGGAAGTGGTCGTCGCCGATGTAGGCGATGTTGATGAAGTGCTCGAACCCGG
This sequence comes from Ilumatobacter sp., assembly GCA_007693335.1. Taxonomy (GTDB): domain Bacteria; phylum Actinomycetota; class Acidimicrobiia; order Acidimicrobiales; family Ilumatobacteraceae; genus SKSP01. Next base: position 10,948 of record REDU01000065.1, on the reverse strand, counting down.
TGTTGGCGTCGCCGATCGATCGGAACCCCAACTCGCCGATGGTCGTGACGTCGGCGAACTGCGGCAGGATCTCCAGCGTGTCGGCCACGAGCTGCTCGGCGCGCTCCTGCTGCTCCGGGGTCACGCCGGGCACGTCGGAGAAGTCGATGGGTCCGTCCGGATTCCATGGGCGGGGCCAGGACGGCTCGACGATGCCGACGTCCTGGATGTCGCCGTGAGCGTGGCCGGCAGCGTGGGCGTCGCCGTGAGCGTGATCGTCGTCGTGGGCGTGGGCGTCGTCGTGAGCGTGATCATCGTCGTTGACGTGGCCATCGACGGTGGCAGCATGGCTGTGGGTCGTGTCGTGAGCGTGGGCGTGGCCGGCAGCGTCGCCGTGAGCGTGATCCTCGCCGTGGTCGTGGTCGTGGTCGTGGTTCGTGGCGGCCACCATGGCGGGCACGGCCAGCACGGCCACGAGCAGCGCTGCACCCGTCAGGGGCACCCGGGTGGTGGCGCGGAGACGGCCGAGCGCGACCGGCGTCGCCACGGCCACCGCCACGAGCGCCAGCAGCGCGGCCACCGTGTCAGCCAGGCCTGCGGCCTCGGCGCGCTGGAGACCGTCGATCCATGCGATCCCGGTGAGTCGGGTGGTGATCCATGCCGCCAGCACGACCAGGTTCACACCTGCGAGTGCTGCGGCCGACGTCCTGGCCGATGGCCGGACGAAAGCGAGCACTGCGACGGCCACCTGGGCCACGGCGGCGGCGATGAAGAGCCGGGTGAGCCCGATGTGCTCGGTGTGCACGCCGATCGCCGCGGCGTGGATGAGACCGGCTCCGGCCGAAGCGATGGCCGCGGGGACGAGCACGTTCGTGGCGTCGCTGCTGCTGACGCGCGACGCCGCCGTGGTCGAGGTGTCGGTGCCCATCGTCACAGTCTACGAGGTCGGGTTCACGGGGGTCGGATCGGGAAAGTCGGGGGAGCGGCGCTCTCGCAGCGCCGCGACGCCCTCGCGGTACTCGGCGGAGCCCATCGCCTCGTGCATGCGTCGCTTCGAGTCGTCGATCGACGCGCCCACGTCGTGGCGGAGCAGATCGGCGTAGAGCTGCTGTTTGGTGGCGCGTACGGCCTCGGGACCGGTCGTGGCCGCGAGCTGAACGGCGTACTCGCGGGCTCGACGCAGACACGACTCGCCGTCGGGGAGCACCTCGTTCCAGAGACCCCAGTCGGCCGTGTCGCCGACCGTCACCACGCGTCCCGACAGCAACAGATCAGCGGCGCGGGTGGTGCCGACGAGGCGCGGCAGTGTCCAGCTGAGGCCGTACTCCGCCGGAAGTCCGAGCTTCGGCGCGGCGGTGGTGAGCTTCGCAGATGCGGCGCCGAACCGGAGATCGCAGAACGCGACCAGTGCGAGGGCGATGCCGGCACACGCGCCGTTGACGGCTGCGATGATCGGTGTACGGAACCCGTAGTGCCACGCGAAGTCGTGATCGAACTCCGGCCGCACCCCGTGGCCCGGCCGGGCGATCTCGACGGGGAGACCGGTGTCGTAGCCGCCACGCTCGGCGTGACCGGCCAGCGCATCGCTGTCGCCACCCACCGAGAACGCCGGGGGTGTGCCGGTGAGCACCACGGCCCGTACGGCCGGATCGTTCTCGAGATGCGCCATGATCGAGCGGTACTCGGCATGCATCTTCCCGGTCCATGCGTTGTGGCGATGGGGACGATGGAGGAACACCGTGGCGACGTGACCGTCGATCTCGTAGCGGGTGGCGGTGAGATGGGCCGGGTCGGTCGCGTCCACCTCGATCAGCCCCACAGCGCCGAGAGCACGGGCTCGGCGTACTCGGGCCGACACACGATGAAGTCGGGCAGCCACGGGTCACGGTCGTTGTAGACGAGAGGGGAGCCGTCGATCCGGCTCGTGTGGAGACCGGCCGCCTGGGCCACCGCCGCCGGTGCCGCTGAGTCCCACTGGTACATGCCGCCGTCGTGGAGGTAGATGTCGGCCTCGCCGAGCACCACGGCCATCGCCTTGGCGCCCGCCGAGCCCAGGCGAACGGCGTCGCAACCGAGTTCGTGCGCCACGATCACGGCGGCGTGCGGCGCTCGTGATCGCGAGGTGATCAGACGGGGGCGCTCGCGTTCGACCGTCGGCATCGGTGGTGGCGGATCGGTGGCGAGCACCATGCCCATCGCCGGCAGGCTCACGGCGGCGGCGGCGAAGTGGTCGCGGTCCCACAGGGCGATGTGCACCGCCCAGTCGTGGCGCCCGGGCTCACCGAACTCCCGGGTGCCGTCGAGCGGGTCGATGATCCACACCCGGTCGGCATCGAAGCGTCGAGGGTCCTCGAGGCCCTCCTCTGACAGCACGGCGTCGTCGGGACGGAGTGCGGAGAGCTCGTCCTCGAGGAACCGCTGGCTGGCGGCGTCGCCACCGTCCATCACCTGCCACGAGTGCGATCCGGCGGCCCACATCCGTTCGCGCAGGTCGACCAGCCCGCGTCCGGCCTCGACCGCCAGCCTGATCGCCAGCTCGGCGTCGGTCTCGGGTGCACGTCCGACCGTGGTGTCGGTGTCGCCCACGGGCGGGGGAGCGGTCACGGGGTCAGACCGAACGGACTCAGGCCGACAACCGCTTGTACTTGATCCGGTGCGGCTGGTCGATGGCCTGCCCGAACTCCTTGCGCCGCCACTCCTCGTACTCGGTGAAGTTGCCCTCGAACCATCGCACCTGGCTGTCACCCTCGAACGCCAGCACGTGGGTGGCGATACGGTCGAGGAACCACCGGTCGTGGCTGATGATCACGGCACACCCGGGGAACGATTCGAGGCCCGCTTCGAGGGCACGGAGGGTGTCGACGTCGAGGTCGTTGGTGGGCTCGTCGAGCAGCAACACGTTGCCCTCCGATTTGAGGGTCTTCGCGAGGTGGACGCGGTTGCGTTCGCCACCCGAGAGATCGCCCACCCGCTTCTGCTGGTCGGCGCCCTTGAAGTTGAAGCTCGCGACGTAGGCGCGACCGTGGATCTCCCGGTTGCCCACCTTCATGTGTTCGACGCCCTCGGTGATCTCGTCGTACACCGTCGCATCGGGATCGAGCGCGTCGCGTGACTGGTCGACGTAGCTGAGCTGCACCGTGGATCCGATGTCGATGCTGCCGGCGTCGGGTGTCGATGCCGGATCCTGCGAACCCGTGGCCGCGCCGGTGAGCATCTTGAACAAGGTGGTCTTGCCGGCGCCGTTCGGCCCGATGATGCCGACGATGCCGGCGGGCGGGAGCGAGAACGAGAGGTCCTCGATGAGCAGACGATCGCCGAAGCCCTTGCGGAGGCCGTTCACCTCGATGACGGTGTCGCCGAGGCGTGGGCCGGGAGGGATCGCGATCTCGAGCGTGTCGGCGCCGCCGTCGGCGGCCTGCGCCTCGGCGTGGAGCTTCTCGTACGCAGCGAGGCGCGCCTTGCCCTTGGCCTGACGGGCCTTGGGGGCCATGCGCACCCATTCGAGCTCGCGCTGGAGGCTGCGGCGGCGAGCGTCGTTGCCCTTCTCCTCCTGCTCGAGCCGCTGCTGCTTCTGCTCGAGCCAGCTCGAGTAGTTGCCCTCGAACGGGATGCCCTTGCCGCGGTCGAGCTCGAGGATCCACTGAGCTGCGTTGTCGAGGAAGTACCGGTCGTGGGTGATGGCCACGACGGTGCCGGCGTACTCCTTCAAGAAGCGCTCGAGCCACTCGACCGACTCGGCGTCGAGATGGTTGGTGGGCTCGTCGAGCAGCAGCAGATCGGGTCGGCTGAGGAGGAGGCGGCACAGCGCCACGCGACGCTTCTCACCGCCGGACAGGGTGGTGACGTCGGCGTCGTCGGGTGGGCAGCGGAGGGCGTCCATCGCGATCTCGACGTTGCGTTCGAGGCTCCACGCGTCGGCCGCGGCGATCTTGTCCTCGAGGTCGGCCTGGAGCTTGCCGATCTTGTCGTAGTCGGCGTCGGGGTCGGCCCACATCGCCATGACCTCGTTGTACTGATCGATGATCGACTGCACGGCGGCCACGCCGTCCATGACGTTGCCCCTGACGTCCTTGTCGGGGTCGAGCTCGGGCTCCTGCGAGAGCAGGCCGACGGTGAATCCGGGGGTGAGTCGGGCCTCGCCGGAATAGCCGTCGTCGAGGCCGGCCATGATCTTGAGGAGGCTCGATTTGCCCGAGCCGTTCGGACCGATCACCCCGATCTTCGCTCCCGGGTAGAACGAGAGCGAGATGTTCTCGAGGACGGTCCGGTCGGGCGGGTAGTGCCGGGCCAGCTTGTGACAGGTGTAGATGAACTCGTGCGCCATGACGTGGCCCAGGCTACCGGGGGCGGTCGTGGCGGTTGTCGGTCACCCACAGGTCAGCGTCGGCCACCAACTCAGGATGGACCCGCGCCCGAGGCGATCGCCGGAACCCGAAATCGCATCGTCTCTCCGCTCAGGGCCCCCTCACTCGTGGCGCTGACGACGACCGTGCCGTTGCGGAGCGGCTCCTCGCCGAGGCCGAATCGGCCGGCCGGCGGCTGGCTGTGGGGTCGGTGTTTCTCGACATCGCCTGGACGCGTGCCGCCCTCACATGAACGAGGCCCACCCCGGCGGTCAGTGCGATCTCAGCTCGGGCCGGTGGCGCCGGGCGGTGCATCGATCGGTTGCGCCACCACCTTGCGGCGCGGCGCTCGGAGCCGGCCGAGTGCGCTGGCCCAACGCGCGGTGCGAGCGGCACGCCGGTCTCGGCGCTCGTCGCGGATGGTGGCCGAGAGGGCAGCTCTCCTCTCGACGTCGGCCAGGTGGTCGTCGATGATCAATTTCACTCCGAACGGGGTGTTGTCCAACACGGTTCGTCCTCCTGCGGTCGTCCTGCTCCAACCGTGCGCCGCCTCGGCCGCAACTGGGGCGCAGCGGGGATGCGCCCCAGCTGCAGCGCGGACGCCCTCGCTCAGCGTGAACGAACCGTGCAGGGTTCTGCACCGACTGCGCTCGGTCGGGGGTGGCCCGTGGATGCGTCGGCGATGCGGCTGACCATGGCTCTCGATCCGAGATCAGATCCAGGGGTGGTGATCGCCCGGCCGCACCAGTGAGCGGCCGGGCTCGAGCTGCACCACGGCGTCGTCGCGGCACTGCACCGGGATCGCGGCGGTGTTGCCGTGGCCGGCCGTGACGGTGAGCTGGTGCTGTTCAGCTCGGACGCTGGCGCGCTGGCGCCGCAACACCACCTCGAACTCCAGCGCCTCCCACTCGGGTGGGAGCCGCGGGTTGAGCACCAGCGTGCCCTCGAGGGCGTCGAGTCCGCCGAAGCCGAACACCGCTGCCTGGTAGGCGCCGCCGCACGCCGCGGTGTGGATCCCGCCGATGAACGTGCCGCCCACCACCGCCTTCGACGTCGACAGCAGGTCGATCGTGGCGGTCTGCCAGAAGTAGCGGTACGCCTCGTCGAGCAACCCGAGACGGGTGGCGACCAGTGCGTGCACCGAGTGGCTGAGCGACGAGCCGTGGGCGCATCGCGGCTCGTAGTACGAGTAGTTGGCCCCCTGGATCTCGAGCGGGAGCGTGTGGTCGAGGTGGAACAGCTGGAGCACCGCCGGCTGCTTGCTCACCTGGGTGAACACGGCCACGCCGTTGGGGTGGCCCCAGTACTCGCCGTGGTCGATCACGCGGTCGTCGAGATCCTCGGGCCAGCACTCCTCGAGGTCGAAGAAGCCGTCGAACTGCTCGATCACCCCGGTCTCGGGGTGGGGTGCGGGGAGGTGGAGCCTGTCGCGGACCCGGTGCCAGGCCTCGATGTCGCTCTCATCGAGATCGAGCCGTTCGAACAGCGCGTCGAGGGCTCCCGGGTCGCGCCGCTCGAACAGCGCGATGGCGTCGATGGCGTGCGAGAGCGCCATGTGCACGAGGTGGTTGGTGTAGGCGTCGTTGTGGACGTTCTCGTGCCATTCGTCGGGTCCGAGCAGCTGGCGGCACTCGTAGCGGTCACGATGTTCGTTGTAGAGCACGAACGAGTGGCAGAAACGGGCCACCTCGAACAGCATCTCCGCTCCGTGGTCGACCATGAACTCCCAGTCGGCGGTGAGCTTCCAGAACCGCCACACGGTGTAGCTGATGTCGGGACTGACGTGGATCTGCCAGTCGTTGAAGTGGTTGCGGATGGGGCGGCCGGTCAGCACGTCCACGAAGAAGAAGTCGGGACACAACTCGTCACCGGTGTCGCCACTGATCCATGCGTAGAACGCGCCGTCGTAGCCGAGCCGTTTCGCCTTGCGGCGGGCGCCATCGAGCGTGCGCCAGCGGTATACGAGGAGGTTGCGGGCGATGTCGGGCTCGGTGAACAGGAACGCCGGGAGGTTGAAGATCTCCTGATCCCAGAACGCGGCTCCCTGATAGGCCTGGCAGGAGAGACCGCGAGCACCGACGGGTAGCCGGTCGCTGTGGGCCGGGGTGGCGATGCGATTGTGGTAGAGGCAGAACCGCAGCGCGGCCTGCGCTCGCACGTCGCCCTCGATGCGGACGTCGGAGTGTTCCCAGAACCTCGACCAGGCTGCGGCCGAGGCGCCCAGCTCGACCTCGAACCCGTTGGCGCGCGCCCGGCGCACCGAGTCGAGCGTGTGCCCGATCGGTTCGACGATGTCGTTCGAGGACGCCACGGAGGACCAGGTCGTGATCACCACCGGGACGCCGGCGGTGATCGGCACCGACCACCGTCGGACCATGCGTTGGTCGTCGGTCAGGCGTTCCGCCTCGCTGCCGGGGACGTCGTCGACGGTCGTGTGGCTGGCAACCACGAGGGAGGTGCCGCGCTCGACCGTGAGCGCCTGGTGGACCAGCACGTCGCCCACCTCGACGTCGTCGTTCGCGCAGAAGTGGTTCCCGTTGAGGCTCCAGACCCGGGCGTCGATGCCGGCCACCACGTCGAGTTCGCCCTCGTCGAGCGGCACCACGGTCAGCTCCTGGCCGAGCAGGTGGAGGTCGTGGAGCCCGGCGAAGCGTCGTACGGTCACCTCCACGCCGCCGCCGTCGATGGTGGTCCAGGTGGAACGCTGCTCGTGGAGACCGTTGCGGAGGTCGAGGGCCACCATTGCATCGCGGTTCGACGAGAACTGGAGGCGGCGTCCGTCGAGCGCGAGGTCGACCAGGAGACCGTTGGGGGCATTGCACAGTTCGCGCCAGCGTCCATCGGCCATGTCGTACGTGTCCGACACGGTGCAGGCCACGAAGTCATCGGCCGTCTGGTCGGGTCGGGTGGCTCGGTAGCCGAGGTACCCGTTGCCCACGAGGAAGTTCGACCCGATGGTGACGGCACGATCGGCCACGTGTCGGTCCTCGATGATGTCCCATCCGGTGTCGGTGCGGATCTCGTCGCTCAGTCGGGTCATGTGCCGATGTCCTCCATCGCGCCCGAACTTACCGGAACACCGGAGCGCCACTTCCGTGGCCCGACCGTGGCCCGACCGTGGTCATCCAGGCGGGGGTTCGGTGATGGCTCGGGACCTTGTGCCCTTGATCCGTCCGCTGGTTGACGGCAGGGTAGGGGGTATGTCCACGACCAATGCTGTCGGTGTCCCGCTCGAACCGCTCCCTGACGACGCTCACCTCCTCGCACCCCTGCTGGAGTTCGCCGCCGAGACGCCCGATCGGCCGATCTTCGCGGTGAGATCCGGCGAATCGTTCACCGACGTCTCGGTGGGCGACTTCGTCGCTCGGGTCGAGGCGGTGGCGCGCGGCCTCGTCGCGGCCGGTGTCAACCCTGGTGACCGGGTGGCGCTGATGGCCGGCACCCGCCTCGAGTGGTTGCTCATGGACTTCGCGATCCTGGCCACCGGTGGGGCGACGGTCCCGATCTACGACACCTCGTCGGCCGAGCAGATCCAGTGGATCGTGAGCGACAGCGGTGCGGTGATGCTGCTGGTCGAGAACGACAAGATGCTCGCTGCGGCCGATGCGGTGCGTGGTGGGATGCCGGAGTGCCGTGAGGTGCTGGCGATCGATCATGACGCCGAGGGTGAGCTGGTGCGCCGTGGTGCCGACGTCGACCCGTCGGTGATCACCGACAGGATCGCGGCGCTCCGGGCCGACGATCTCGCCACGGTGATCTACACGTCGGGTACCACCGGTCGGCCCAAGGGGTGCGTGCTCACCCACCGGAACCTGCGCATCAACGTGCGTCAGAGTGGTCTGGCCGTCGGCCCGGCGCTCCAGCCCGACGAGTCGGGGATGCTGTTCCTCCCCCTCGCCCACGTGCTCACCAAGGGCTACGTGTTGTTCGGTATCGAGCAGCGGATGCGGTGCGCCTTCGCGACCGACGTGACGAAGCTGGCCGAGGAGTTCCCGCTCGCCCGGCCGACCGTGATCGCGGCCGTGCCCCGGATCTTCGAGAAGGTGTTCGAGGGTGCTCGGCAGAAGGCGGTTGCCGATGGGAAAGGGAAGATCTTCGACAAGGCTGCCGCCGTGGCAACGCGCTGGTCCGAGCAGCGCACGGCCGGCAAGGTGTCACCATTCGTGGCGGTGCAGCACAAGGTGTTCGACAAGCTCGTCTACGGCAAGATCCGAACGGCGTTCGGTGGCAACCTGCGCTTCGCGTTCAGCGGCGGCGGCCCGTTGGGCGAACGGTTGACGCACTTCTTCGCCGGCATCGGGGTCGACATCTACGAGGGCTATGGGCTCACCGAGACGAGCCCCACGCTCACCATCAACGCCCCGGGCACCTGGAAGCCGGGAACCGTTGGTCGCCCGGTGGCCGGTACCGCGATCCGCATCGCCGACGACGGGGAGATCCTCGCCAAGGGTCCTCAGGTGTTCTCGGGCTACTGGAAGCACGATGCTGCCACCGCTGAGTCATTCGACGACGGCTGGTTCCGCACCGGCGACGTCGGTGAGCTCGACGCCGATGGCTACCTGCGCATCACGGGTCGCAAGAAGGAGCTCATCGTGACGGCGGCGGGAAAGAACGTGGCACCTGCTCCGCTCGAGGACCGGGTGCGAGCAGGAGCACTCGTGAGCCAGGCCGTCGTGATCGGCGAGGGGCGACCGTTCGTCTCGGCGCTCGTCACCGTCGACGAGCTCGCGTTCGAGCGCTGGGCCGACGCGCACGGCAAGGCGGGCGTCACCGTGGCCGAATCGGTCGACGATCCGGAGCTGCGCGCCGAGGTTCAGCAGGCGATCGACGCTGCGAACGAGTCGGTGTCGCGTGCCGAGTCGATCCGGGAGTTCGTGATCCTCCCCGGAGAGCTCACGATCGAGTCCGACGAGCTCACCCCCACGCTGAAGGTGCGGCGTGGCACGGTCGAGAAGTCGTACGCCGGGGTCATCGACGCGATCTACACGCGCTGAGCCGGCCAGGCCCCCATGGACGACGATCCTGCTCGACCGGTGGTGCGCGAGCGGGTCCTCCGCGACGGCACCGGGGTGGTGGTGCGCCCGCTCGTGCCCGAGGATCGTGCCGAGCTCACGGAGCGGTACGGCCAGCTCTCGGCATTGTCGCGGCGGCTGCGGTTCGTCTCGGCACCCGAGCACCTGTCGGCGCGATTGCTCGATCACCTGCTCGATGTCGACCAGCACGACCGTGTCGCGATCGTGGCAGCGCTGGCCGACGAGCCGGGTGCACCAGGTGTGGGTATCGCGCGTTACGCCCGGCGGCGCGACGACCCGACCACGGCCGAGGCGGCGGTGACGGTGCTCGACCCCCACCAGGGCCGGGGCATCGGCACGCTGCTGCTCACCGAGCTGGTCGCGATGGCACTCGAGCGCGGCATCGACACGTTCGTGGCCGATGTGATGTGGGAGAACCATGATCTTCTCGACAGGCTCCGTGCGGCGGGCGCCGAGGTGATGCCGGGAGAGCCGGGGAGTGCGTCGATACGGGTCGACCTGCCGTCCACTCCCGACCGACTCGAACGATCGCGGGTCTACCAGGTGATGCGCACCGTCGGTTCCGCCTGATCCGGGGCGGGTGTACCGTCGGGACATGATCCCACGTGCCCTCTTCGGCCGGACCGGTCACGATTCCACCCGGGTGATCTTCGGTGCCGCGGCGCTGGGCGGGATGAGTCAGGAGCGGGCCGATGCCACCCTCGACCTCGTGGCCGGGCGTGGTGTGAACCACATCGACACGGCCGCGTCGTACGGCGGGTCCGAGGATCGCCTCCGTCCGTGGTTGGCCGATCACCGGTCGGAGGTCTTCCTCGCCACCAAGACCGGCGAGCGCACCGGTGGGGCCGCCCGCGCCGAACTCGAGCGATCGCTCGAGCGGATGGGGGTCGACCAGGTCGATCTGATCCAGCTCCACAACCTGGTGGAACCCGACGAGTGGGCGACGGCCTTCGGCCCCGATGGCGCCGTCGACGCGTTGTCACGGGCTCGCGACGAGGGGCTCGTGCGATTCATGGGCGTGACCGGTCACGGGCTGCGGATCGCCGCGATGCATCGCCGCAGTCTCGAACGCTTCGACTTCGACTCGGTGTTGCTGCCCTGCAACCACGCACTGCTCGGTCTCCCCGAGTACGCCTCGGAGTACGAGGCGCTGCTGGCGACCTGTGTCGAGCGGTCGATCGCGGTCCAGACGATCAAGTCGATCGCCCGGCGACGTTGGTCCGACGGTCCGAACGGACACTTCAGCTGGTACGAGCCACTGACCGATCCCGATGCTGTCGCCCGGGCCGTGCGATTCGTGCTCTCCGATCCTCGGGTCTTCCTCAACACCTCCAGTGACGCCCGGTTGCTGCCGCTCGTGTTCGATGCCGCCGAGGCCGACCTCTCCCGACCGACCGCCGATGAGATGGTCGCCGATGCCGAGCGCTTCGGCGTGACCCCGCTGTTCGACGGCGCCGCCCTCGAACGCATCTGACCGTGACGATCCGGCTGACGAACTGTCTGTGGTGACCGGGCGGACCTGCCGGTTTCGCGCGGACAGTTCGTCGGGCTCGCCTCGAAATGTCCGCGCCGATCGGGCGGTCCTGCCGGGTT
>REDU01000033.1 GCA_007693335.1 Ilumatobacter sp. | reverse complement strand
GGCACGTGGCGAGGGCCCAGCTCGAGCATGACCAGGATGAGGGTGGCGACAGAGCCCGACATCACGAGGCGACGCGCCTCGTACAGGCTGGCGTGCCGCCACAGCTGCCCGTACAGACCGAACGCCGAGTTGCTCAGGACGAAGACGATCACCGCGAATGGGAGGAAGGTAAGGAGCGGCTCCCACTGATCCGCCGGCACCGAGCCGTCGAAGCGCAGGAGGAGCATCGCCACGAAGGCGCTGCAGACGAGCACCACATCGAGCACCGCCACCGCCAGATCGGCCCGCAACTTCACGGTGCGGGCTGCGGCCCGCGCCCAGAACCGCCGCATCAACGAGTCTTCGAGCCGGTCGTCTTCGAGCCGGTCATCTCTGGATTGGTTCACGTCCGCCTCCGCCTCGATGCGCCCGGATCTTGCCTAGTCCACCAGCGAGTCAGTGAATCGTCAAGAACGCCGATCGACTTCGACAGGACGAGAACCACACTTCCGGGTGTGCACCATGTCTCCGCAAACCGGTGAAGTCGTAACGTTACAGCACCTCACCCGTGAACGTCACGTGCCGCAGTAAATTCTTCGTGTCGAACACACAGCGCGCGTGCTCGGCGATCGTGGCCGGATCGAACTCCGGATGGTCCACGAGCACCACCACCACGTCGGCCGCCGCCAACGCCTCGGGGGACCACCCGACCAGCGGGAACCGCACGTCGTGCGCGTTCACCTCGGCGATGTACGGGTCGCAGAACGACACCTCGGCGCCACTCTCGGCCAGCCGCTCGGCCACGTGCACGCTCGGGCTCTCGCGCCAGTCGCTCGTCGCCTTCTTGTAGGCGAGCCCGAGCAGCAGGATCCTGCTGCCGTTCACGCTGCGGCGCTGCTCGTTCAGCATCGCGGTCACCCGCGCGTGCACGTAATCGGGCATGTGCTCGTTGATGTCGTTCGCCAGCTCCACGAAACGGAACGTGTGGCCCAGGTGCTGCTTGACCCGCCAGGCGAGGTAGCTCGGATCGATCGGCAGGCAGTGCCCGCCCACCCCCGGACCCGGCGTGAACTTCATGTACCCGAACGGTTTGCTGGCAGCGGCGTCGATGGCCCGCCACACGTCGACCCCGAGCTCGCGGGCGAACATCGCCAACTCGTTGACGAGCGCGATGTTCACGTGACGGAACGTGTTCTCGAGCAGCTTCACGAGCTCGGCCTCGGCGGTCGAGCCCACCGGCACCGTCGTGTCGACCAGCGCCGAGAAGAACCCGTCGACCGCAGCGAGCGACGCCTCGTCCACACCGCTCACCACCTTCGGTGTGTTCACCAGCGTGTACGTGGCGTTGCCCGGATCGATCCGCTCGGGCGAGTACCCGAGCGCGTACTGGCCGGCGCCGAGCCCCGACCCGGCATCGAGGATGGGGCCCAGCAACTCACTCGTCGTGCCGGGATAGGTGGTGCTCTCGAGGATCACGCACGCACCCTCGGTCAGGTGTTCGGCGAGCGTGGCCCCGGCCTGCTCGATGTAGCTGAGGTCGGGGCCGCCGTCCGCGAGCGGGGTGGGCACACTGATGACCGCCACGTCGAACCCGGCCAGATCCGCCGTGTCGCTGGTCGGCAGGTACCCGGCGTCGAGGGCCGCCCGCAACTCGTCGTCGCTGACATCGCCCACGTAGCTCTCACCGTTGCGGAGCGCCTCGACCCGGGCGGGCGAGATCTCGAAGCCCACGGTGGGGAACCCCACCTGACTCGCCCGCATCGCCACGGGCAGACCCACGTAGCCCTGCCCGATCACGACCACCTTCGCCGACCGGTCGGCCAACCGGTCCTGCAACCCCTGCGACCACTGCTCTGACACCCGGACACCTCCGCCTCGTCGACGCCGGAACGCTACCGGTCCGCTCGAGCGGGCGCCGCGAGCCCGGGCGGCGGCGTCACTGCCCGGGCGGCGGCGTCACTCGACGAGCTCGACCCCAGCCAGCAGACGAGCCACGGCCGGCACCACATCGGACTTCTCCGGCGCCGCCTCCACCCGTCCGCTCTGTTCCAGGTGGGCGAGCACCAGACCCCATCCGTCGAGATCACCTCGCGCCGAGAACCACATGCGGGCGAGATCGGCCTCGCCGTCGAGATCAGCGGGGCTGACGACGCCGACCAGCGCCAGCCGATCGCCAGCAGTCTCGGCGGTCGCGGCGGTCGACCTGGCCGACCTGACCGACCTCGCCGACCTCGCCGTTGTGGCCGACCTCGCCGATGTGGTCGCGGTAGCCGATGTCGCCGATGTGGTCGCGGTGGCCGATGTCGGCCGGGTGAGACCCGCCGCCCGCCAGTCGAGGTGGTCGAGAGGCGGCGGGACCACCACCTCCATGGTCTCGGTGTCGATCACCGGGGACCACAGGGCCATCTCGGTGATCCCCGCCTCGGGCACGTCGATGCCCCCGACGCACGGCGCCAACACCAGCAGTGCTCGCTGCCCACACGCCACCACCCGACCCTCCACCACCGCCCGGTGTGGACCCGGGTCTCCCCCGGTGTCGGTCGCCACGCCCGCGAGATGACCCGCCAACCGGTCGGCCACGACGGCCAGCGAGCCGTCGTCGAGCACCAGATCGCCGGCCATGTAGAGGCTCGCTCCGTGACTCGCCCGCCGACGTCGAGGTGCCCGCACGCTGAAGTTGGTGCGCGTCGGTTCACCCGACGGGTCGAGGTACGCACCCAACAGGCCGGCCAACACGCGGCGGGTCGACTCCGTGTCGGGACGAACCCCCACACGCCAACGACCCAACCGCAGATCGATCGATGCCACCCACCCGAGGCGGCCGAGGTCGGTACCTCAAGGATCGGGGGGCCGGGACAGGCGCTGCGGCACGTCCACGTCCACGTCGGCGACCACCTCCACGTCGGGGTCCACCTCCACGTCGGCGTCCACGTCGGCGACGGTCGACGGTGAGGCCTCGTCGTCGGCACCGATGCCGTGGTCGGGAGCGTTCGGATCCACGAGGAGGTCGACCTCCGCGAACGTCTCGAGCGCTGCCGCAACGATCTCGGCGGCCGGCTCGGGTTGGAGACCGGTCACCTCGACCAGGTCGGCCACCAGCTCGTCGACGGTGATGGGACGGTCCAGCAACGCCCACACGACGGCGGCCGAATCGTTGAGCTGCTGGGTGGCGCCCGAACGCTCGTCGAGCAGCATCGCCGAGAGCTCGCCACGGGTGCGCAGCAGCGTGCGCACCGCGGGATGACCGCACACCTGCTCGACCGAGCGCCCATCTCCCGACATCCCCGCTCACGCTAGCCAGCCGACCCCCCACGGCCAGCCCTCCCCCACCCCTCGCCCACGCCG
>REDU01000141.1 GCA_007693335.1 Ilumatobacter sp. | reverse complement strand
CGGTAAGCCCATCCCGCCGCCGCCCGGTCAGGCCCGCGCGCCCGGCAGTCGGCCCGCTCCCGGTGGAGGTCGTCCCGGTGGCCCGCGTTCGGGCGGGTACGCGCCGCGTCCCGGCGGCGGCCCCGGGGCCGGCCCCGGCGGTGGCGCCCGACCCGGTGGCTACGCCGGTGGTCCCGGTGGTGGTCCCGGCGGCGGTCCGCGTCCCGGCGGCGGCCCCGGTGGCCGCCCGAGCGGACAACGTCGCCCACCGCGCCGCACCGGTCGTCGTCGCCGTCGTCGCGACCAGGACGAGTTGCAGCCGCAGTTCACGACGTACACCGCCAGCGATGCACCGGTGCCCGAGGGCACGATCGTCATCGAGCGCGGCGTGTCGGCGCAGGAGTTCGCGCCCAAGTTGAACCGCACTGCGGCCGACGTGGTCCGATTCCTGCTCAACAACGGCGAGATGGTCACGGCCACGATGTCGTTGTCCGACGAGCAGATGGAGCTGTTCGCGCTCGAGGTGAGCGCCGAGTTGCTCCTCGTCGATCCCGGCCAGCAGCAAGAACTCGAGCTCCAGGCACTCTTCGACGACAGCGACGACGACGACGAGGAGGCCCAGCAGCCGCGAGCACCCGTCATCACCGTCATGGGTCACGTCGACCACGGCAAGACGACCGTGCTCGACCGGATCCGCTCGGCCAACGTGGTCGAGGGCGAGGCCGGCGGCATCACGCAGCACATCGGCGCCTACATGGTCGACCGCAACGGTCACAAGGTCACGTTCATCGACACCCCCGGCCATGCGGCGTTCACGCAGATGCGCGCCCGTGGCGCTGATGCCACCGACATCGTGGTACTCGTGGTGGCCGCCGACGACGGCGTGATGCCCCAGACCATCGAGGCGATCAACCATGCCCGCGCCGCCGAGGTGCCCATCGTGGTGGCCGTGAACAAGATCGACAAGGCCAACGCGGATACGCAGCGTGTGCTCTCGGAGCTCGCCGAGCGCGAGCTCGTGCCCGAGTCGTGGGGCGGCGACACCATCGTGGTCGAGATGTCGGCGCTCGAGAACCTGGGGATCGACGATCTGCTCGACCAGCTCGTGGTCGTGGCCGAGTTCGAGGAGCTCACGGCCAACCCGACCGGGCGGGCCAAGGGCATCGTGCTCGAGGCCAATCTCGATGTCGGTCGTGGCCCCGTCGCCACCGTGCTCGTCGACAAGGGTGAACTCAAGGTGGGCGACCCCATCGTGGCCGGTGCCGCATGGGGCAAGGTCCGGGCGATGATCGACGACCAGGGCAACCAGATCAAGACGGCCGGGCCCTCGACACCGGTTCAGGTACTCGGCCTGTCGTCGGTGCCCCAGGCGGGCGACGAGTTCCGTGCCGCGCCCGACGAGAAGGTCGCACGCACCGTGGCCGAAGCCCGCGAGCACCACCAGAAGATCATGGCCCAGCGCGGCGACGCCCGGGTCAAGACCGGGGTGCGGCTCGAGGACATCTTCAGCCAGATCCAGTCCGGCGAGACCGCCACGCTCAACATCATCTTGAAAGCCGATGTGCAGGGCTCGCTCGAGGCCGTCACCGAGAGCTTGAAGAAGCTCGAGCGCGACGAGGTCGACCTCACGTTCGTGCACCGTGCCGTGGGTGGCATCACCGAGAACGACATCTCGCTGGCCGCCACCACCAACGCCACGATCCTCGGTTTCAACGTGCGTCCCGATAGCAAGGCCCGCAAGCTGGCCGACACCGAGAACGTCGAGATCCGCACCTACGAGATCATCTACAAGCTCCTCGAGGACATCGAGCAGGCCATGGTCGGCATGCTCGCCCCCGAGTACGAAGAGGTGGTCACCGGCGAGGCCGAGGTCCGCGAGATCTTCCGGGTGCCACGCATCGGCGCCATCGCCGGCTGCTACGTGCGGTCGGGTGTCATCACCCGCGGGTCGAAGGTGCGCTTCCTCCGCGATGGCACCATCATCTGGAAGGGTGAGATCTCGTCGCTGCGACGGTTCAAGGACGACGCCCGCGAGGTCCGTGAGGGCTTCGAGTGCGGTGTCGGCCTGTCCGATTTCCAGGATCTCAAGCCCGGCGACCTGATCGAGACCTTCGACGAGCGCGAGATCGCGCGGACCTGACATGGCTGGTCGATCCAAGCGATCGTCGGGTCGTCCGTCCGGTCGTGGCGGGGGTGGGCACGCCTACCCCCGTACCGCCCGGCTCAGCGAGACGCTCCGCGAGATCATCGCGGAGGAGCTCGTGCGGATCCAGGACGAACGACTCGAGTTCGTCACGATCACCTCGATCGACGTCGACAGTGAGATGAACCGGGCGTACGTGTACTTCGACTCGCTCGCGGGTTCGGAGTCCGACGAGGAGCTGGTCGAGCACCTCGACGAGCACCGGGTCCGACTGCAGGCATCGATCGCCCGTCAGATCAAGGCGAAGAAGACACCCATCCTCGAGTTCCGCCCCGACGAGGTGCTGCGCTCGGCCGAACGCATCGACGACATCCTGCGTGCCGACCGACAACGTGACCGTGGTGGTCGGACCGAACCCGCCGAACCCGCCGAACCTGCCGGATCCGCCGACCCCGCCGATCCCGCCGCTGACTGATGGCCCGCCGTCGGCCGGCCACCACCCACGGAGTGGCCGTGGTCGACAAGCCCGCCGGTGTCACCAGCCACGACGTGGTCGGCATGCTCCGCCGACGGTTCTCCGAGCGGCAGGTCGGGCACGCGGGCACCCTCGATCCCGACGCCACGGGTGTGCTCGTGGTGGCCGTCGGCATGGCCACCCGATTGCTGCGATACGTCGGTGACACGCGCAAGCGCTACACGGGTGAAGTGGTGCTGGGCACCGAGACCGACACGCTCGACGCGGCGGGTGCGGTGACCGCCACCCACGACATGTCCGCCGTCACGATCGATCAGGCACGTCGTGCGGTGGCAGATCACCTCGTCGGCGAGATCGAGCAGGTGCCGCCGATGGTGTCGGCGATACGGGTGGACGGCCGCCGCCTCCACGAACTCGCCCGCGAGGGCATCGAGGTCGAGCGGGCGCCACGTCCGGTCACGATCTTCCGATTCGACGTGGTCGAGGGCCCCGAGCCCGGTGTGCTCGCGATCGACGTCGAATGCACGTCGGGCACCTACATCCGCACGCTGGCGGCCGACCTCGGGCGACTGCTCGGCGGCGGCGCCCACCTGCGCAACCTGCGTCGCACCGCGGTCGGGTCGTTCACGCTCGACGAGGCCGGCCCCCCCGACCAGTGCGAGCTGCTCCCCGTGGCCGCCGCCGTCCGCTCGCTGGCACCGGTCACGGTCGATGCGGTCACGACCGATCTGATCGCTCACGGCCGCGTGTTGTCGCGGTCGACCGCTGGTTGGGACGGCGACGGCCCATGGGCGGTGCACGGCCAGGATGGTGTGTTGTTGGCCGTGTACGAGTCGTTCCGCGGTGATCAGGTGAAGCCCTCGGTGGTGCTGCCGACCACCACTTCGGGATAGCGTCGCCGGTCGTGCGAGTCGTCACCGACCTGACCGCCCCCGTGTGGCCCGACCAGCGTGCGGTGGTCACGATCGGCGCCTACGACGGCGTCCACCTCGGCCATCAGGCGGTGATCGCCCAGGTCCGACGACTGGCCGCCGACGCCGACGCACGGGCGGTGGTCGTCACGTTCGACCGTCATCCGGCGAGCATCGTCCGACCCGAGTCGGCGCCCCGTCTGCTCACCGATCCCGAGCAGCGTCTCGAGCTGCTGGCCGCCACCGGTGTCGACGCGACGGTGGTGGTGCAGTTCGACGAGTCGCAATCGCACGAGAGCCCGACCTCGTTCGTCGAGCGCGTGCTCGTGAACGCGCTCCGCGTGCGCTCGATCGTGGTGGGAGAGGACTTCCACTTCGGGCACGGCCGTGAGGGCAACGTGGCGCTCCTCCACGAGCTCGGCCTGCAGCGCGACTTCGAGGTGCTCCCGATCGAGCTCGTGCCGCGCGGCGACGGTGTCGACGAGCCGGTCAGCAGCACCACCATCCGACGGGCGCTCGCCGGCGGCAACGTCGCGCTGGCCGCCGAGCTGCTCGGTCGACCGTACGAGGCCCGCGGTTCGGTGGTCCGGGGCGATCAGCGGGGGCGTCTCCTCGGTTTCCCGACGGCCAACGTCGAGGTCCCGAATCAGGTCTGCCTCCCCGCCGATGGGGTGTACGCCGGCTGGTACGAGCGGCCCGACGGCATCTCGCACCCCTGTGCCATCAATCTCGGGCGCCGTCCCACGTTCTACGAGCACGCTGACTCCTCGCTCCTCGAGGCGCACCTGATCGACTTCGACGGCGATCTCTACGATGAGCCGGCGAAGGTCCGGTTCGGTCACTTCCTGCGCAGCGAGCGCAAGTTCGACGGGGTCGATGCGCTCATCGACCAGCTCAAGCTCGACGTCGAACATGCCCGTGGCGTGCTCCCCGGCTGAGCTGCGTGGTCGCTGCCGTGTCTGCGAGTGCGGGCATCGTGCTGTTCCGGCGCCGACCAGCCGGCGTGGAGGTGCTGCTGGGCCACATGGGCGGACCGTTCTGGGCGCGGCGCGACGAGGGAGCCTGGTCGATCCCGAAAGGTGAGCTCGACGTCGACGAGGAGCCACTGACCGCAGCCCGTCGGGAGTTCAGCGAGGAGCTGGGGAGTCCTGCGCCCGAGGGGCCGCCGATCGATCTCGGGGAGATCCGCCAGTCGGGCGGCAAGCGCGTGCGAGCGTGGGCGATCGAGGGCGACCTCGACGTGACCGCCGTGGTGAGCGACACGTTCGAGCTCGAGTGGCCCCCGCGCTCGGGCCGCACGGCCGTGTTCCCCGAGATCGACCGGGCGGCCTGGTTCGACCTGGGCACCGCGCGCACCAAGGTGGTGCCGGCCCAGGCCGAGCTGTTCGACCGCCTCGCCCGACTCCTCAGTGCCTCCGAGGAGTGACGGGCCCGCCGGGCCTGATCATTCGGGCCTGATCATTCGGGCCGGATCACTCGGGCCAGATCACTCGGCCGTCGTCGCCGGTCACGCCTCTGGCGAGGGAGTCGTCCACGTGATCGGCGGCCGTGGGGGTGCCGGCCTCGCCGAAGAAGGCGACCTCGCCGTACGCCGTCACCTCGGCGCCGAGACCGGCCAGGTCGGGGGTGCCGGGTGCCACGCCGGCGGGCGTGGTGGACGCGATGAGCTCGGCCTCGACCGCCCAGCGGAACACCTCGCCCTCGAGCGACAAGAAGTTCGGGTTCCCGCCGGCTTCGACCAGGTCGACCGCGGCGGCCGACGCCATCTCCGGATCGTCGATCGCCGCGGCCAGTCCGCGCAGGGTCGCCCGCACGAAGTCCTCGGCGGCGGTGGGGTGCTCACCGATGAACGAGCGCGTCGTGAAGATCGCGCCGAACGATCCCGGCACCCCGGCGGACGACGGGTCGAACGCCGTGAACGGCACACCTTCACGCTCGAGACGACCCGGCTCGTTGCTCTTCCATCCGGGCACCGCCGAGATCGACGGGATCGCGAAGTGGGCCACAGGGTCGAACCCGTCCACGAGCACGGTGTCGAAGTCGGTGCCGTTCTCGAGGCCGGCCTGCAGCAGCATGACCTCGATCGAGGCCGGGAGCTTGCCCTTCACACCGATCGTGGTGCCGGAGAGCTCGTCCAGCGACCCTGCATCGTCGGGCTTCACCATCAGGGTGTCGATCGGGGTGCGACCCGCCACGGTCACCACGGCGAGGTCGGTCCCACTGGTGAGCGCGAAGTTCACGACCTCGGAGAACGAACCGCCGGAGGCGAACTGGCCCTGGCCGCCGGCCACGAGCGGGTAGTTGGCCGTGGAGAAGCTGGAGAGGATCTCGACGTCGAGACAGAGTTCCTCGTAGTACCCGAGTGAGTCGGCGGTGATGACCTCCACGATCGATGCCGCAGCGGCGAAGTCGAAGCCGGTGAGGAACGTGATCGTGCCGGCCTCGCGGTTGGCGTCGCAGCGCTCCTCCGGGAACGCCTCGCCGGCGACCACGATCGGGGTGTCGTCGGTGCCCGGGTCGCCGCCGTCGTCATCGCCGCCACATGCAGCGGTGAGCAGGATCGTCGCGGCAGTCGCCGCGATCAGCGATCGACGTGCCCAACGAACCATGCAGGGTGAACGCTAGGTGAACGGCCACCCCGCGACCAATTCACCGCCGAGACGGAGACGTCGGTCAGAGTCGGTCACGAGAGCGTCAGAAGCGGATGCCGATCTGCGACGGGTGCCAGCGCAGCACCATGCGCTCGACCACGGTGAGGGCCGTGAGCATCACGATGCCGAGCAGGGCCGTGGTCGCGATCGTGGCCCAGAGCTGCTGCGCCAGGCTCGAGTTGGCCGCCACCCGGCCCAGATAGCCCAGGCCGTCGGTTCGCAGGTTCCCGCCCTCGCCGAAATACGCAGCCGCGAGCGCCAGCGCGACGGCGAAGCGCGAGCTGGCGAAGATCGTCGGCAGGGCGCTGGGCAGGCGGAGACGCCACATGACCTCCCACCATCCGGCATCGACGCTCGCGAGCAGCTCACGCGCTGCGGGATCGGCCGAGCGGAGCCCGGACGTGACGGCGAACGTGAGCACGGGTGCCGTCACGAACGCCACCAGGAACACCACCGGCCGATCGCCGGGCCCGAGCCAGATGACCAGCGACACGAAGTACGACACCCACGGCGTGACCAGCACGAGCACGAGCACCGGTTGCATCGCGTCCTCGGCGAACCTCGACGAGGCCAACACCGCGCCGAGCAGCAGCGCCACGGTCAGCGAGATCACCAGCCCGAGACCGGCGTGACGGGCGGTGACGAGCGCCTCGCCCAGGTAGAGCCCGGGCCGATCGACCAGTTCGGTCACGATCCGGCTGGGGGCCTGGAGCACGAACGGCTGCACGTCGAGCACGCGCACGCCGAGCTCCCACATGATGAGGAACGCCGTGAGGCCGATCACGCCGGCGATGGCCACGCGCGCGCCGCGGCTCATCGACGGATCCCGTCGTGGAGCAGATGGCGGAGCCGGGTCTCGATGGCGAAGAAGTCGGGGTCGTCCTCCAGCTCGGGTCGTCGCGGCCGCTCCAGATCGACGTCGACGATGCCGACGATCACACCCGGTCGATCCGACAGCACGACCACACGGTCCGACAGGAACACCGACTCGGCCAGCGAGTGCGTCACGAACACGACGGTGGTGTCGATCCGCTCGCAGAGCCGGGCGAGCAGGTGGCGCATCTCGGCGCGCGTGATCTCGTCGAGGGCGGCGAACGGCTCGTCGAGGAGCAGGATCGGGGCGCCGAGGGCGAAGGCGCGCACGAGCGCCACCCGCTGCTGCATACCCCCCGACAACTCGCGGGGGTACGCGCCCAGGAACTCGCCGAGACCAACGTCGCGCAACAGGTCGCGAGCGTCGGGGGCGCCGGTGGGGTTGCGGCCGCGGTTGACGTCGAGCAGCAGTCGGGCGTTCGCCTCCACCGTGCGCCACGGGAGCAGCGCGGGCACCTGGGGCACCACGGCGATGCGCTTGTGGGTCCTCGCCTCGGCCGGGTCGGCTCCGGCGACCAGCACGGTGCCGGTCGTGGCGGGCTCGAGTCCGCCGATGATGCGCAACAGCGTGGTCTTGCCGCACCCGCTCGGGCCGAGCAGGGTCACGATCTCACCGGGTGCGACCTCGAGGTCGACCGAGCTGAGCGCCTCGAGTGGGCCGAACGACTTGCCGACTCCCCGCAGCGAGAGTTGGCCCCCGGCGCCGGACATGGTGCCGGAGGGTACCGGTTGTGAGGTGCACGCTGGCGGCCGTAGCCTTGCCGGGTCCGTCGGGGCTCCGGCTCCGGCGTGATGCGGACGTTCGCAGCACCTGCTGCGCCGACGCGACCTCCACTCTGGAAGGCAGACCATCATGGCCCTCACGCCGAAGAACGACACGATCACCAAGCACCGCACGCACGACACCGACACCGGGTCGCCCGAGGTGCAGATCGCCCTGCTGAGCGAGCGCATCACGCACCTCACCGAGCACCTCAAGATGCACAAGAAGGATCACCACAGCCGGCGTGGCCTGCTGATGCTGGTCGGTAAGCGTCGCCGCCTGCTCGATTACGTCAAGCAGATCGACGTCGAGCGTTACCGCGCGATCATCGCCGAGCTCGGCCTGCGTCGCTGAGCAGCAGGTTTTCCCTGGTAGGCTGCCCGTCGGCAGGACCGGAACGTCCGGACCTGCATTGACACCGAGCGGTCCGATCGTCGGTTGTCAGTCGCCCATCCCGTGGCATCCGACGGCCCTCGACACCGAGCGGGCAGGAGTCATGCGGGGTTGCCGACTGGGAACCGGCTCGACCGCTCCAGATCGACCGGGATGTGATCCCGAGTCGGAAAGGAGCCATCTTCATGGCTGATCCCATCCGCGTGTCGGGTCCTGTTTCGGGGACCGACAAGACGCTGTCGTTCGAGACCGGGAAGTTCGCCCCGCAATCCCAGGGCGCCGTGGTCGCGAACATCGGGGGCACCACCGTGCTCACCACCGCCAACGCCGCCAAGGACGTCCGTCCGGGTATGGACTTCTTCCCCCTGACGGTCGACGTCGAGGAGCGGCAGTACGCCATCGGCAAGATCCCCGGTTCGTTCTTCCGTCGTGAGGGTCGTCCCAGCGAGGACGCCATCCTCACCTGCCGCCTGACCGACCGGCCGCTGCGTCCGTCGTTCCCCAAGGGCTTCCGTAACGAGACCCAGATCGTCACCAACGTGATCGGTGCCGACCACGAGCAGCCGTACGACGTGCTGTCGATCAACGCCGCCTCGGCGGCGCTCATGATCTCGGGCATCCCGTTCGACGGTCCGATCGGCTCGGTCCGTCTGGCGTTCAGCCAGTCGGGCGAGTGGATCCCGCACCCCACCTACACCGAGACCGACGAGAGCACCTTCGAGCTCGTGGTGGCCGGGCGTGAGCTCGACGACGGCGACGTGGCCGTGATGATGGTGGAGGCCGGTGGCACCGAGAAGGCGTTCACCTACTACGAGGCCGGCGCCACGCCCGTCGACGAGGCCGTGCTGGCCAGCGGGCTCGAGGCCTGCAAGGTGTGGATCAAGGAATCGATCGCCCTGCAGCGGCAGCTCGTCGCCAGCGTGATCGCCACCAAGGGTCCCATCACGCCGATGGAGTTCTCGGTGGCCGCCGACTACGGCGACGACGTGTTCGCCGCGGTCGAGAAGGTCGCATCGCCCAAGCTCGCCGAGGTCATCACGATCGTCAAGAAGGCCGAGCGCAACGCCGCCACCGACGCCGCCACCGCCGAGACGCTCGCCGAGCTCTGCGGCGAGGGCGCCGAGTTCGCCGGTCGTGAGAAGGAAGTGAAAGAGGCCGTCCGCTCGCTCACCAAGAAGATGGTGCGCCGCCGGGTGGTGTCCGAAGGTGTCCGCATGGACGGCCGCAAGCCGGCCGAACTGCGTCCCGTCTCGGCCGAGGTGGGTGTGCTCGACACGGCCCACGGCACCGGCCTGTTCCAGCGGGGCGAGACCCAGGTGCTCGACGTCTGCACCCTGGCCATGCCCCGCATGAACCAGCTGGTCGACACGCTCAACCCCGAGACCACCAAGCGGTTCCTGCACCACTACAACATGCCGCCGTGGGCCAACGGCGAGACCGGTCGCGTCGGCACGCCCAAGCGTCGCGAGATCGGCCACGGCGCCCTCGCCGGCCGCGCCATCCTCCCGGTGGTGCCCAGCCAGGAGGAGTTCGCCTACACGCTGCGTCTCGTCTCCGAGGTCATGAGCTCCAACGGCTCCACCTCGATGGGGTCGGTGTGCGCATCGAGCCTGTCGTTGATGGACGCCGGTGTGCCGATCAAGGCCCCGGTGGCCGGTATCGCCATGGGTCTCATCTACGACGACGGCGAGTACCTCACCCTCACCGACATCCTCGGTGCGGAGGACGCATTCGGCGACATGGACTTCAAGGTGGCCGGCACCGCCGACATCATCACGGCGCTGCAGCTCGACACCAAGATCGACGGCATCCCGTCCGACGTGCTCACCGCGGCGCTCGCCCAGGCCAAGACGGCCCGTCTCGAGATCCTCGACGTGATGAACGCCTGCATCTCCGAGCCGCGCACCGACGTGGCCTCGTCGGCGCCGAAGATCACCACGATCTTCATCGCCCTCGACAAGGTCGGCGAGGTGATCGGCCCGAAGGGCAAGGTCATCAACACGATCGTGTCGGAGACCGGCGCCGACATCAGCGTGGATGACGACGGCGCCCAGGGCATCGTCACCATCGGCGCCGTCGAGGCGTGGCGCATGGAGGAGGCCAAGTCGGCCATCCTCGCCATCGTCGATCCGCCCAAGGCCGAGATCGACAAGGTCTACACCGGCCGTGTCGTCAACATCACCAAGTTCGGTGCGTTCATCAACATCCTCCCCGGCCGCGACGGCCTGGTCCACATCTCCAAGCTGGGTGGCGGCAAGCGCATCAACTCGGTCGAAGACGTGCTCTCGCTCGGTGACGAGATCGAGGTTCGCGTCGAGGAGATCGACGATCGCGGCAAGGTCAGCCTCGTGCCGGCCGGCGAGCTCGACATCCCCGAGTCCGCCGTGCAGTCCGGCGGCGGCGGCGGTGGTCGTTCACGCGACGATCGCGGTGGTGATCGTGGTGGTGATCGCGGTGGTGATCGCGGTGATCGCGGCGGCCGGAGCAGTGATCGTGGCAGCCGTGAGGCTGCTCCGAGCAGCTCGGGCGACGTCGAGACCGTCAGCTTCGAAGATGCCTTCGACGACGAGCTCCGCTCGGAGGTGGGCGATCTCGGCCCAGCCAGCGAGCGCAACGATCGCGGCGACAGCGGTGGCGGTGACCGTGGTGGTCGTCGTCGTCGGCATCGCTGAGTCGAAGCCGCGCCGGTGACCGAACTGCTCACCCGACTCCGATCGGGACTCACCGTGGCCGTGGAGGCGATGCCCTCCACGCGCACGGTGTCGATCGGGGTCTGGGTGGGCGTGGGCGCCCGTGACGAACCCGACGAGCTGTCGGGAGTCAGCCACTTCCTCGAGCACCTGCTGTTCAAGGGCACCGATCGCCGATCGGCCCAGGAGATCTCCCGGGCCATCGACCGGGTGGGTGGCGACATCAACGCGTTCACGTCCAAGGAGTACACGGCGTACTACTGCCGGCTCCCCGGACGATTCCTCGCCGACGGTGTCGAGCTGCTCGGCGATGTGCTCACCGCGCCGTCGCTGCGCGACGACGAGTTCGAGAACGAGCGCCAGGTCATCCTGGAGGAGCTCGCGATGGACGACGACAGTCCCGACGATGTCGTGCACCGTCTGTTCGCACGTCAGGTCTTCGGTACCCATCCGCTGGGGCGTGACACCGCCGGGGAACGCCACACGGTGCGCTCCATCGACGTCGACCAGGTCCGCCGATTCCACGCCGACCACTACCGCACCGAGAACACCGTGGTGGCCGTGGCCGGCGCCGTCGATCCCGACGAGGTCGTCCGCCTGGTCGACGAGGCGTTCTCACCGATGCCGTGCGGCGACGGTCGTGTGCTCCGCACCGCCCCCGGCCCGTCGATCGGCGATCTCGCCGAGTTCGACGACACCGAGCAGGTGCACATGCTCATCGGTGGCCGTTCGCTCTCGCGGCTCGATCCCGACCGGGAAGCACTCGACGTGGTCAACCACGTGCTGGGTGGCGGTCTGTCGAGCCGCCTGTTCGACGAGATCCGCGAGCGGCGTGGTCTCGCCTACAGCGTGTTCTCCGGTTCGGCATCGTACGTCGACGCAGGGGCCTGGTCGATCTACGCGGGAACACTGCCCGAGCACGCCCCGACGGTTCGTGAACTCATCGACGAGCAGGTCGCCCATCTCGTGCGTCACGGCATCTCCGACGACGAACTCGAGATCGCGCAGGGCTTCCTCACCGGCTCGTACGAGATGGGGCTCGAGGACTCCGGCGCCCGGATGTCCCGACTCGGGGGCATGCTCACCACCATCGGCGAGATCCGTCCGCTCGAGGCCCAGTTGGCCCGCTGGAACGCGGTGTCGCACGACGACGTCCGGCGGGTGCTCGATCGGGTCTACGGCGCCGATCCAGCACTGACCGTCACCGTCGGCCCGGGTTCCTGACCCGGGCTCCCGATCGTGGGCTCCCGACCGTGGGTTCCTGATCGTGGGCTCCTGATCGTGGCCGCCCGGTCCCGGCTACGGTCGGCCACATGAGCGAGCCGTCTGTGTCACGTCCGTCGATCCGCGTCGGGGTGAACGGTGCCGGGGGACGGATGGGGGCGGCGGTGTGCGACGCGGTCGCCGACGATGCCGGCCTCGACCTGGTGGCCGCCGTCGACCCGCACCACCTCGGGTCCACGGTGGCCGGCTGCGAGGTGTCGGGTGAGCTGCGGGCGTTCGCCGATGCCGACTGCGACGTGGTGGTCGACTTCACCGTGGCCGACGCATCACGCGTGACCGTGCCGTGGTTGGCGTTGCACGGCATCCACGCCGTGGTGGGGACCACCGGGTTCACCGACCACGATCTCGACGAGTTCCGCTCGGCGTTCGGGAACGGTGCCGCTCACTGCCTGATCGCCCCGAACTTCGCCATCTCTGCTGTGTTGATGATGCGTTTCGCCGAGATCGCCGCGCCGTTCTTCGACACCGCCGAGATCATCGAGTACCACCACGACGCCAAGGTGGACGCCCCGTCGGGCACCGCGGTGGCCACGGCTCGGCGCATCGCTGCGGCGTCCGACCGGTGGGCGCCCGACCCGACCGAGCACGAGGTGTATCCCGGCGCGCGTGGTGGCGAGGGGCCGGCCGGCGTGCGGGTGCACGCGGTGCGGATGCGCGGGATGGTGGCCCACCAGGAGGTGCTGATGGGGGCACTCGGGCAGAGCCTCACGATCCGCCAGGACAGCTACGACCGTCGCAGCTTCATGCCCGGTGTCGTGCTGGCGTGTCACCGGATCGCCGACCATCCGGGCCTCACCCTCGGCCTCGATCCCTACCTCGGCCTCTGACCCCTCGTCACCAACCGAACTGTCTGTGAGGATCGGGGAGATCCGCCGGTTCCCCGCGGACAGTTGGGTGGGGATCAGTCGAGGGCGGTGAGGGCGGCGTCGTAGTCGGGCTCGTTCGCGATCTCGGGCACGAGCTCCGTGTGGATCACCGTGCCGGACCCGTCGAGCACCACCACCGCTCGGGCGAGCAGCCCGGCGAGCTTGCCGTCACCGAGGGTCACGCCGTAGTCGGACCCGAACCCGCTCCGGAACGACGAGCCGGTGAGCACGTTGGTGAGCCCTTCCGAACCGCAGAAGCGCGACTGGGCGAAGGGCAGGTCCTCCGAGACGCACAGCACGACCGCATCGTCGCGATCGGCCACGCGCTCGTTGAACGTGCGCACGCTCGTGGCGCAGGTGGGCGTGTCGATGCTCGGGAAGATGTTGAGCACGACCTTCTTGCCGCTGAACGAGTCAGGGGTGAGATCGGAGAGATCAGCACCAGCGAGGGTGAACGCCGGAGCGGTGCTGCCGACGGACGGGAGGTCGCCGGCGGTGTTGACGGGGTTCCCGCCGAGTGTGACTTGGGCCATACGACGAGTGTGTAGCAGATGTGGGCCCGGATCGCTCGTTCAGCGCTGGGAGCCTCGGCGGAGATTCATCGAGTTGACCAGCACGACCGCCAGGATCGACAGTCCCACCGCCCACCACTGGTATCGCTGCAGCCACCCGAGGAATTCGACCAGGGGAGCCTCGAACCGTCGGGCCAGCCACCAGAACAGGGTGAGTCGGGCGGCGATGCCGATGGCGAGCATCACCGCCAGCTTGACCGGAGCGGTGCGGTTCACGCCGCTGATGACGGCGACGATGTTGCTGCCGACGAAGAACGGGATGATGCCCCACTGGGCCTTCTCGAACCCTCGCTGGTAGCCGTCGAGTGCTTCGGGCGTGACACCGAGATAGCGCGTGAACCAGTTCAGGGCCTTGGCGTGGTAGGCCCGGCCGATCAGGTGGCAGACCGCGAACGCCGCCGCGATGCGCGCCGTGGCGATCAGGGCGTAGGCCCACACCGGTACCCCGGCTGCCAGCACCAGCGCCAGGTAACGGTTCCGAGAGGACAACAGCAGCAGACCCTCGGGATTCGTGTCGATCCAACGCGCCCACACCGCCGTGGCCACGTTGCTGAGGATGACGAGCACCACGAATGCGCCCAGCGCCACGGGTCCCCAGCGGGGGATCCGAGCCACAGGGCGCGGCGGGGGGAAGGACTCGGTCAACGGCTCCACGGTCGACCCCACGGTATCGCCCTGCGGCCGACCGTGGAGCCCCACCCGGGTGCGGCATCATCGACACCGTCGATGGCCCGTGAGACCGACGAGCCGGTGCGTGGAGTACGTTCACCGGCATGAAGGGGCTCATGCAGGACACTCCGCTGTCGATCACCCACCTGTTCGACCGCGCCGAGAACTATTTCGGACACAAGGGCGTGGTGACCGCCACCGGGACCGGACGGGAGTACACGTCGTACGCCGACTGGGCGGCGCGCACCCGGCGGCTCGGGGGCGTGCTCGACACCCTCGGCATCTCCGAGCACGGTCGTGTCGCGACGTTCGCGTGGAACACGGCCCGCCATCTCGAGCTGTACTTCGCCGCGCCCTGCACGGGACGGGTGCTGCACACGCTCAACATCAGGCTGTTCCCCGAGCAGCTCACGTACATCGTGAACCACGCCGACGACGAGGTGATCTTCGTCGACCGTTCGCTGCTCGGCCTGCTCGCGCCGCTGCTGCCCACGTTCGAGCGGTTGCGGCACCTGGTGTTGATGGACGACGGGAAGGGTGACATCCCCGACGATCTGGCCGGTCACGAGCTGCTCGACTACGAGGAACTCCTCGCAGCCGCCGACCCGGTCGACTTCGCTCCGGTCGACGAGAACCGGGCCGCCAGCATGTGCTACACGAGCGGCACCACCGGCAACCCCAAAGGTGTCGTGTACAGCCATCGCAGCACCTTCCTGCACACGATGGGGGCGATGACGGCCGACTCGCTGGGCGCCCGCGAGTCCGACCGAATCCTTCCCGTGGTGCCGATGTTCCACGCGAACGCCTGGGGGCTCGCCCACGCGGGTGTGGCGAGTGGCGCCGATCTGATCATGCCCGGTCCCGACCTCTCGGGACCCGCGATCGCCGATCTGGTGGTCGAGGAGCGGGTGACCATCGCTGCCGGTGTGCCGACCATCTGGATGCAGGTGCTGCCGGCGCTGAAGGGACGCGACACCTCGGCGCTGCGAACCATCCCGTGCGGTGGTTCGGCGGTGCCCAGGGCGTTGTCGGAGGCGTACCGCGAGCAGCTCGGGCTCCCGATCCTCCAGGCCTGGGGGATGACCGAGACCAGCCCGATCGCGGCCGTGTGCCGGCTCGACGGTGACGAGGAGTCGCTGCCGGTCGAGCAGCAGGCCGACCTGCGCACGATGGTGGGACGTCCGTCGTTCGGCGTCGACTGCCGGGTGGTCGACCCGGACACGCTCGAGCCCGTCGCCTGGGACGGCGAGGCCAGCGGGGAGCTGCAGTGTCGTGGGCCGTGGATCGCCGCCACCTACTACGACGACGAGCGGGCCGACGAGAGCTTCACCGACGACGGCTGGTTGAAGACCGGCGACGTGGCCGTGGTCGACTCCCGTGGCCGGGTCCGTCTGGTCGACCGCACGAAGGACCTGATCAAGTCGGGTGGCGAGTGGATCTCGTCGGTCGAGATCGAGAACGAACTGATGTCGCACCCGAAGATCGCCGAGGCGGCGGTGATCGGGGTGCCGCACCCCAAGTGGTCGGAGCGGCCGCTGGCCTGCGTCGTGCCCGTCGCGGGAGAGGAGCTCACCGCCGACGAGGTGCTCGGGTACCTCGCTCCCAAGCTCGCCAAGTGGCAGCTGCCCGACCAGGTCGTGTTCATCGACGAGGTGCCCAAGACCAGCGTGGGCAAGTTCTCGAAGAAGACCCTGCGCGAACGCTTCGCCGATCACGTCCTGCCGG
>REDU01000122.1 GCA_007693335.1 Ilumatobacter sp. | reverse complement strand
CGGTCGGCCCGGTGTCGTGCGGTGCGCCGCCGGCGTGGGCGAGGTGGTCGCTCCAGGTCTGTTCGTCGACGATGATGTTGACGGTCGGGACGCTGACGGACGGTTCGGCTCCGTTCGCGGGTTGGCGGGTGGCGGCGAGGAAGATGGCGTGGAGGGCGTCGAACTCGCGCTGGCTGGTGGTGCGCTCGAGCAGGTCGGCGGTCATGGCGTCGCCGTGGAGGGCGCGGCCGGCGTCCCATTCGCTGCGGAACTCGGCGTCGACGTAGGCGGCGAAGACCTCGAGCATCTGTGCGCCCTGCGCCGTGGCACCGTGGGCGCCGATGGTGACACCGGCGGGTGTGACGCGGACGCGGGCGCGGCGGTTCGTGTGGGCGTGGTCGTGGGTGCGCGCCGTGCCGATGCGGTCGGCGGTGGCGGCCCAGCGGGTGGTGGCGGCGTGGAAGCTCTCGAAGCTGCGCCGTCGGGCGGCACCGACGAGCCGTCGTTCGGCGCCGGTGAGGCGACGGCGGATGCGGGGATTGGCGTGGACCCTCGCCAGCTCGCGCGCCTGGCACACGCCGATCTCACCGGAGCGCAGGCCGTCGCGGAGCTCGTCGAGGTCGCGGAGCGCTCGCATGAGCTGGCAGCGCCGTGATGCTTCGGCGGGTGAGACGCCGGTGAGCGCGATGAGCCAGTTGCGCACGCCGCGGTGCCCGTCGTCGGCCCACACCCGTTGCCGGTCGGCCTGGTCCAGCACGTCGATCAATCCGGCCTCGACCTGCCGCCGGGAGCGCTCGATGTCGACCAGTGCGGCCTCGATCCCGGCCGCATCCAGCTCGGAGATCTCCTCCGGCGACGGGATGACGACCGTTGCTCCCATACGAACAAGCGTACGGAGGGGGTGTGACACTCGAGTTCGCGCTCCTGGTCGGCATCCGCCTGCCCGACGGAGGTGTAGGTTCGCGCGCCCGTCGAGAGGAGAGTGGCCATGGGGGGCCTGGTGGCTCGTCGCGACGGCCATGCCGACGATGCAGCGGGAGCTGGCGGCGCGGCCCGAACTCGGGTGCCTCGATGATCTCGACCGGTTCAGCCGTGATCCCGAGCTGTCGCACCTCGACGCGTGGCGGCGCTTCAACCGTGCGGTGAGCGACTCCGGCGACGTCGGGATCTGGCACGAGGCGAGCCCTACTGACATCACATGCGTGCCCTCGGCAGGATTCGAACCTGCGCACATGGCTCCGGAGGCCAATGCTCTATCCCCTGAGCTACGAGGGCGGGCGACAGCAGGGTAGCGGGTCGGGCCGCGGATCGGGGGTGGCCTCAGTCGGAGCCGAGGTCGTCGGCGGGCAGGTAGGCGAACCGGAGATCGCCGAGACGCACCAAGGTGGACGCGATCCAGCCGCCCAGGGCACCGAAGTGCTCGTCGAGCAGCGTGTTCGCGCCGTCGGCGAGGGTCTCCTCGGCCAGTTCGTAGAGCCCCTCGTAGGTGATCTCCAGGGCGTACTCGACCTCGCCGGCGATGATCGCGTCGCTCGGGTCGACGTGGCCGATCTCGACCGTGAGCCCGGCCCGCTCGAAGCGGTCGTTCCCGATCAGCGGGGTGGACGTGGGCAACGCGTCGAACACCACCGTCGGGTCGGGTTGCTCGGCCAGCCGCTGGATGCGGAGCACGATCTCGATCTCGATGGCCGGTCGGGTCTCGAGCTCTTCGTCGATGTACCAGCGTCGGTAGGACGTCTGGCTCCACGTGGGCCATTCGAACGTGATGTGGGCCACCACACGGGGCGGTTCGCCCTCGCCGGGGAGGCCGTAGCTGGTCTCCCAGCTGAGGTCACCCAGCAGCACGTCGGCCTGGAAGTGCTCCTCGAACGCCTGCCGTTCGAGGAAGGCCGCCTCGAACGCGTCGCGCAGCGCGCTGATGGCATCGGTGAACACGTGATCGAGCATGTGCCGACGAGGCTACTGCTGTGGGCCGCCTGCAAGACTCGGGGCATGGCACTCGTGCAGACCTCGATCACCAACGGCGTCGCCACCCTGACGCTCGACAACCCGTCGGAGCGCAACACGCTCACCGCACCGATGGTGACCGAGATCCTCCAGGCGATGGACGCGATCGAGGCCGACGAGGCGGTGGGGGCACTCGTGGTCACGGGTGCGGCACCGGCGTTCTGCGCCGGCGCGAACCTGGGGAACCTGGCCGAGGCCACCGGTGAGAGCCTCGGCAACATCTACGAGGGGTTCTTGCGCATCGCCCGGAGCCCGCTGCCCACGTTGGCGGCGGTGAACGGCGCTGCGGTGGGTGCGGGCATGAACCTCGCGCTGGGCTGCGACGTCCGGCTCGCCGCCCGGCGGGCCAAGTTCGACACCCGGTTCCTGCAGCTCGGCATCCACCCCGGCGGCGGCCACACGTGGATGCTGCGACGCATCGTCGGCCCGCAGGCAGCGATGGCGGCGGTGGTGTTCGGCCAGGTGCTCGACGGGGCCGAGGCCGAGCGCATCGGTCTCGCCTACCGCTGCGTGGACGACGACGACCTGCTGCCGACCGCGCAGGCGATGGCCGAGATGGCCGCCAGCGCACCCCGGGAGCTCGCCATCACCACCAAGGCGACCATCGCGGCGATGGCCGAGGTGGACGACCACCCCGCCGCGGTGGCACGCGAGCTCGATCCCCAGCTCTGGAGCACCCGCCAGCCCTGGTTCGCCGAGCGGCTGGCGGCGCTGCAGCGCAAGATCTCGACCAAGTGACGATCGGCCCTGCAGGGGTGTTCCCGGGTGGGCTATGGTCACGGTCGGGGGAGAGCTACACACACCACATATGGAGGTAGCCGAATGAGCCAGCGCCATCGCACCACCGACGTGCCGTTGCCGCCGAGACAGGAGGTCCGTGCCCACGCCCACAGCGAGCGGCACCGGATCCACGTGGAGCTCAACCAGGTCGCGAACGAGGTGAGTGCGGGGCTGGATCCCGACGACGTCCACGAACCGGGCGCCGCATGGAAGCCGGTCCACCACCACGACGCCGAGGTCGCCAAGACCAAGCTCGCCAAGCAGAAGCGGAGCCGGCGTCACTGGAAGACCAAGATGTGGAAGCGGCGCACCAAGATGCGTCAGGAGCGCGCCGAGGCCTTCCGCCTCGCCGGCGACGCCTGACCGTCCGGCTGTACGACCACCCTCACATCCACGCGCCGACCAGCTGGTCGCGTCGCGCCGCGAACTCCTCGACGGTGATGGCGTATCGCAGGTGGTCCTCCCAGACCCCGGCGATCTCGAGGAATCGCTCGGCCAACCCTTCACACCGGTAGTCGAGCTTCTCCATCACCCGCCGGCTGTTGGTGTTGCGGGGCACGATGCAGATCTCGAGGCGGTGGAGGTGCAGCTGCTCGAACGCGAAGCGGG
>REDU01000135.1 GCA_007693335.1 Ilumatobacter sp. | reverse complement strand
TCCCATCGGTGCCTCGGTCGATCGCTGCACCACTGCCATCGCACGAGGTGAACGCCACTGGCACACTCCGCTTACTGATCCACGCAGCCAACGCTCCGGAGCCTCCACGTGTCGTACTTGCGTCGTCGTCGTCCGTCTACGGCGCGAACCCGGCGCTGCCGAAGCGCGAGGACATGGTGTGCCAACCAATGAGCCCCTACGCCGTCAGCAAACTGGCGACAGAGCAGTACGCCATGGCCTGGCAGCGCAGCTACGGGCTCGACACGTTGGCCTTCCGATTCTTCAACGTGTTCGGCCCGTACCAGGCTCCCGGTCATGCCTACGCAGCGGCTATCCCGGCGTTCCTCGACGCGGCGATGAGCCACACACCGGTCAACGTTCACGGCGATGGCACCCAGAGCCGCGACTTCACTTACGTTGGCACCGTCGCCCAGGCCCTCCGACATGCCGTCGAGCAGCGCATCACCCACGACACTCCGGTCAACCTTGCCTTCGGTACACGAGTGACCCTGCTGGAGTTGCTGGACGAGATCGAGTCGCAACTCGGACACCCGGTCCAGCGCAATCACGGTCCGGCTCGGGTTGGCGACGTTCCGCACAGTCAGGCTGACAACACGCTCCTGCGGTCGCTGTTCAGTGATGTCGATCCTGTGGACCTCCGAACCGGTTTGCAGCACACGATCGACTGGTTCCGTTCGCGAGGCTGAAGCTCAGGCTCAGCTCTTGGTCTTGGAGCGAGCTGCGCTCAGACGGGTCTTCCCGGTGGAGTCGAGCCACTGTCGATAGTTGGACGCGAGTTCGTTCCACACTCGAGTTCGGTCGAATTTTTCGATGACCCAGTCGCGAAGCTCATCGGCGGCGGGATGTTTCCCTTCGAGACAGCACCGGATTTTGCCGGCCAGGCCGGCAACGTGGCCGACGGGGACCAGCCCTTGAGGGTGCTTCACGGCATCGACGGTGCCCGTTGCGGCGTAACCGACCACGGGAACTCCGCAGAGCTGCGCCTCGATCGGTACGTTCGGCAGACCCTCTCGATACGAGGGAAACGCCAGCAGATCCATCGCCCGGTACGCAGCAGTGGGATCGGCAAGCCACCCGACATGGCAGATTCGTGGATGGGATTCGATCTCTGCACGAACATCGTTCGACAGCGGATCGCCCTGCTCGAAACCGCCCACGAGCAGCAACTGCAGATCCAACCCTGTCTCGAGGACCATGTTGAACGCGTGCACCAGGTCAGCGACGCCCTTGTCGTTCGTCAGCCGGCCGACGAAACCGATCACCGGGATGTCGGGAGCGAGGCCGAGCTCGATGCGTGCTTCAGCGGTGGACACCGTGTTCTCGTCGAAGCGGGTGACGTCGATGCCGTTGCCCGAGCCGGCTCCGAGCACCTCGCCACGGCCGGGGCGGATCAACCGTTGACGTTCGGCGGTGCGGAGCAGACTCCTACTGTTGAAGATCACCCGGCTGGCACATGCCAGGGCGACGCGCTCCAGCGACCACAACAACGCGCGCTTGAGGCCCCGAGCGGTCTCCACGCGCAAACCCCTGACCACATAGACGCGCACCGGCACCCGGCAGAGCCACGCAGCCATCATGCCGATGAGCCCCGCTTTCGGGGTCGACGCGTTCACGATGTCCGGTCGGACCTCTCGGATGAGTGCGACGGTTGCACGAAGGGCCCGGAGGTCATCGAGGACGGCCGGTTCTCGTCGGAAGGGGAGATGGCGGAGATCCACGCCTTCGTCCCATCCGTCAGCCGGTTGATCGGGAGCCGCCCACCTCGACGCAACCGTGACCTCGAACCCCTCGCCCTGCAGGAAACCCAACTGTCCCCTGACGAGCAGCCTCGACAACTCGTCGGTGAGCAGATAGAGAATCCTGGGACGGGCGCCGGTGCTCATTCCCGTGGAGTTCCGGCAGCGTCGTGAGCCTTCTGCTGCACCGGACGAGCTGGTGCTCCGACCACCGTCTGACCCGGTTCCACATCTCTGGTCACGACGGCGCCGGCTCCGACGAAGGCGCCCTCGCCGATCGTGACGCCGGGGAGCACGTTGGCGCCCGTGCCGATGGTCGCACCAGCACCGATCGTCACGTTGCCGCTCACCGTTGCGCCAGGGAAGACGGAGACGTAGTCGCTCAGCGTCGAGTCGTGCCCGACTGCGCTGTTGACGTGGAGGTGGACGTGCGAGCCGAGCGTGATGTTCGTCGTCACCCGGCACCCCGCAGTCAGGATGCATCCGGGACCGATCCGGTTGTCGCCACCGACGGTCGCGGCGGGATGGACGAGCACGGCCGGCGTACTCGCTGTTCCCGCCAACCGTTCGGCCACCGATTTCCGGGCTGCACCATTACCGATCGGGACGACGTACGAGACGGCCATCATCCGCAGCGCTTCGCTGGTGCCGAGCAGTCGGGTACCCCGGCGTGCCAGCAGCTCCTCGTCCACCTGGCCGTCATCGACGTACCCCCGAAGTTCGATCTCGCCACCGGTTGCGTTGATCGCTTCGATCACGTCGAGCACCTCGCGCCCGAAACCACCCGCTCCGACGATGACGATCGGGCCCGAGGTCATCGGCTCGCTCACCACCGGCAACCTACAGTCCGGTGAGTGAGCACGATCTGGCTGAACAGCCCCATCCGACGGTTCGTCGATGTCGTGCTCGCGGCCACGGCGGGAATCGTCCTGGCCCCGGTCGTCGCCGCGGTCGCCCTGCTCGTCCGGCGGGCGCACGGGTCTCCGGTCTTGTTCCGGCAACAACGTGCTGGCAAGGACGCCGAACCGATCAGCGTCCCGAAGTTCCGCACGATGACCGACGAGCGCGGAGCCGATGGAGAACTGCTGCCGGACGAGGATCGCCTCACCCCGCTCGGTCGACGGCTGCGGTCGAGCAGCCTCGACGAGCTGCCCCAGCTCTGGTCGGTCCTGACAGGCGACATGAGCCTGATCGGCCCGAGGCCGTTGCCGATGGCGTACGTGGACCGGTACAGCCCCGACCAACGACACCGACTCGACGCCCGGCCCGGCATCACCGGCTGGGCGCAGGTGAACGGACGCAACGCGCTGTCGTGGCCCGAGAAGCTGGCGCTCGACGTGTGGTACGTCGAACACGCATCCCCACGCGTCGACGTCGAGATCCTGTTCCGCACGATCGGGTCCCTCGTGAGGCGCGACGACGTCAGCGCCGACGGCCACGCCACGATGCCCGAGTTCATGGGCGAGACCTGATCGCCTCGATCGCGAGCCCGGCCACCCGATCGACGTCGGCGTCGGTGAGCACGCTGCCGCTCGGCAGGCACAAGCCGTGGTCGAACAGACGCTGGCTGGTGCCATCGACGACGCATGCGCTGTCGGCAAAGACCGGCTGGAGATGCATGGGCTTCCACAGCGGGCGACTCTCGATGTCGGCGGTCTCCAAGGTCTTCTGCACGTGGTCCCGCACGGCCGGATCGTCGAACACGACACAGGTCAGCCAACCGTTCCAACCCGGATCGGCGATCGGCATGAACGACACACCCTCGAGCCCGGCGAACGCGTCCCGGTACCGAGCGTTGATCTCGACCCGACGCGCCGACATCGCCGGCAGGCGTTCGAGCTGAGCGCGGCCGATGGCCGCCAACAGGTTGCTCAACCGGTAGTTCCAGCCGATCTCGGTGTGCTCGTAGTGCACCGCCGGTTGACGGGCCTGAGTGGCGAGATAGCGGACGCGGTCGGCCGTCTCGGTGGTGGGCGACACGAACATGCCCCCACCGCTGGTGGTCATGATCTTGTTGCCGTTGAACGAGAACAGGCCCACGTCGCCGAACGTTCCCGCCGGTCGACCCCGATACGTGGCGCCGAGCGCCTCCGCTGCGTCTTCCACCAACGGCACCCCGAAGCGCTGACACAGCGGGACGATGCGGTCGTAGTCGGCACACTGGCCGTACAGGTCGACCACCACCACGGCCGCCGGCAGTCGACCAGCCGCTGCGGCGTCGGTCAGTGCCTGTTCGAGCAGCTCGGGGCTCATGTTCCAGGTGGCGTCATCGCTGTCGATGAACACCGGGTTCGCGCCGCAGTAGGCCACGGCGTTCGCGGTTGCCGCGAACGTGAACGTGGAGACGAACACGTCGTCACCTGGCTGCACCCCCACCTCGAGCAACGCCAGATGCAGCGCCGCGGTGCCGCTGGCGAGCGCCACCGCACCCGGC
Source organism: Ilumatobacter sp. (assembly GCA_007693335.1). GTDB lineage: Bacteria > Actinomycetota > Acidimicrobiia > Acidimicrobiales > Ilumatobacteraceae > SKSP01. The sequence continues at coordinate 11,974 of REDU01000135.1, read as the reverse complement.
CAGCCGGTCAGCGCACTGATCTCGGCTTCGAACGCGTCGAGGTCGGGGCCGACCGGGGCGATCCAGCCCTCGTCGAACGCCCGCAACAGGTACTCGCGTTCGAGCGGGCCGACATCGGGAGGGCTGAGGAAGATGCGAGCCATCCGACGATCAGAGCGGCTCGACGTTGGGGGCCCGCAACCGGTTCCGCGTGTCCAACACGTAGGCGGCCTCCCGCACCACGAGGTCGTAGTCGACGTCGTCGTGATCGGTCACCAAGACCACGGCATCGGCGGCCTGCAGCTCGTCTGCCGTCAGGTCGACCCGTCGGGCCACCGCATCGAGCGCGTGCGGCGCCGCGTGCGAGTCGTGCACGTGCACGTCGGCGCCCAGCTCGAGCAGGCCGGTGATCACCCCGGTGGCCGGTGTCTCACGGGCGTCGTTCGAGTTCTTCTTGTACGACAACCCGAGCACCAGGACACGCGCTCCCTTGACCGACTTCATCTGCTCGTTCAAGCCGAGCTGCAGCCGCCGCACCACATAGGCGGGCATCTGGTTGTTGATGTCGTTGGCGATGTCGACGAACCGGCTGGCGGTGCCGAGCTGCTGTTCGATCTTCCACGACAGATAGCTCGGATCGATCGGCAGACAGTGGCCGCCCACGCCCGGGCCCGGCCAGAACTGGGTGTAGCCGAACGGCTTCGTGCCCGCCGCCTCGATCACCTCCCAGATGTCGATACCGAGCGCCCGCGCATGGATCGCCAGCTCGTTCACCAACGCGATGTTGACGTGCCGGAACGTGTTCTCCAGCAGCTTGGTCAACTCCGCCGCCCGGGTGGTGCTCACCGGCACCGTGCGCTCGACCAGACGGTCGTAGAACGCCTGCACCACCACCAGCGACTCGGGGGTGAGACCCGACACCACCTTGGGCGTACGCACGAAATCCCACACCACGTTGCCCGGATCGATCCGCTCCGGCGAGAACCCCACGTGGAAATCGACACCGGCCTTCAAACCCGACGCCTCTTCCAGGCGCGGCGCCACGAGCTCGTCGGTCGTGCCCGGGTACGTGGTCGACTCCAACACCACCGTGCAGCCCTGCGCCACGTGCTCGCCCACGGCGTCGACCGCGCTCGTGATGTACGACAGATCGGGCACGCCCTCGCGCAGCGGGGTCGGCACGGTGATCACCGCCACATCGAACCGATCGAGATCGGCGGCCGACGCAGTCACCCGGTAGCGGCCCGTGGCCAGGGCCCTCGCCACATCGGCATCGGTCACATCGTCGATGTGCGATCGGCCGGCAGCGAGACCGGAGATCTTGTGCTGGTCGAGATCGAAGCCGACCACGTCGAAGCCCACCTCGACCGCCCGCATCGCCAACGGCAGGCCCACATAGCCCTGGCCGACGACCACCAGCTTCTCGATCGCCGCTGCGTTCACGCTCGGCTCCTGGCGATCCGTTCATCGTCGGCGATCACGCGACGACGCCGATCCGCCACACCGATCAGCGCGATCTCCTGCATCTGATCCGGATCGGGCACCGGGCCGGCCGACATCTCGCTCATCGGCGACAGACCCGGCGTGGTCACGTGGGTGATCAGCTCGTGCACCCTGCGCTTGCCGAACTCGTCGGAGGAGATCAGATCCTCGTGCAGCTTCTCGTTCGGGCGCAGACCGGTGAACACGATCTCGAGCGGCGGGTCGTGCTGGGCGGCGAACCGTTCGGCCACATCCAGGATCCGCACCGGCTCACCCATGTCGAGGATCAACACCTCACCCGGGCTGCCGATCGCCCCGGCATACACCACCAGGCGCGACGCTTCCTCGATCGTCATGAAGAAACGGGTGATGTCGGGATGGGTCACCGTGATCGGCAACCCCTTCGCCGCCTGCGCCTCGAACGCCTTCAGCACCGAACCGTTCGAACCCAACACGTTGCCGAACCGCACCGACACGCACTCCGTCGGGCCCTGCTCGGACGCGTTGGCCGTGAGCCGCTCGGTGATCCGCTTCGTCCACCCCAACACGCTCGTCGGGTTGGCCGCTTTGTCGGTGCTCACGTTCACGAACCGGGCCGTGCCGTGGGCACGAGCGGCGTTGAGCAGGATGAGCGTGCCACCCACGTTGGTCTTCCATCCCTCGGCGGGATGCATCTCGAGCAACGGCTGATGCTTGAGGGCTGCTGCGTGGAACACCACCTCGGGCCGGGTTGCCGCGAAGATCTCGTCGATCCGGGCGGCATCACGGATGTCGGCCAGGATCAGGCTGTCGTCGTCGAGCATCGCCCGACCCTCGATCGACAACTGGGTGGAATGCAGGCCGCTCTCGTCACGATCCAACATGAACAGCTTCGCCGGCCCGAACCTCACGAGCTGACGACACAACTCGCTCCCGATCGACCCACCCGCACCCGTGACCAACACCCGTTTGCCGGTGATGTAGCCGGCGATCGCCGCGGTGTCGATGTCGGCCGGATGCCGCCCGAGCAGATCGATCTCGTTCACCGGGCGGATGTCGCCCTCCCCGACCCCGGCGAACAACTGGTCCACCGACGGCAGGATCAACACCGGCAACTTCGACGGTTCGGCCAACTCGGTCACCCGACGCACGAACGAACTGTCGGCACTCGGCACCGCGATCAGCGCCGCGTCCACGTGGTGACGGCGGGCCACGTCGGCCAGATCGTCCACCGTGCCCTCGACCCTGATACCGCTCAGGCGCAGATTGCGCTTCGCCGGATCGTCATCGAGCAACGCCACCGCCGTGTACTTGGAATCAGGGGACGCCCGCAGCGTGCGCAGGAGCTGCTCGGCGCCCTCACCCGCGCCCACCACCACCAACCGCTCGAGATGATCACCGTTCGGGCGACGGCTGCGCTCGTTCCGCAGCCGCCACATCGACCGGGCCGTGATCTGGCCCAGCAGGCTCAAGCCCATCGCCAACAACGGCACCGAACGGGGCGTGCCGGTCCACTGCCACAACGACGCCGTCAACACGATCCCCACCGAGGCCGCCGTTGCCGCCACGATGCGCACCTCGTCGAAACTCCCGTAGCGCCACCTGCGGCGGTACAAGCCGTAGCCGAGGCCGAACAGCGCCTGCAGCGCAACCGCGAGCACGATCGGCAGCACCAGATCGCGGTCGAGCTGATCGAAGCCGTAGTCGTAGCGCAACCACACCGCGATCGGGATGGCCACGGCCCAGATCACACTGTCGACGGCGAAATGCACCAACGGCAGACGACGACGGGCTGCGTCGAACAGGCGGTTCACGTCGACGGCCGAGCGTGGGTGATGGGCGGTGGTCGGTCGGCGAGGATCAAAGGGTTGTGCATCAGGTTGCGAGGATCACAAGGATCACGAAGTGGCGATCAGAGCGATGATTCCGCGCACCTTAGTTCTCGATCTCGGAAGATCCGAGTACCTCGGTACACCTGAGCCGACACCACTCATCGGGAACTCGCCTGCTCCGCAGTGCCCAATCGCGGCAGCTGCAGCCCGAACGAGCCGAACTGCTCACGAACGTCGGCGCGATCGTTGACCGGTGTGCCGGCCACCTCGACCCAGGCATGCGCCGGCAGCGTGCCGTCACGCGGTGGCGCAGCACCGATGACGAGGTCGGCGTCGATGCCACGACGGCGCAACAGGAACCACAGCACCAACGACCGGCCCAGGCAGCGTGCCCCCACCACCGGCCGACCGGCCACCAGCGCCACCGCCTCCGCCGCCCGCTCGGCCGTGCCCGCACCGTTCGCCACGATCGGGCCGTGGCTGCGCCGGGCGAGCAGCGCAGCCGTCGGGCCGAGACCGCGCCGCCACAGCGACAACTGCACCGCCGGCAGCACGACCGCCGTCTGCACGACCACGAGCCATTGCTGGCGTGTGAGCCGGCGAACCCGTGACCATCGCGAACGTGACGCCCCGTTCGATCGGAGTGCGGGATCGGGCACCACGGAGCTGGTGTCGTCGTCGGTCGCATCGGTGGCCACGTCGTACCGGTCTCCGCGTGCACTGGTCGGGGAACGGGTCGACTCTACCCGTCGGGTGGTGTGGCAGTCTCGTGCCCGTGAGCGGATCGGAAGCACCGGCAACTCCGGCGCCGGCCGGGTGGCGAGGCACCGGCACCACGATCCGTCTGGCACTCGCCCTGGTGTCGAGCGCGGCGCGACGGGAGATGTGGCTGACCATCGCCCTCACCGTGACCGGCAGCTTCCTGCTCGGCGCCCAACTGCTCGTGGGACGAGAACTCGTCGACTTCCTGGTGGACGGCACCGACCGCACCGCCGCGTCGCTCGTGCCGTGGCTGGTGCTGTTGGGCGCCCTGCTGGTGGGCACCGCGCTCGTCAACGCCGCCACCGCAGAGCTGCGCATCCTGCTCAACGAACTCGTCCACAAGCGGGCCATGGACCAGCTGCTCGAAGTGACCACCGCCGCCGAACTGGAGGCGTTCGAAGACGCCACGTTCCACGACCGCATCCAACTCGCCCGCGAACACGCCGACACCTACGCCTGGCAGGTGGTGTGGGGGCTCGTCACGTTCATGACCACCCTGTTCGCCGCCGTGGCCGTGATCGCCGTGCTGCTGACCGTGGCGCCGCTGCTGGTACCGGTGGCGTTGGTCGCCTACATCCCGATCGCCGTGGTCAACGTGCGCAACACCCGCGCCCTGTACCTGCTGCACTACGGGCTGGCCGAACTCGACCGTGACCGCGCCTACCACGAGCGGCTGCTGACCGGCCGGCTCGAAGCCAAGGAGGTGCGGGCGTTCGGCCTGGCCGCCCGGCTCCGCGCCCGCCACGACGAGCTGTTCGAACAACGCGTGCACAACACCCGCCGGGTGGTGAAGCGCCGCACGGTGCTCGCACTGATCGGCTCGTCGATCACCGCCCTCATCCTCGTGACCGCCCTGGCCGTGGTGATGCTGCTGGCGCTCGACGAACGCATCAGCGTGGGTGACGCCGCCGTGGCCGTGGTGGCGCTCCAGCAGCTGGCCAGTCGCCTGCGCAGCAGCGGCGATGCGATGACGTCGATGGTGGAGGGGGTCACGTTCCTCCGCGACTTCGAGTCGTTCCGCTCGCTGCTGCCGCCGGGGACCGTGGAGTCCTCGGTCGAATCTGGTGCTGTCGAGTCCGGTGCTGTCGAGTCTGGTGGCGTCGAGGTGGTACCTGGTGCCGTCGATCCGGTGCCTGCTCAGCCGTCACGGATCGTGCTCGATCACGTGAGCTACCGCTACCCGGCCGGCGACACCCCCGTGCTCCACGGCGTGAACGTGGCGATCAGGCGCGGGGAGGTGCTGGCCGTGGTGGGGCCGAACGGCGCCGGCAAGAGCACGCTGGCCAAGGTGCTGTGCGGGCTGCTGCCGCCCACGTCGGGCGCCATCCGATGGGACGACGTGGACGTGGCCCGACACGACCCCGCCGCCGTGCGGGCACGGGTGGCCGCGGTGTTCCAGGACTTCACCCGGTTCGAGCACACCGCTCGCGAGGCCATCGGGTTCGGCGACGTCGACCGACTGGACGACATCGACGGCGTGCACTCCGCCGCCCAGCGCGCCGGCGCCGACACGTTCCTGACGGCGCTGCCCAACGGCTACGACACCCGGCTCTCCACCGCGTTCTCGGGCGGGACCGAGCTGTCGGTGGGGCAGTGGCAACGCGTCGCCATCGCCCGGGCGTTCTTCCGTGACGCACCACTGGTGGTGATGGACGAACCCGCCGCGTCGCTCGACCCGCGAGCCGAACGCGACCTGTTCGACCGGCTCCACGACCTCGGCCGCGACCGCATGGTGGTGTTCATCTCGCACCGGTTCGCCACCGTGCGGCGCGCCGACCAGATCATCGTGCTGCTCGAGGGCCAGGTGGCCGAGCAGGGCAACCACGACGAGCTGATGGCGCTCGGCGGGGTGTACGCCGAGCTGTACTCGCTGCAAGCCGAGCAGTTCGGCTGACCGTCCACCCCCTTCGTCGTGGCCCCGGTGCCGCACACGACAGCACCACCCTCACGGCAGACGCCGTGAGTCGTCACCGGATCACCGCCGCCAGCTGCTCACACATCTGATCGATCTCGTCGACGGTGCGGTGCCACACGTCGAGTGGGCGTCCGGTGGGGTCGTCCACCTCGCCGATCTCTGCCCCCAGATACGTGCTGGCGCGAGGGCGCTCGCTGCCGATCTCGTCGAGCCAGTCGGGCCAGGGCTTCGACTGGCGGGGCCCGACCACTCCGGCCCACCGGATCAGCTCGGGCAGGGTGAACGTGCGGGCGAACGCGTCTCGTCGGGCGACGGCCACCTTGACCACGTGCTCGCGCTCGGCCGTCACCACCAGATCGGCCGCATCGATCAGCTCGGGTGTCACCTGTCGGCTCTGGTGCGATCCGACGTCGATCCCGCGCTCGGCGAGCAGCCGAACCGTCTCGGGGGTCGCAGGAAGTCCCTCGTGGCGGTAGCCCGCAGACGTGACCGTGGCATCGACGTCGTGAGCGGCGAGGTGATGTTCGAGCAGAGCGGCCATCAGCACCGACCGGGTGCGGTTGTGGGTGCACACCGTCAAGATGCTCAGGGTCCCCACCGCGAAGAAGCTAATGGGATTTGACCTGCCTGTTCGATGATGTGTCCCCTCGCCGGCGTCAGGGTCATTCTCTCGACAAGGGATCGTGGCGGCCCGGGAATCCGAGCGCCCGCCAGATGCTACGTTTGGTCGAGTTGGTCGCTTCGGCTCGGGACGGGCGGAGAGTCCATGGGGGCGCTGCTCGCAGTCATTCCGACGAAATCGGAGAGGAAGAGCGCATGGCACATCCGAACGAAGAACTCGTGCGGCGGGGCTACAAGGCTTTCGGCGAAGGCGACATGGCAACGCTCCGGTCGCTCTACGCACCCGACGCGATCCATGTTGCGAGTGGTGACAACCCCTTTGCACGCGAGTACAAGGGCATCGACGAGATTCTCGGCTACTACGGCAAGCTCGCGGAGCTGACCGATGACACCTTCACCGTCGAGCTCGAGAGCGTCAGTGTCGAAGGCGACAACAAGGCCGTCGCGACCCACCGCAGCACAGCGCAGCGAGCCGGGAAGACGCTCGATCAGGACGAGTTCCTGACCTATACCTTCTCGGGCGGAAAGATCTCCCGGATCGTGGAGAGTCAATCCGACCCAGCCGCCTACGACGAGTTCTGGTCGTAGGGCGTCTCTCCACACGCCCGCCAGCGACGTCGCCGGTTTCAGAGGCGGATGCTGGGGCGCTAGCGGTGGGACTCGTGGGGGGCTGACTCTCCACCGGGTCGGACCACGATCGCCTCGTGGGCACCGATGATGCCGTCGAACGCGCCGGGGGAGCGGTCGTGCACCGACGAGACGACCAGGTCGCCGTTCAGCGGCAGCTCGACGGGTGCATCGCCGAAGTTCACCGCCACCTCCAGCACCTCGTCGGCGTGCGATCGCCGGTAGGCCACCACGTCCGCGCCGCCGATGTCGAGCAGCTCGAGGTCACCCGCCCGGAGTGCGGGGGATGCACGGCGCATCTGCAGCAGCCGGCGGTACAGGGCGAGCATCGACGCCGGATCGTCCACCTGCTCGGACGCGGCCAGCACGTCGGCGTCGGGCGGGAACGGCAGCCACGGGTCGGGACCCCATCCGTGGCCGTCCTCCGGCGTCCACGGGATCGGCGCCCGACAACCGTCGCGTCCGGCGGGGTCGATCCAGTTCTCCGGGGCGATGTCGGCGTCGGCCAGGCCCAGCTCATCGCCGGCGTACAGGAACGGGGTGGCGCGCATCGTGAGCGACATCACCGCCGCGGCGCGCGCCCGGTCGGTCGATCCGCACAGCGAGCGGGTACGCGGCTTGTCGTGGTTCGAGAGCACCCAGGTGGGCCAGTGCGGCGCCGCGAACTCGCGTTGGCTCCGCTCGATCACCGACCGGATGGCGGCGGCCTCCCACGGTGAGTGCAGCGCCCGGAAGTCGAACGTGAGGTGCAGCTCGTCGTCGTTGCCGAGATACGTGACGGTCTGACCGTCGCCCAGCAGGTAGACCTCGCCCACCATCATCGGCTGGTGGTCGTAGCCCTCGAGCAGGGCCCGGATCCGTCGCAGCAACTCGTGGGCGTACGGCGGATCGATCTCGATCAGCGGGTGGCGGGCCTGGCGCTCGTCGAGGTCGGGCAGATCGGTGCCCTTGCCGATGAGGTGCACCACATCGGCCCGGAACCCGTCCACGCCGCGGTCGAGCCAGTAGCGCAACGTGTCGTGCATCGCCGCCTCGACCTCCGGGTTCGCCCAGTTGAGATCGGGCTGCTCGGGCAGGAAGAGGTGCAGGTAGTACTGGCCGGTCTGCTCGTCGAAGGTCCAGGCGGGCACCCTGCGGATGGCGGCGGTCCAGCCGGTGGGCGGTCCGCCGTCGGGCGCCGGGTCGCGCCACACGTACCAGTCGCGCTTCGGGTCGGTGCGCGAGCGACGCGACGCCTCGAACCACGGGTGCTGATCGGAGGTGTGGTTGGGCACCCAGTCGAGGAGCAGTCGCATCCCGCGTTCGTGCACGCCGGCGATCAGCTCGTCGAGGTCGGCCTCGCTGCCGAACACCGGGTCGACCGAGCAGTAGTCGGACACGTCGTAGCCGAAGTCGGCCATCGGCGAGGCGAAGATCGGCGACAGCCAGATGGCGTCCACGCCCAGCGAGGCGATGTGGTCGAGACGATCGGTGATGCCACGCAGATCGCCCACGCCGTCGCCGTCCGAGTCGGCGAACGACCGCGGATAGATCTGGTAGATCACGGCGTCGCGCCACCACGGTCGCTCGTGTTGGCCAGGTCGGTCGGTCATGCGGTGCTCCTCGTGAACCAGTCGCCGCTCTCGATCGGGGTGAGGTCGAGACCGTCGCCGTAGGCGTAGGCCCACGCCGCCACGCCCCGAGCCGTCACCACCCGCACCCGCCGGTAGAGCCCTTCGACGGTGTCCTCCTCGACGTCGAGGAGCTCGAGGGCCCGGCCGAGCGAGGTCCCGAGCAGTCCGAACGTGCGCCCGTACACCGTCGTCATGGCACCGGCGGTGTCGAAGATGGCGGCGGGGTAGCCGAGACCGGTGTCGAACAGGCGACCCGGTACGGCGTCGTCCCAGCCGTGGTCGACCACGAACGGTTCCAGCATCGGCCAGCGCACATCGCCCGGTCGCAGCGTGCCGTAGACGAACAGGTGCGAGATGGTCAGGTGCGTGCCGGGGCCCGGGTGGTTCACGGCGCGGCCCCGAGTTCTGCGCCCACGCCGGGCGGATCGCTCCGGCCCGGGCCGCTCGCGGCGCGGGCGACAGCGGCCGACTCCATCTCACGGGTGGGAGCGCTGATGAGCGACATCGTGTCACCGTGCGCCGAGGCGGTGGGCGGCTTGCCCGGGATGAGGATGGCCGCCCCGATCGCCGCGGCCACCAACGAGGCGACGAGCACACCGAGGCGGGCATCTCGCCCGAGATCGGGATCGGTGAACGCCAGACGTGTCACGAACAGCGACACCGTGAACCCGATCCCGCCGAGGGCCGAGGCGCCCAAGAGGTACCGCGGTGTCACCCCGACCGGCAGCGACCCCACCCGCGTGACCACGGCCAACATGCTGGCACCGAAGATGCCGACGATCTTGCCGACCACCAGCCCGAGTATGACCCCCCAGGTGACCGTGGACGACATGGCGTCGCCCAACTCCGAGATCGGGATGTGCACCCCGGCGTTGGCCAAGGCGAAGATCGGGATGATGAGGTACGACGTGTACGGATGGAGTCGGTGGATCAGCCACTCGACGATCGAGACCGAGTCGCGTGCCTGGTGGGCCAACTCGGCGGCCATCTCGACCGACGGGTGCAGCAGGAGCTCCTCGGCGTCGACCAGCCCGGTGTGGCGTCGAGGGGTGACCGGAGCCAGCACGCCGAACGCCACGCCGGCCAGCGTGGGGTGCACCTGGGCCTCGTGCAGCGAGAACCAGCACAGCACGCCCAGCACCACGTACACCGTGATCGACGGGACCCGCGGGCGCAGGATCAGGGCGACGGCGAAGATGCCGATCGCAGCCGCCAGCCAGCCGAACGACACGCCCGACGAGTAGAAGATCGCGATCACCAGGATCGCGCCGATGTCGTCGACGATCGCGAGGGCCAGCAGGAACAGCTTCAACCACGACGGCACCCGTGAGGCGAGCAGGGCGATGACCCCCATCACGATGGCGATGTCGGTCGCGACCGGGATGCCCCAGCCGTTCACCCCGGCACCACCGATGTTGAGCGCGAGGAACAGCACGGCCGGCACCACCATGCCGCCCACCGCTCCGATGATGGGGACCGCGGCGTGACGGAACTCGCGCAGCTCGCCCTGGGTCACCTCACGCTTGATCTCGAGGCCGACCACGAAGAAGAACAACGTCATCAAGCCGTCGTTCACCCAGTCGCGCAGGCTCAGCGACAGCGTGGTGCCGTCGAACGTGAACGCCAGCTCACGCTCCCAGAACTCGCCGTAGGTCTCCCACCACGGCGAGTTGGCCCAGACCATGGCGATGCCGGCGGCCACGATCAGCAGTGCCGCTGCTCCGGCCTGGCGCCGGAGGAAGTCGGCCAGCGGGCGGATGTGCAGCCAGTGCGACCACTCGTGCTCGTGATGTGCTGTCGACTCGTGATGTGCTGTCGAGGTGTCCCGCACGGTGCGGAAGTATCGCAGTTCCGGAGACCGGATCACCGATGCGGAGCACTGGTACGGTCAGCCCGTGGTCGCACCAGCACGACGGATCAGGTTCCCCGGCAGTCTCGGCGGTGAACTGGCCGCTCGTCTCGATCTCCCGGCCGGCCCGCCCCGGGCGTTCGCACTGCTCGCGCACTGCTTCACCTGCACCGCCGATCTGAGCGCACTGCGGCGGCTCGCGTCGGGGCTGACCGAGCGTGGCATCGCCGTCGTGCGGTTCGACTTCACCGGGCTCGGCTCGAGCGAGGGCGAGTTCGGCAACACCGACTTCACCTCGAACGTGGGTGACCTCGTGGCGGCCGCGGACTGGATGCGTGAGCACCACGCGGCACCTCAGCTGCTGGTCGGCCACTCGCTGGGCGGCGCGGCGGTGGTGGTGGCGGCCGAGCAGATCCCCGAGGTGCGCGCCGTGGCGACCCTGGGCGCTCCGTCGGACACCGAACACCTCGTCGGCTGGTTCGCCGAGTCGCTCGACGAGATCGAGCGCGCCGGCAGCGCCGAGGTCGATCTCGTGGGTCGCCGGTTCACGATCAGCGCCGGTTTCGTCGACGATCTCCGACGGCATCGGGTGACCGAGTGCGCCGAGCGACTCGACGCCGCCCTGCTCGTCATGCACTCACCCGTCGACGAGTCGGTGTCGGTCGACCATGCCGCGAGGCTCTACGCGGCGGCTCGGCACCCCAAGAGCTTCGTGGGGCTCGACGGTGCCGACCACCTCCTGACCGATGCCGTCGACGCCGCGTTCGCGGCCTCGATGATCTCCAGCTGGGCCGAGCGGTACCTGGTCGACCAGAGCGGGGTGGCCGAGGCACCGTCCCCCGGTACCCGACCGGCCCAGGTGCTGGTGGCCGAGACCACGCAGGGCGCGTTCCTCAACCACGTGGTGGTCGGCCGCCACCGCTTCCTGGCCGACGAGCCCACCGACATCGGCGGGTTCGACGCCGGTCCCTCGCCGTACGACCTGGTGGCAGCGGGGCTGGGTGCCTGTACGTCGATGACCCTGCGGATGTACGCCGACCGCAAGGAACTGCCGCTCGATCGGGTGCTGGTGGAGGTCACCCACGACCGGGTCCACGCCCAGGACAGCGCCGAGGCCGGCAGCGACACCGCCGGGGCCGCGGGGCGGGCGAAGATCGACCGGTTCACCCGGGTGGTCCACCTCGAGGGCGACCTCGACGACGCTGCGGTCGAGCGATTGCTCCAGATCGCCGACCGCTGCCCGGTGCATCGCACGCTCGAGGCCTCGTCCATCATCGAGACCCGCCTCGCCTGACCGTTGCCGGCGAACTGTCTG
>REDU01000133.1 GCA_007693335.1 Ilumatobacter sp. | reverse complement strand
GCCGGCTTCTCGGTCGGCTTCTCGGTCGGGGCGGTGGCTGCCTGCTTCGAGGCACCGGTGGCGTCGATGTGGTCGAGGATGTCGTCGCGGGTGATGCGGCCGCCGGGGCCGGTGCCGGTCACGTCGGACGGGTCGATGCCGTGCTCGTTCACGAGTCGGCGAACCACCGGCGAGAGCAACCGATTGTCGCCGGACGTGGACGGAGCCGGGGCGGATTCGTCGGGCTCGTCGGCGGGCTCGGGCTCGGGCTCGGGCTCGGCGGATTCGGCGGATTCGGGTTCGGACTCCGGCTCCGGCTCGTCGGCGGCCTCGGCATCCTCGGAGTCGCCCACCACGGCGATCACGGCACCCACATCGACGGTGTCGCCCTCCTCGGCGCGGATCTCGAGCACCGTGCCGGCCACGGGCGAGGGCACCTCGGTGTCGACCTTGTCGGTGGACACCTCGAACAGCGGCTCGTCGGCCTCGACCGTGTCGCCGACCTGCTTGAACCACTGGGTGATGGTGCCCTCGGTGACGGTCTCACCGAGTTGAGGGAGGGTGACGTCGGCCATGGTGTGCGTACCTTTCAGGAGAAGATCGGTTCAGCCGTTGAAGTTGCGGCCGGTGAGGGAGAGCATGGTCTCGCCGAACAGTTCGGTGAGGCTGGGGTGCGGTTGGATGAACTCGGCCACTTCGTCGACGGTGGCCTCCCAGTTGACGGCGAGGTACCCGCCGCTCAGCTGTTCGGTGACCCATGGCCCCACCATGTGCACGCCGAGCACCTGGCCGGCCGTGCCGTCGGGGTTCTTCTTGGCGATCACCTTGACCATGCCGTCGGTGCTGCCGACGATCTGCGCCCGGCTGTTGAACTTGAAGGGGTGCTTGCCGACCACGTGGTCGATGCCGGCCTCCTTGGCGGCGTCCTCGCCGGGACCGGCCCACGCGACCTCGGGATCGCAGTAGATGGCCCACGGCACCCGGTCGTACATGATCGGCATCGGATCTTCGCCGAGCAGGTGCTTGACCACGAGGACCGCCTCGGCGTACCCCACATGGGCGAGCTGCGGGGTGTCGACGAGGTCACCCACGGCGTACACCCCGGGCTCGCCGGTGCGGCAGTACTCGTCGACCTCGACGAACCCACGATCGGTGACCTTCACGTCGGTGCCCTCGAGACCGAGCTGATCGGCGAAGGGACGACGACCCACCGACACGATCACCGCGTCGGTCTCGACCGACTCGCCGTCGCCGAACTGCACGGTGGTGCCACCGGAGTCGTTCGGCGTGTGGCCCGTCACCTTCACCCCGGTCTTGATCGCGATCTTCTTGCGCTTGAAGCTCTTGACCACCACGTTCGTGACGTCGTTGTCGAGGCCGGGGAGGATCTTGGGCAGACCCTCGAGGATCGTCACCTCGGCGTCGAGGTCGGCGAACGTGGACGCGAACTCGCATCCGATCGCTCCGCCGCCGATCACGACCACCCGGGCGGGAACGTGATCGAGGTCGAGCACCTCGTCGCTGGTCATGATGGGGCCACCGCGTTCGAAGCCGGGGATGAGACGGGGCACCGACCCGGTGGCGAGGATGACGTGCTGGCCGGTGATGGTGGCGGAGCCGCCGTCGTTCATCTCAACGCTCACGGTGCGATCGGCGCCCAGCGAGCCCGTGCCGTTGAACACCTCGACCTTGCGGCCCTTGCACATGGCGGCGATGCCACCGACCAGGCCCTTCACGATCTTCTGCTTGCGCTCCTGGGTGACGGCGAAGTTCACCGCCGGCTCGCTGGCCTCGATACCGAACTCGCCGGCGTGCTGCACGTGACGCTTCACGGCGGCGGTCTCGAGGAATGCCTTGGCGGGGATGCACCCGCGGTTCAAGCACGTGCCGCCGAGGGCATCTTTCTCGACGAGGGCCACGTTCAGCCCGGCCGATGCCCCGTACAGCGCCGCTGCGTAACCGCCTGGGCCGCCACCGATCACCACGAGATCGAACTGGTCACTCATCGCTGTGCTCGCTCATCGCTCATCCGGGCCAACCGTAGCGTGGACACCGAGCGGTGCGACGAGGACCCCCGCTGGACGCGCTGATCGATCGGGACCCCGTCGCGTTCATGGCATCTGGAGGATCCAGCGCGCCGTCTGGTCGCCCCGGTCGTAGATCAGCTGGCGCGAGCCGGCGTCGTCGGACACCTCGAACACCAGCTCGCACGATCGGACCTCGACGGTGGTGGCGCCGCAGCTCTCGAGCAGCGGGGCCGGACGGGCCGACGCGATCATCCGGAAGCCGTCGGCACCCTCGGGATCGGCCACACCGCCGATGTCGAGCTGCACGGTGTGGAGCGTGCCCGTCTCCGACGAGCCCTCGACCACCACGACCATGTCGCCCACCGTGACCGCCTCGCCGATCTCACGGGGTGGTTCCACATCGGCCCGGTTCACCAGTTGGATCAGCAACGCCACCCCGGCGAACAGGATCAACAGACCGCACAGCAGGGACAGCAGCATCAGGGTGCGGGTACGCATCGACGTCCCAGGATACGGGCGGGTGAGCATCTCGGCCGGTGCGACGCGACACACCACTCGAGGCTCGGTCATCGGTCGTGAACCTTCCGGAAAGCCCGCGAGCACACCACGACGCACCCGTTCCACCCGAGTAGCGTCACCCGGGTGAGGTCCTCCCGTCGTCGTTCGCTGGCCGCCGTGCTGGTTTCGGGAGCGTTCATCGTCTCGGCATGTGGCGGTGAGGCCGAGCAGTCGGATCCCGGCGTCGCAGTCACCGCGGCACCGATGACACCCGACCTCGACACGGGTGAGAGCCCGGAGGCCACCACGGTGGCGCCCGACGACACGGGCGACGACGACACGGGCAACGACGACGGCCCAGCCGAGCCCGAAGCCGAGGACCCCACGGCCGAGACGCCGGGCCCCACGGCCGAGGCACCCGAGATCCTGCGGTTCAGCAGTCCCGTCGTGGGCGGCGGAGAGCTCGACCTGGCGGCGTTCGGCGATCGTCCGGTGCTGCTGTGGTTCTGGGCTCCGTTTTGACCCTCGTGCAGCCGTGAAGCCCCCTCGGTCGAGGCGGCAGCAGCCCGATGGGCCGACGACATCGACGTGGTCGGTGTCGCCTGGACCGGCTCGGAGTCCGATTTCGAGGACTTCGTGAGCCGGCACGGCCTCACCTTCCCATCGCTCAACGACGAGGCCGGGGCGGTGTACGAGCGCTTCCAGATCCCGTACCAGCCGGCCTTCGCCGTGGTACGACCCGACGGTCAGGTGGAGACGCTCCTCGGATCGGCCGGCGACGACGTGATCGACATGATCATCCGAGACGCCGTCAGCTGACCGACCCGCCGAGAACCGGCGCGATCAGAAGCCGACGCAGTCGAAGAAGCGGTCGTCGTACTCGGGGTCGTCGAACACGGCGAACCAGTTGCGACCCTCGAAACACTCGGGATCCGACATGGCGAGCGGTACGTCGAACTGGTCGAGCTCACCGGAGTCGACCAGGGCGAGGAAACATGGCCGCGACTCGGTCACGAGCGCGATGAACTCGTCGTCGTCGAGCGCGAAGTACCCGTTCCAGTGCGCCTCGGCGGCACCGCACTCGGGGAACCGCATCTCGGCGGCCACCTGCCACTCCTCGGCCTCGCCCGCCGCGAGCAGGCTGTCGAAGCAGAGGATCGCCGCGTCGACGTCGGCCAACCCGTAGCACTCGTCGACGGCCGACGGCTCGAACGCGTCGTCGAACCCGTCGTCGAACCCGTCGTCGAAGGGATCTTCGTCACCGAACGGATCGTCACCGAACGGATCGTCACCGAACGGATCGTCACCGAAGAAATCGTCATCGAAGAAGTCGTCGAAGAAGTCATCGTCGTCGAACGGATCGCCCAACTGATCGTCGAACTGGCCACGGGGACCGAACACCGCCTCGTCGATCACCTGCGGGAGCAGCTCCACGAGCCGTTCGAGTTCGTCGCGGTCGACCGCCCGGAGCCCCGCGAGGACCTGGTCGAACAGCGTGCCGAGGGGGCTCACGTACCACTGGCCGTCGGTCTGTCGGAGGGTCAGCCCGGGCTGCTCGTGGTCGGCGAACATCTCCTCGAGCAGCTCGACCATCTCTCGTGCGGCTGGGGAACTCCCCACGATGTCGTCGAGCGTGAACTCGTCGAGGCCGTCCTCGCACGTGTCGAAGCGGTCGCCATCGGCGACCCCCCGCACACAGCCCTGGTCGAACTCGACCTCGAAGTCGACGCCGTCGGCCCGCCCCTCGATCGCGAGGCGCTGGAGATCGACCGATCGGGTCGACCCGCTGCCCCGCACGGTGTACTCGGACTCGACGATCTCCCAGCGCAGCGGGAGATCGTCGAGTTCAGCCTGGGCGTCGTCGATGAACAGCGGACCGTAGCGATGGAGCACGCCCGCCTCGCCCGGGTTCAGCGCAGCCACCAACCGGGTGAGATCGAGGGACTCGACGGCGTCGAGCACGGTGTCGATGGCCGCCTCGGGTGTGGCGCCTCCGTCCGGCTCGATACCCATCTCGGGGATGTCCGGCACGGGCACGGCCTCGGCCCGTGCCGCCTCGGCCAACGAGTAGAACATGCTGAGGTACCAGCGGCCGTCGAGCTCGATGGTGGTGAGCGAGACGTCGAAGGACTCGGTCTCACGCAGGTCGAACTCGGAACGGTCGGGATCGTCCAGCAGTTCGGAGAGCAGATCGCCGATCGGCAGTGACTCACCGTCGATCGTGACGGTCAGGTCGCCACGGAGCCGCAGGTTGGTGATGTCGTCGACGTTGGTCGGCTGCACCCGCACCGAGCTGCGCTCGACCTGGAACTGCACACCCTCGATCCCGTCGGCACCGGCCTCCGGGCCAACGAGGTCGAGCCGACGGAGCTCGGCGACGATGTCGGTGAGCGGATCGCGTACGACCTCGCGCTCGCTCGGCACGAGGAGGTCGACGAGGCCGAGCAGGTCGGTGTCGTCGATGGCTCCGAGCACCTGCTGGCCGAGGTCCTCCGGGGAGGCGGCGCCGCCCTCGTCGCCGCCGATCAGCTGGGTGACGGCGAAGATCGCAGCGGCACCGATCGCCAGCACGCCCACGACGGCGGCCACCAGCGGCGCCCGACGGCGGCGGGGCGGGGGCGACGACGGCTCGACCGGCTCGAACCCCACGGGTGGGATCACCGGAGGGCCCGTGGGCGGTGCCGCGAGCGGGGCGTCGGGCGGACCGACGGGTGCTCCCGGGGTCGACGGCGGCGGCGTGTCGTCGGATGCGGGTGGCCGCCAGATCGAGTCGTCGCTCATCGAAGGACGTTACCCACCGGTCGACCGGCTCTCCGGGCACCGGGGCACGGTCGAGCACCTCGTACGCGATGGCCGTAGCGTTCAGGTCATGCGTGTCGCCATCACCGGATCCAGCGGTCTCATCGGCACGGCGCTGCGCGCCAGGCTCGAGGGAGCCGGCCACACCGTCGTGCCCGTGGTCCGGCGAGCAGCCGCCCCCGGCGAGATCGCATGGGATCCGGCGGCCGGCACGATCGACCACGCCGCCCTCTCCGATGTCGACGCCGTGGTCCACCTCGCGGGCGCCGGCATCGGCGACAAGCGCTGGACCGATGCGTACAAGCAGGAGATCCTCGAGAGTCGCACGCGCTCGACCACGCTCATGGCAGAGACCATGGCGTCGCTCGACCACGGGCCACGGGTGCTGCTGTCGGCTTCGGGCATCGGCGTGTACGGCGATCGCGGTGACGAGGAGCTCGACGAGACGTCAGAGCACGGCAGCGGCTTCCTGCCCGACGTCTGCATCGCCTGGGAAGCGGGCACGACCGCGGCCGAGGCGGCCGGGATCAGGGTCGCTCATCTCCGCACCGGCATCGTGCTGTCACCCGAGGGTGGTGCGCTCAAGAAGCAGCTCCCGCTGTTCAAGCTCGGTCTGGGCGGCAGGTTCGGCGCAGGTTCGCAGTGGCAGAGCTGGATCTCGATCGACGACGAGGTGGGCGCGATCGAGCACCTCCTCACCAGCGAGGTGACGGGGCCGGTCAACCTCACCGCACCCGCTCCGGTCACCAACGCCGACTTCGCATCGACCCTCGCCTCGGTGCTGAAGCGACCTGCGTTCCTCCCCATCCCGAAGTTCGGGCCGAAGGCGTTGCTCGGTGGCGAGCTGGCCGAGACGTTGCTGTTCGAAGGGCAGAAGGTGCTGCCGCAGGTCCTGCAACACGACGGGTACGTGTTCCAACACTCCGATCTCGAGACCGCGCTGCGGGCGCTCCTCGGGCGGTGAGCCGCGCCCACGAACGCCCCGTGGTCGTGGTGGGCGCCGGGTTGGCCGGACTGGCGTGCGCCACCGCCCTGCACCGGGAGGGCGTGCCGGTGCGGGTGATGGAGGCCTCCGACGGCGTGGGCGGTCGGGTCCGCACCGACCACGTCGACGGGTTCACCCTCGATCGTGGGTTCCAGGTGATGTTGACGGCCTACCCGGAGCTCCACCGGCAGTTCGACGTGGCCGCGCTCGACCTGCGTGAGTTCGCTCCCGGTGCCCTGGTGTGGCGCAACGGTCGGGGCTCGGCGGTGGTCGATCCGTTCCGCGACCCACGCCACGCCGTGGCCACGGCGCTCGCCCCGATCGGATCACCGTTCGACAAGCTGCGCATCGCACGACTCCGTCACTCGCTGCGCTCGGTCCACCCGGCCCTGCTGCTGGCGGGCGACGACCGCTCGACCGCGGCGACGCTGGCAGATCGCGGCTTCTCCGACACGATGATCGAGCGGTTCTTCCGACCGCTCGTGGGCGGTATCCAGCTCGACCCCGAGCTCCAGGCCTCGCGCCGGATGTTCGACATCGTCTTCCGCATGCTGGCCGACGGCGCCGCGGCCGTACCCGCCGCCGGGATGGCGGCCGTACCCGAGCAGCTGGCCGCCCACCTACCCGACGGCACGATCGAGCTGGGAGCGCCGGTGTCGGCGGTGAGGACCGGGATGGACGGGGCGGCCATCGAAGTGGACGGACAGCACCACGTGAGCGCCCGGGCCGTGGTCGTGGCGACCGACGGTCCCGTGGCCGGCGAGCTGCTCGGCATCGCGCCCGTGGGATCGAAGTCGGTCGGGTGCGTCTACTTCGCCGCCCATGCCGCCCCGACCGACACGAAGATGGTGGTGCTCGACGGAGCCCGCAGCGGCCCAGTGCTGAACGTGGCCGTGATGAGCAACGTCGCGCCCGAGTACGCACCGGCGGGTTCACACCTGGTGGTGGCGGCCATGCCCGGCGAGACCGGCGAACAACTCGAGTCGTCGGCACGGCGTCAGCTCCGCGGGTGGTGGGGCGCACAGGTCGATCAGTGGCAGCACCTGCGCACGTACCGGATCCCTCACGGTCAGCCCTCACAGGATCCGCCGTTCCGACCGAAGCAGCGGGTGTCGCTCGGCCACGGTCTGTTCGTGTGCGGCGACCACCGCGACACCGCATCGATCCAGGGGGCGCTGTACTCGGGGCGACGCTGCGCCGACGCCGTGCTCGCCCACCTCGACGTCGCTCGCGATGTCGCCGACCCGCCCACTGCACACCGACCTGACGGAGAACCTGCATCATGAACGACAACTCGGACGACCGCGCGAACGCCGACACCAACGACGGGGAATCCGGACGGATCGAGCGTGCGACCCGCTTCGTGCCGGCGCCACCCGAGGCGATCTTCGAGCTCCTGAGCGACCCGGGCTCGCACGCCCTGATCGACGGCTCGGGCACGGTGCGCGGCGCTCGTGACGCATCGCCCGAGCGCTTGACGCTGGGGTCGAAGTTCGGGATGCAGATGCGCCTCGGCGTGCCCTACCGCATCACCAACGAGGTGGTGGAGTTCGACGAACCGACCTTGATCGCCTGGCGTCATCTCGGCGGCCACATCTGGCGGTACCGGTTGGAGCCGACGGAGGGCGGCACCACCGTGACCGAGGAGTTCGACTGGCGCACCGCCCGCTCACCGCTGGCGCTGCGGCTCATGCGTGCCCCGACGCGCAACCGCACGTCGATCGAGGCAACACTCGACCGCCTCGCGGCCCACTTCTCGTCGACACCCTGAGGTTGCCGGACGCCGCGGCAACGACAGCATCCTCCGATCCTTGATCCCACAACATTCGCGGTCGGGCCGGTTACGATCCCCGACATGGCCACCGCCCCCGAGGTCCGGACACGTTGGCTCTCGAACGCCGAGCAGACCGCCTGGCGGGCCTACATCGAGACCGTCGGCGATCTCACCGCCGCGCTCGAAGCCGATCTCGCACCCACCGGTCTGAACCTCGGCGACTACCAGGTGCTGGTCCATCTCTCCGAGGCGCCCGACCGCCGGCTCCGCATGTGCGACCTGGCGGAGGTCCTGCAACTCTCGCCCAGCGGCCTCACACGCCGCCTCGACGGTCTGGTGCGCGGCGGTCTGGTCGAGCGCCAGGGATCACCCACCGATCGCCGGGTGATGCTGGCCGTGTTGACCGACCACGGTCTCGACACGCTCGAGGCCGCCGCCCCCGTGCACGTCGAGAGCGTGCGCCGCCACATCTTCGATCGCCTCGACCCGGGTCAGGTCGACGCGATGGCGAGCATCTTCCGCGCCATCCAGCACGGTCTCGACGCCGTCGACGTCTGACGTTTGATAGAACCGACAGGTGACTCCGCTCCCCCACGGCTTCTCGTGCCACGTCGCCAACATCGGTGTCAAGGACGACACCGACGACCTCGTGGTGATCGCGACCGAACGTCCCGTGGCCGCGGCGGGGATGTTCACCACGAGTCGGTTCGCCGGTCCGAGCGTCACGCTCAGCCGGGAGCATCTCGCCGATCACCGCGCCCGCGCCGTGGTCGTGATCTCGAAGAACGCCAACGTCGCCAACGGCGCTCGCGGGATCGCCGACGCCCGTGAGCTGAGCGAGCGTGTGGCCCAGCGCCTCGGTTGCGATCCCACCGACGTCGTGGTCGCCTCGACCGGTGTGATCGGACGGCCGTACCCGATGGACGACATCCGTGCCGGACTGGATGCGAT
Organism: Ilumatobacter sp.; assembly: GCA_007693335.1. GTDB lineage: Bacteria > Actinomycetota > Acidimicrobiia > Acidimicrobiales > Ilumatobacteraceae > SKSP01. The sequence continues at coordinate 7,308 of REDU01000133.1, read as the reverse complement.
CCCCACCGCACTGCGAGGCGCCACCGCCGATGCCGACCGCGCCGCACGCGGCATCATGACCACCGACACCGTCCCCAAGACGGCCACGGCCACGATCGGGGCCGGCCCCGCCCGTGTGGTCGGCATCGCCAAGGGCGTCGGCATGATCGAGCCCGACATGGCCACGCTGATCACCGTGCTCCTCACCGACGCCGAGGTACCCGCCGACGACCTCGACCTCGTGTTCCGTCGGGTGATCGACCGCACCTTCAACTGCGTGAGCATCGACACCGACACCTCGACGAGCGACACCGCAGTGGTGCTCGCGAGCGGTGCCGCCGGCCCGGTCGACCTCGAGCAGTTCGAAGTGGCGCTCCACGAGGTGGCGCTGTCGCTCACCAAGCAGGTGGCGCGCGACGGGGAGGGCGCCGAGACACTCATCGAGGTGACGGTCGATGCCGCCCGCGACCCCGAGCAGGCCCGATCGGTCGCGAAGGCGATCGTGAACTCGCCGCTCGTGAAGACCGCAGTACACGGTGCCGACCCGAACTGGGGTCGGGTGGCGATGGCCATCGGCAAGTGCAGCGACCAGACCGACATCGACCCCGACCAGGTGGTCATCCGGTTCGGGCCCACCGAGGTGTACCCCCGACAGCTCGCGGAGTCCGAGCTGGCCGCCCTGTCGGACTACATGGCGGGCGACGAGGTGCTGATCCACGTCGAGCTCGGCACCGGCACCTCGAGCGCCACCGTGTGGGGCTGCGACCTCACCGACGGCTACATCCGGATCAACGCCGACTACACCACCTGACGATTCCACACCACCTGACGATTCCACGACCGGCGATTCCACGACCGGCGACCACACGACCGACGAAGGGATGACCCGACATGGCAGGACTCCAGAAGGTCGCGATCGTGGGGGCCGGCACCGTCGGTACCGCCATCGCCTACGCCTCGATCATCCAGGGCGTGGTCGACGAGGTCGCCCTGTACGACATGAACGGGACCAAGGCGCTCGCCGAGGTGCTCGACCTGCGTCACGGACTGCAGTTCGTTCCGCCGGCGAAGGTGGACGGCGGCGACGACTTGGCCGTGTGCTCGGATGCCGACGTCGTGGTGATCACGGCGGGGGCGAAGCAGCACCCCGGGCAGTCGCGAATGGACCTCGCCCACGCGAACGCCGCGCTCGCCCGCACCCTCACCCCACAGATCGTCGACGTGGCTCCCGACGCGGTCCTCCTGTTCGTGACCAACCCGGTCGACGTGATCACCTATGTCGCTCAGGAGTGCTGCGGTCTCCCCCACGGACGCATCATCGGGTCGGGAACCGTGCTCGACACGTCACGGTTGCGCCAACTGATCGCGGCGCGGCTGGGTGTGGCGGTCTCGAGCGTGCACGCCAACGTGGTGGGCGAGCACGGCGACAGCGAGATCGCGCTGTGGTCGACCGCCACGGTGGGCGGCGTGCACATCACCGACGTGGTGGGACCCGACGGCCAGTCGGTCGAGGTCCACGAGCTCGACGAACTGCTGCACCAGGTGCGCACGGCGGCGTACCGCATCATCGAGGGCAAGGGTGCGACGAACCTCGCGATCGGACTGTCGACCGCGCGCATCTTGTCGGCCATCGGCGCCGACGAACGATCGGTGCTGCCCGTGACGGCCCGTCACTCGTTCGACGGCGTGGGAGACGTCACCTTGTCGCTGCCCACGTTGGTGGGTCGGGCTGGCGTGCTCACCACGCTCGAGGTGCCGCTCGACGCGACCGAACGCGACGGGCTGGCCGCCAGCGCCGCCGCCATCCGACGAGTCATCGACGACGTCAGCTGACGTCAGCCGACGTCGGACACCGACGGCCCCACGCCCGTTCGGTTCCCCTCAGCGCATCACTTGGGTGGCATGCGGATGCCACCGTCGACGCGGATGGTCTCCGCGTTGAGGTAGCTGTTCGTCACGCACTCGAGCACGACCGAACCGAGCTCGTCGGGATGACCCAGACGCTGCGGGAAGAGCACGCCCTTCTGCAGGTTGGCCTTGAACGCCTCGCTGTTGTCGCCCTCGCCGTAGATGGGAGTGTCGATGAGACCGGGGGCCACGGTGTTCACCCGCACACCGATGGCAGCGAGGTCACGAGCGATCGGCAGGGTCATGCCGACCACGCCGCCCTTCGACGCCGAGTACGAGGCCTGGCCGATCTGGCCGTCGAACGCCGCCACCGAGGCGATGTTCACGATGGCGCCGCGCTCGCCCGAGTCGAGCGGCTCGGAACGGCTCATGGCCGTGCCCGCCAGTCGGATGCAGTCGAACGAGCCGATCAGGTTGATCGCGATGACCTTCTTGAAGGCGTCGAGGTCGGCGGCCGACTCGTACTGACCGTCCTTGCCCACGGTGCGCTGCGCCCAGCCGATACCGGCCGAGTTGACGAGCACACGGAGCGGGCCCATCGACAGCGCCATCTCGATGGCAGCCACGATGTCATCGGTGTTGGTGACGTCCACCTTGGAGAAGGCGCCACCGATCTCGTCGGCGAGGGCTCGACCCTTGTCCTCCTGCAGATCGGCCACGACCACCTTGGCGCCCTTGGCGGCCAGGAGACGGGCTGAGGAGGCTCCGATGCCGGAGGCACCTCCGGTGACGATTGCGCTTGCGCCAGTGATGTCCATGGCGCCGGACGTTACGCGGCCCGGCCGTCCGACGAGGAATCGAGGCGGTCCAGCGACGAATCGGGACCGGTCAGCGGTGAGTCGGAACGGTCAGCCACCCTGCCTGGTGTCGATCACCCGGTCCGGCACGATGGTCGAGAACCCGTCGGTGAACGATCCGGAGAGGTCGACGATCACATGGGAGGGCGCGTACGTGTACACGCACACCTCGCCGGTGTCGTCGAGCTGCACCAGCACCGCGTTCGGTTCCGCACCACCACCGGAGTAGTTCACGTTCGACGCCTCGGGCATCGGCGAACCGCACGGCCACACCGTGAGGAACCCCGCCGCGGTCGGCTCCACCGCCGTCACGTTCAACGCCACCGCCACCGCCTCGTCGGGCACGGCGTCGAGCTCGGCCAGCTGCACGCGGAGTGGTTCGTCGGGTGCGACCCGACCCGACCCCCGGGTGTCGGCCACCCGGTCCGGCACGATGGTCGAGAACCCGTCGGTGAACGATCCGGAGAGGTCGACGATCACATGGGAGGGCGCGTACGTGTACACGCACACCTCGCCGGTGTCGTCGAGCTGCACCAGCACCGCGTTCGGTTCCGCACCACCACCGGAGTAGTTCACGTTCGACGCCTCGGGCATCGGCGAACCGCACGGCCACACCGTGAGGAACCCCGCCGCGGTCGGCTCCACCGCCGTCACGTTCAACGCCACCGCCACCGCCTCGTCGGGCACCCCTTCCACACCCGCAACCGGCACGCGGAGTGGCTCGCCGGGTGTCACCCGGGCGACCCCCCGGGTGTCCGCGATGCGGTTCGGCACGAGCGGCGCGAAGCCCGCCTCGAACGAGCCCGACAGGTCGACGATCACGTGCGACCTGGCGTAGCTGTAGACGCACACCTCACCGGTCTCGTCCAGTTGCACGAGCACGGCGTTGGGCTCGGCTCCACCGCCGGTGTAGTTGACGTTCGATGCTTCCGGCATCGGCGATCCGCACGGCCACACGGTGAGATACCCCGGCCCCTCGGGCTCGACGGCGGTCACGTTGAGCGCCACGGCCACGGCACCCTCGGGCACGTCGGGGCGACCGCTCAACGGCACCCGGAGCGGCCGCTCGGGCTGCACCCGGAAGTCCTGCGGGGCCGAGTCCTTGGGGGCCGAACCACCCGACTGGCCCGGGTCGATGATCTGGATGCGGTCGCGCGCCGTCTCGACGTCGCCCATCGCCGTGCCGCCGTAGTAGTGGTCGAGGATCTCGACCCAGCTCCAGCCGTGGTTCACGGCCCAGCCGTACGCACCCCACTGGCTCATGCCCCGACCGTGACCGAACCCGACACCATCGGCCACCACCGCCCGGATCTCGCTCGAGTTGCTCCCCGAGGTGAGCGAACGGGCCGCGTCGTTCACGAACAGAGCGAACTCGGCCCGCCCGGTGACCGTCAGGTGGATGCCGTCGCTGAACCAGCGGTTCTTCTGTGCGCCGGAGCTGTGGGCGTTCCAATCGAGCACCGTCAGCTTCGAGTTGCCCCTGGCCGCGCTGGTCAGCGCCGAGTTCACCGCGGCGTAGCTGCTGGAGTTGTTCGAGTTGCGGGTCGAGAGGTTCACCCACGCGACCTGCTTCACGCCCCTGGCGTCGAGGGCGTTCATCATCTGGGTGATCTTGCCGGCGTAGCTGGCCGGGTCGTTGTAGCCGAGCTGGACGATCACGAGATCGGTGTTCATCGGGACGTTGCCGGCGGCGGTGAGCCCCGAGGAGACGCCGGCGCACACCGACACGGTGCAGCGGCGGGCCCGTGCATCGGTGTCGATCTTCGAGAACGATCCGGTGATCATCGTGCGCAGCGGCGAGAGGATGCTCTCGCCGACCGAGTCGCCGATGAAGGCGAACGACTGCTGGCTCGGCCGGGTGGTCACGGTGCGGAACTCGAACCCCGGTGACGGGAAGCCGAGCGCGCCGCGGAAGGTCCACGCCGTCAACACCCGGGTGGCCGAACTGCCCTCGAGCCGGACGTTGTTCGCCCAGATGCCCTCGAACCCCTGGTTCCGCATGCTCGACGACTGCGGCGTGGACGCGGCGCGCAGGGTACCGAGCGAGTACCGGTTGGCGAGATCGCCGGCCGACATCACCCGGGTCCAGCGGTGGTTCGGATTGGCAGGGATCGAATCACCGGCGTCGTCGACGGCCGGGAAGTCGCCACCTGCCGTTCGGGGGCCGTTCGACGCCGAGTACTCGGTCGACACGAGCGTGCCGTCGGGCCAGACCCGAACGGCTCCGGCGGTCTCGGCGATCGCCCGGTCGGTACGCGAATCCTCCCGGCTGGTGGCCGATGCCGCGGCGCCCGGCCGGATGGCGGCACCACCGTAGGCCTGACACGCCGTGGTGTCGCACGTCTTGGCGTAGGAGTAGCGATTCTGCGACAACGCATACGAGCGGGCGCCAACGGCCTGGGCGCGCAGGGCGTTCATCCCGTTGCCACCGGCGGTGTCGCCCCAGCTGGCGGACACCTCGCGCGGCACGACGCCACGCAGATAGTCCTCGATCCCGACGAAGTTGACGGTGCGCGCCGCCCCGGCGCCGTCGGTGACGGCCACGATGTCGCCGCGATAGTGCACGACCTGGCCGTTGGGGAGGCAGAGTCCGAGTGCGTCGGCGGGCGCCATCGTCGATTCGTTGCCGGGGGTCGTGAACGTGACCGGGCCGGACGTGGTACCGAGTTCGGTCCAGCCGTTGCCGCCGAGTGCCGACACGACCTGACGGGCACGATCGGCGTCGGTGTTGCTCCACGTGCCGGTGACCTTCAGGCCCTCGGCGGCCTGGAACGCCCTGACGCCGTTCTCGGTCATCTGGCCGAAGATCCCGTCGACCGGACCGACGTCGTAGCCGAGCGTGCCGAGCACGGCCTGGAGCCTGGCGACGTTGTCGCCGGTCGCACCGCGGCTCAAGACACCGTTCGGCACCTCGATCACCTCGGCACCGGGGCAGACCCGGTTCGACGAACCCGAGACGCGGTACCGGTTGTTGCCGATGCGCTCCGCCTTGAGCGCCCGGTAGCCCGTGTTGCCGTTCCAGGCAGCGGCACCTGGGGCCGAGATCACACCGGTGGTGGTGACACCGTCCATCGGGACGAGACGCACACTGATGCGGACGTCCACCGACGACGCCGTCTGGGCACGTGCCACCTCGGCGGTGGGCAGGGATGCAACGAGCGTGCCGGCCACGGCCAGCGCGCCGACGAGTACCCAACGTGTCATCGAGCGGATCACGGGGCGACACGCTACCCCGCGCTTTCGTAACCGGATCGTCACCTGAGCCCTATCGGCACGACTCGCCTCGGGCTCAACCCCCGTTCGCGTCAGTCCACAGGAGCGACGATCGGTTCGCGCGCTGACATGAACGTCCGATGGGGGCAGTGGGCGGGGCGGGGCGGGATCGTGCGGTCAGCGGGGGATGGCGGCCACGGCGAGTGCGTCCACGAGGTCGTTCATCGGGTGGCCGCTGTGACCCTTGACCCACTGGAACGTGACGTCGCATTCCTCGACCAGCGCCACCAGCGGCTGCCAGAGATCGACGTTGGCCACCGGCTCCTTCTTCGAGTTGCGCCATCCGTTACGGCGCCACTTCACCCACCAGCCGTCGCGGAAGCAGTTCACGACGTAGGTGGAGTCGGAATGGATGGCCAGCGGGCGACCGTCGACCCCGAGCGTGCGCACCGCGTCGAGCACGGCGAACAGCTCCATGCGTTGGTTCGTGGTGTCGGTCTCACCGCCCGAGCCGTTCGGTTCGCCGTCGGGTGCGACCGCCCACGCCCATCCACCCGGCCCCGGGTTCCCCGAGCAGGCGCCGTCGGTGAAGACATCGAGTCGTTCGACGGGGGCGTCGGCAATGGCGGGTTCGTTCGTCATGTCGTGGGCATCATGGCCCATCACATCACGGACGGGGCAGACCGAGCGCAGCTCGGACCAGCTGATCGCCCAGGTAGTCGTCGGCGATGAGGCGCGACGCGTCGGGACTCCAGTGCACGCCATCCGGACGGATGTCGACGTCGTCGTCGAAGCCACGACCGGCCAGCCACCCGTCGAGCTCGACCACCACGACCCGGCCAGGTCGCTCGGCGGCGATGGCGGCCATGGTCTCGTACAGCACCTCGTGGCGGGCCGGGTCCTCCTGAGCCTGCCCCGAACTCAACCAGAGCGGGTTCGGCAGCGGCTGTCGCACCCACACGACGGTGGACGCACCCCGATCGAGCAGCCGATCGGTCACCTCGGCCAAGTCACGCTCGATGCGCTCGCGGAACACCGGGTCGCCCGGCTCGTACTGCTCCCCCTCCGCCCAGCGGTGGTCGAGCACGTCCCACGAGGTGGTCTTCAGCATCACGACGTCGGGCTGGAGTGCCTCGACGTTCGCGAGCAACGTCACATCCAGCCATTGATCGCAACGTTCGGGAACGGGCCGCCATTCCTGCACCAAGACCGCACCACCACGGATGAACCCGCACCCCGGCACGGCGTCGAGCTCGACCTGGGCGATCTCGGGTGACGCTGCCGCCCATCCGACGAGACCGAAGCCCGTGGCCTCGGCCGTGGAGTCGCCCGCCACGACGATGCGGACGGGTCGGCTCAGCTCGGGCACCGGGGGGATGGTCGTGGTGACCGGCACGGAGGATTCCGGGAT
>REDU01000036.1 GCA_007693335.1 Ilumatobacter sp. | reverse complement strand
CTCGTACGTGCCCTCGACCACGATCGGGCCGGTGGCCGCGATGTCGCCGCGCACGATGCGCTGCTGACGGATCACGTTGCCGTCGGGGTGGATCGGTGGATGGCTGCCGTCGATGGCGGCCTCGGGATCGAGCAGCGGTTGGAGCTCGTCGTAGACCACCTCGATCGCCTCCAGCGCCCGGCGGCAGGTCTCGGGATGATCGGCGGCCACGATCGCCACCGGCTCGCCCACGTACCGCACCACGTCGCGTGCGAACACGGGCTGATCGTGACTGATCAGCCCGTAGGTGTGCTTGCCCGGCACGTCGTCGGCGGTGAGCACCGTCTCGACACCGTCGATCTTCCACGCCTTCGACAGGTCGATCGACACGATGCGCGCGTACGGGTGCGGCGATCGCAGCGTGGCTCCCCACACGGCGCCCTCGGCGCCGAGATCGGACGAGAACGCGAAGCTGCCCTGCACCTTGGCCACACCGTCGGGACGCAGCGCCGACGAGCCGATCACGCCCTCGCGGGGCGGGGCCGTGACGGTCGTGGTCACGGTCGTGGTCGTGGTCGCAGTCACGGTCACGATTCCACCTGGGATCGGGCCACCGCCACCTGCTGCACGGCGTCGATGATCCGTCCGTAGCCGGTGCACCGACACACGTTGCCCGAGAGCTCCTCGCGGATCTGCATCTCGGACGGTCGGGGGACACGGTCGAGCAGGTCGTGGGTCGCCATGATCAGACCAGGGGTGCAGAACCCGCACTGCACCGCACCGGCCTCGAGGTAGGCGGTCTGCACGTCGGTGAGCCCGCCCGACGGCTCGAGCCCCTCGACGGTGGTGATCGCACGACCGATGGCCGATGCGGCGAGCACCAGACACGAGCACACCAGCTCCCGGTCGACCAGCACCGAGCAGGATCCGCACTCGCCCTGCTCGCACGCCCCCTTCGCCGCGGACAGCCCGAGCCGTTCCCGGAGCACGTACAGCAGGCTCTCGCCGAGCCAGGCGTCGGCCACCTCGTGCTCGGCACCGTTCACGTTGAGCGTGTAGTGCTCGTTCATCGGGTCTCTGACTCCTCGGTCGGGGCGGCGGTATCGGCGGGTCCGGGGAAGGCGCGCAGCAGGAGACGCCGGGCCATGACGCCCGCGGCGTGGCGTCGGTACTCGGCGCTCGACCGGTGGTCGTCGATCGGGCGGCTCGACGCGGCGGCGAGCCGTCCGAACTCGGCGGCCACTTCGGGGTCGACGGTACCGGTCCCCCAGTCGACGGATCCGGCCGCGAACGCCTCGGCGTCGGGGCACCGGATCACCGTGGGCGCCACCGAACCGAGCGCGAGCCTGATGCTGCGTTCGGGTGCGTGCACCGCGACGCACGCGCTGGCCGTGGCGATCACCATCGCGTTGCGCACCCCCACCTTGGCGTAGCCCTGCCGACCGTCGAGAACGGGCACCGTGACCGACACGATCAACTCACCCGGTTCGAGCGCCGTGCGCTTCACGCCCACCATGAACTCGTGCACGCTCATCCTCCGCTCCCCCGACGACGAGGCCAGGAGCACCTCTGCGTCGAGGGCCGACAGCACCGGCAGCCCGTCACCGGCCGGTGAGCAGGTGCCGAGGTTGCCGCCCAACGTGCCGGCGTTGCGGATCTGCGGTGATCCCACGGTGCGCGATGCCTCGGCCAGCGCGGGGAGCAGCGAACCGAGCGGTTCGGCGAGCAGCTCGGTGTACGTCACGCCCGCACCGATGGTCACCCGGCCACGGGGACGATCGATCGTGTACGAGCGCAGTTCGGCCACCCGGTCGACGGCCACCACGGTCATGGGGGATCCGTCGTGCCCGAGACGGCGATGCCCCTCGTTGATCTCGACCATGGCGTCGGTACCACCCGCGAGCACCATGGCACCGGGATACGCACCGAGAGCCTCGACGGCCTCTCCCAACGACAGCGGAACCACGACGCTCATGTGCCCGGAACTGTACAAAACGTCAACGTGATCGACGTCGTCATCGACCCCGCCGTCATCCAGCGTTCATCTGCACCCTGCCCCCCCACCCGGCCCAGATCGACACAGAGTCGCCAGCGGCCGCATCACCCGGCCCAGACCGACACAGAGTCGCCAGCGGCCGCACGCGCCAGCGCACCACCCGGCCCAGATCGACACAGAGTCGCCAGCGGCCGCACCATGCGGCGCGTAGTGACTCTGTGTCGCTCGCGGCCGCCTCTCGGGCTCGGCGACCTGTACTCAGGGGCGGGTGGCCCTCGCCGACCCCGGCCGTAGGCTGACGGTCCGACCTCCCCCAATCGTCTCTGAGATGAATGGGAGTTCAACATGGTCGCCGTCCCACCACCGGTGTTGTCCTACGCCCGTGCGCACCACGGCTTGGTCACCTCTGAGTGCCTTCACGCCAACCTGATCGGGCGGCACGCTCGTGCTCGCCTCGTCCGACAACGTTTCCTCGAGCAGGTCCACCTCGGCGTCTACCGGATCGCGAGCAACGCGGTGACATTCGAACAACAATGCCTCGCCGCGTGCCTGGCCGCCGACGTGGTCATCTGCGGCCCCTCCGCCGGCCGGCTCCTCGGGCTGCGCAGGATGCCGCGGGGCCCGGTACACGCGATGTCGTATCGACGAAAGATCGAGCTGGACGCAGTGGTCGTCCATCGGACCACCACGCTCGGTGCAAGCGATATCGCCGAACGACCAGATGGCATTCGCCTCCTCAAGCCGTCGCGTCTGGTCCCCGATCTCGCACGTTTCCTCGACGACCTCGATCTCGAGTCGGTGATCGAGCAACTCCTCGATCGTCGGGCGACAAGCATCCCGGCGCTCTGCGCCAGCGGTCGGAGGCTCCGGGCTCCCGGACGAGACGGGTCGGTTCGTCTGGCCCGGGTGCTCGACAAGCGGCCTGCCTGGCTCAAGCCGAAGGACTCGGATCTCGAAGTGCGGGTTCTGCGTGGGCTCGCCGAGCGGGGAATCCACCTCATCCCGCAGTACGCACTCGACATCGGTGACGTCGGGCCCATCCACTTCGACGGAGCCGATCCGGAGATACGGATGGGCATCGAGGTCGACCATGTCGAGTGGCACGGGGGTCGCGTGGCAGCCCAGCGCGACAAGCGCCGGGATCGCCGGGCGTTGCAGCTGGGATGGCAGGTGGTTCGTGTGACCGACGACGATCTCGCCACCGACTTCGATGGCGTCGTCGATGAACTCGCAGCGATCTACCTGCGTCGATCGACCGAGCGCCCGGCCAGCTGAATCACGCCCGTCGACGCAGAGGGCGATGCCGATGTCACGCGATGAGTCGCCTGCCGCCTCTCCGCGGTCCGCCGGTTCCGGCCGTAAATGACTCTGTGTCGATCCGGGCCGGGTCTTGCGGTCGCTGGCGACTCTGTGTCGATCTCGGCCGGACCCTGGGATGGTGGGCTGGCGCGAGCGGCCGCGACTGACTCTGTGTCGATCCGGGCCGGGTTTCGCGG
>REDU01000049.1 GCA_007693335.1 Ilumatobacter sp. | reverse complement strand
CTGGTCGAGGTCGATTCCAACGGCCGCACCATCACCTGACGCCATGAGGTGAAACGAGGGCCACCGTTCCGTTCACGATTGACGTGAATGGTCGACGACGGACCACCCGCGCCGTCATGATCCGTGGAGTTGCACCGTCATGGGACGTCACCTACGGTCACCCGGACGTTCAGACGCCTCGCCAGAGCGTGTTCTGCGGAAGGACCGAACCCATCAGCGCCACCGTCGCCCCCGAGCCCGTCTCCGTCGAATCGTCCCGTGCGGCCATCCGCCTCACCGACGTCACCAAGCGGTTCGGCTCGGGCGGTCCCGCCGCAGTCGACGAGCTCTCGCTCGACATCGACGAGGGCTCGATCGTGGCGCTCCTCGGCCCCTCGGGGTGTGGCAAGACGACCACGTTGCGGATGATCAACCGGCTGATCGAGCCGACGTCGGGATCGATCGAGATCGACGGGGTCGACGTGATGAGTCGTTCGGCGCAGGAGCTGCGGCGCGGGATCGGGTACGTCATCCAGCAGGTCGGGCTCTTCCCGCACCGCACCATCGCCAGCAACATCGGAACCGTCCCGAAGATGTTGGGGTGGGAGGCCGAGCGCATCCACGAGCGCGTCGAGGAGCTCACCACGCTGGTGGGTCTCGACCACGACATGCTCGAGCGGTACCCCGACGAACTCTCCGGCGGTCAGCAGCAGCGCGTCGGTGTGGCCCGTGCGTTGGCTGCCGATCCACCGGTGCTGCTCATGGATGAACCGTTCGGCGCGGTCGACCCCATCGTGCGTGCTCGTCTACAGGACGAGCTGCTCGAGTTGCAGAACAAGGTGCGCAAGACGATCGTGCTCGTCACCCACGACGTCGACGAGGCACTCCGCGTGGCCGACAAGATCGCGCTGCTGAACGTCGGCGGGATCCTCGAGCAGTTGGCCGAGCCCGACGAGATCCTCCGGGCCCCCGCCAACGAGTTCGTCGAGAGCTTCGTGGGTGAAGAGCGCGGGCTCCGCCGACTCAGTCTCAACACCGTGGCCTCCCTGAGCCGCAACGACGGTCCGGTGGTCGACGTCGATGCGTCCATCGAGGAGATCGACCGGGTGCTCGACGCCGATCTGCTCGGGTGGCTCGGGCTGGTCGAGCACGATCGCTTCCTCGGTTGGGCCACGGCCGACGACGTACGTGCGGCGCGCGCCGCCGGACGCCCGCTCCGCGACGTCGATCGTGCGCTGCCCGCAGCACAGGTGGCGCCGTCGAGCACGCTGCGTGCCGCGATGGAACTCATCATGGTGTCGGACACGTCGGTGGCCGTGATCGACGACGACGGACGATTCGGAGGCGTCGTGAGCCTCGAGGACATCCGGCGCTGCCTGGCGGACACCGAGGAGTGAGCGGATGGCCGTGAGCCTGCTCGCCCAAGCCCGCAACCCCATCATCCGGTGGGAGTGGATCATCGAGGAGTGGCACCAGATCCAGTCGGCCATCTTCGAACACCTCCGCCTGACCGTGCTCGCGATGCTGCTCGGGCTGGTGGTGTCGGCCGGTCTCGCCGCGATCGCACTCCGGTACCGCTGGACCCTCACCCCGATCACGGCCACGACCAGCTTGATCTACACGCTGCCGAGCGTCGCTCTGTTCGCGCTGCTGGCCCCCGTGTTCGGCAACCTGTCGCTGTACACGGCGGTCCTGCCGCTCGCGGGGTACACACTGCTGATCCTCGTCACGAACATCGTGGCGGGGTTCCAAGCCGTGCCACCGTCGGTGCGTGACGCGGCCGAGGGGATGGGATTCGGTCCGGCGCGTCGGATCTGGACCGTCGACCTCCCGCTCGCGCTGCCGTTCATCGTGACCGGGATCCGCATCGCCACCGTGTCGACGGTGGGCATGGTCACGGTGGCAGCGATCATCGGCCAGGGCGGGTTGGGTCGGCTGATCTTCAGCGGTCTGCGTCGAGCCTTCTGGACGCCGATGACCGTCGGGGCCTCGCTGTCGATCATCCTCGCCCTGCTCCTCGATGCCCTCATCCTCGGAGTGGGTGTGCTCCTCACCCCCTGGGCACGCAGACGACGGGCGACGTCGTGAACGGCGCCGCCCGTCCCACCCAGGCCGCCGTCCGTCGTGACATCGGCTTCTTCGAGTGGTTCTTCTCCGCCGACACGTGGTGGGGGAACAACGGCATCCTCGAGTCGCTGCGCGAGACGGTCGTGCTGTGCGCTGCCGTCACCCTGGTGGCGGTGGTCCTCTCGGTGCCCGTCGCCTCCGTCCTGGCCCATCTCCGGCGCGCCGAGCTCTCCACCACGTGGTTGGTGAGCATCAGCCGAGCGGTGCCCACGTTCGCCATCGCCGCGCTGCTCGTGCCGTGGTCGCTGCGCAGCGGTCGGGGGTTCGAACCGATCCCGATCTTCACCGCCTTGCTGCTCCTGGCGCTGGTGCCGATCTACCTCAACACCTACACCGCCATCCGTCAGGTGCCCGAGGGCGCGGTCGATGCGGCTCGGGCCCTCGGTGAGACCGAGCTCTCGATCCTGACCCGGGTGGAGCTGGCGCTGGCGGCGTCGCTGGTGTTCGCCGGCGTACGGGTGGCTGCGATCCAGGTGGTGGCCACCGAACCGATCCGGGCGTTCCTCGGTGGGGACGGCCTCGGACGGTACGTCAGGGATGGAATCGGCCAGAGCAACAATACCCTGGTGGTCGGTGGCATCGTGCTGATCGGGGGCCTCGCTGCTCTCACCGGTCTGGCCTTCGTGGTGCTGGAACGTCTCGTGCTCCCGAACGGTGTCCGCCGACTCGCTCGACAACAAGGAAAGAGAACCACATGAACCCTCACTCCACACGCCGACGGGCGGGTCTCCGGCTCCTCGTCCCGATCCTGACCCTCGGGCTCGTCGCCGCTGCGTGCGGTGGCGACGACTCGGACGCAGACACCACCGAGGTGCCCGCCGAGACCACCGCTCCGCCCGCCGAGACCACCGCGCCGCCGGCCGAGGGTCCGACGATCCGGGTGCGCGGTCAGGACTTCAGCGAAGCGATCACCATCGCCGAGGTCTACGGCCAGTACCTCGACGCCAAGGGGTACGACGTCGAGATCCTGACGCCAGCCGGCTTCCGCACCGAGGCGATCGACGGGATCCGCAACGCCGATCTCGACCTCATCATCGACTACATCGGCGGTTCGCTCACGGCGCTCGCACCCGATGGCGAGTCTCTGTCGGATGCCGACGAGATCATGGCCGTGATCGGTCCTCTGTACGCCGAGATCGGCGGGACGCTGCTCGACTACGCCCCGGCCATCGACGGCGATGCGTTCGTCGTACGCGGCGACTCCGAGGCATCCACGATCTCCGATGTGGCAGATCTCGACTACGTGTTCGGAGCCTCGGCCCAGTGCTTCGAACGACCGCAGTGCTTCCTCGGATACACCGATCCCGACGTCTACGGGATCGAGTTCTCCGACACCGTCACGCTCGAGTTCGGTCCGCTGCTGGGTGAGGCCCTCCAGGCGGGCGAGGTCGACGCCGTCGTGTGGAACGACACCGCGCCGCAGATCGACGAGTTCGGCTTCAAGGTGCTCGAGGACGACCTCGGTCTGCATCCGGCGCAGAACATCGCCCCGATCGTGCGCACCGAGGTGCTCGAGGCCTACGGCGACCAACTCCGTGCGGATCTCGACGCGTTGAGCGCGATGATCACCACCGAGGACCTGCTCGCATGGAACGTCGAGACCGATCTCGAGTTCCGCGAGTCGGCAGCCGTGGCCACCGAGTGGCTCGAGGCCAACGACCTCATCTGATCTCGCGGTCTCTCTCGCGCGGCCAGTACTGGCGATCGATCAGTACTGGCTGCGCGTGACGAGGGTGCCGTCGCGGTCCCACGTCTCCCACGTGCCGATCTGCTCGCCTCGATCGAACTGACCGACGCGCATGAGTGACCCGTCGCTCCGGTACCAGCGCCAGTGGCCGTGGAGTTGACCGCTCTTCATCGTGCCGACCGCCTTCAGCCGACCGTCGGGGTAGTAGTCGCGACGGACCCCGTTGCGCACGGACGAGAGTTCTTCGAGGCGGAGCCGGACGAGCTTCGCGACCAGCGTGCCGGGCAGACCCTTGTCGGCGGGGAAGGCGATGCCGCCCGAGGTGCGCCCGTACCGATCGACCGCACTCCCGGCCGCAGCGAGCACCTTGGTGCTCATCGGGAGGTACACGCAGTGGTCGGCGACGGCGGCGTACCCGGCCACCCCGACGCCGTCGAGGAACACCGCCGGGATGCCGCGCTCCAGCCCCTCGTCCGCGTGCGGGATGATGATGCGGAGCGTGGCACGGAGGGCTTCGAGCGTCTGCCGGTGTGGTGGTCGGAGCCCGGCGAGGTACTCGTCGACGAGGTGGGCGTGGTCGGGTGGTCGGAAGTCGAGCCCCTCTCCGTCGAGCGCCTCGCGCAGGATGCCGAGCGCCCTGGGCCCGGTGCCGTGCAGCGCGGCCACCTCCGCCTCGGTGTGGCGGGCGAGCCCATGGAGATCGGTGATCCCCGCCTCGACCAGCGCACGGGTGGCCGGGCCCGGGAGTTTCGGGAGCAGCGTTTCGCTCATCCCAGCACCGTAGGCCGCGCCGGCGCGCTGACGCCCACCGTCGCTGCGAGCGCTACGGCGGAGCCGAGGATCGAGTGCTCACCCGAAGCGATCACGGAACGACAGGAGCTGGCCGGCGCTGGTGGCGGCGAGCGTGGCGTGCACGATGGCGCGGGCCACCACGTCGGCGGCAGCCGCCAGGACCGGGCCGAGCTGTGCCGGTCGGGTCGACCGAGGTCGGAACACGCCGTCGCGGCGCTCGTCGGGGAGTTCGGACGCCCCCGTGGCGAGCGCGAAGGCCACGTCGCCGTCGTGGTACAGGTGGATCGGGCTGATCGCCCGGGCCATACCGTCGTGGGCCGACCCGGCCAGCCGGGTGCACTCGGCCTTGTCGAGCCGGGCGTCGGTGGCGACCACCACCAACGTCGTGTTGAGTTCGGGCGGTCGGAGCGCGTGCTCCATCTCGTCACGGAACGTCGCCAACCGGGAGCGGCTCGGGCGGGGCGCCCCGGTGAACTCGTTGTGCACCCCGTACCGTCGGCCCCACAGCTCACCCGTGTCCGGGTCGAACGTGAGGCCGCTCGGGTTCAACACGACGAGCGCTCCCACCGTCACACCGGAGTCGAGCACCGAACTGGCCGAGCCGACACCCCCTTTCAGCAGGGGACCCATGTGGGCGCCGGTGCCGGCTCCGACCGAGCCCTGCACGACCGGACGCGGGCGGGCGTTCGCAGCGGCGCGGTGCCCGAACGATGCGTCCGGGCGGTTCGTGAACGATCCACCCGCACCGAGATCGAACAGCACCGCAGCGGGCACGATGGGCACGACCCGCTCGGGCTCGACACCGACGGCGAACCCCCGTCGCTGCCCCTCGAGCCACGCCATCACGCCGTCGGCCGCCGCCAGACCGTACGCGCTCCCGCCGGTGAGGCACACCGCGTCGACCCGGTCGACCATGTTGAGCGGGTCGAGCAGATCGGTCTCACGGGTGCCCGGACCACCGCCGCGCACGTCGACCCCGCCCACCGTGCCCTCGGGTGGCACCACCACCGTGGTGCCCGTCAGCCACCCACGCGCTCGACGATGGTGGTGGCCCACCGAGACGCCACTGACGTCGGTGATGTCGTTGCGGGAACCTGCCTGCATCTGGTGTCAGGCGCCGACGAGCCGGACCCGACGCATCGCCGTCGTGCGGTGCTCCTCGATCCTCGTCCGCAATTCGGCCCAGGCCTCCTCGGCGCTGGTACCGGCGGCCGATGCCACGACGACCTGGCCGTCGAAGCGCTCGGCTTCGGCAGTCCACACCGGTACCACCTCGAGCAGTTTGCCGTCGCGGCCGCGCACATGGTTCTCGCGATAGTCGAGGGTCGTGCGCCAGCCGGCTCGTTCGAGCAGGCGGCGATCGCCGGGCTCGAGGATCACCCCGTGCCGCCGGGGGCGACGGGTGGAGTCACGCAGGCTCATCGACATGAGGACATCATGCGCCCTCTGCCCTGTGGAACGTCAGTCCCGATTACCTGTGAATTGGCTGGGGAGAACCCGTCGAGGCCTGTGAGGAAGAGGGTCCCGCTAGCGGGCGACGAAGTACTTCGCCTGCGGGTGATGGCAGATCAGCGCCGAGGTGGTCTGCTCGGGCTGGTACTGCCAGCCGGTCTCCTCGCTGACCTCGATGCCGAGCCGGTCGGCGCCGAGCAGGGCCCCGACCGTGGCGTTGTCCTCGAGATCGGGACACGCCGGGTAGCCCCACGAGTACCGGCCGCCCCGGTACTGCTGACGGAACAGGCCGGCGATGCTGGGACCGTCCTCGTGCACGAAGCCCCACTCGGTTCGGATGCGATGGTGCCAGTACTCGGCCAGGGCCTCGGCCATCTCGACGCCGATGCCGTGGAGCAGCAGGTACTGCTGGTACTCGTTGGCCTCGAACAGCTTCGCAGCTGCCTCGCTGACCGGCTCGCCCATCGTGACGATGTGGAACGCGGCGTAGTCGGTCTCGCCCGACTCGACGGGACGGAAGAAGTCGGCGATGCACAGATGCGGTGGCTTCTGCTGACGCGGATAGGAGAACCGGCACTGCTCGGTGGTGCGGGTGTCGTCGGTCCACACCACGAGGTCGTCGCCATCGCCGTTCACGGCGAAGTAGCCGTAGACCACCTGCGGCACGAGCACACCCGATGCCTTGGCCGCGCCGAGCTGCTCCCGGAAGATCGGGCGGATCCGTTCCTTGAAGTCGTGGTCGCTCTCACCTGATTCGGGGCGGTACTGCCACTGGTTGCGGTAGAGCGCGGTCTCGTTGACGTACTTGGCGATGTCGTCGAGACCGATGCCCTTGACCACCTTCGAGCCCAGGAACGGCGGCACGAACACCTCGTTGTCGGTGCCCACATCGGGTGAACGGCGCGGCAGTGGACCCGTCTCGACAGTGGTTCCCTCGCGCTCGGGCAGCTCGCGGCCGGTGGGCACGCGGCCGAAGTCGGGATCCCACTCGCCGGAGCGCTTCATGGTCATGATCGAGTCGAGCGTGGAGAGCCCCTCGAAGGCATCCTTGCCGTAGAACACGCGCCCCTCGTACACCTCGCGCAGATCGCGCTCGACGTACCGGCGGGTGAGTGCGGCACCGCCGAGCAGTACCGGGAGCTCGGAGAGCCCGAGGTTGTTGAGCTCCTCGAGGTTCTCGCGCATGATCAGTGTCGACTTCACGAGCAGACCGCTCATGCCGAGCGCATCGGCGTTCACCTCCTTGACCTTGGCGACCATCTCGCCGATCGCGACCTTGATGCCGATGTTGTGCACCTCGTAGCCGTTGTTGGTGCAGATGATGTCGACCAGGTTCTTGCCGATGTCGTGCACGTCGCCCTTCACCGTCGCGAGTACCAACCGACCCTTGGCGCTGCCGCCCTCGACCTTCTCCATGTGGGGTTCGAGATGGGCCACCGCCTGCTTCATGGTCTCGGCCGACTGCAGCACGAACGGCAGTTGCATCTGCCCGGAGCCGAACAGTTCGCCCACCACCTTCATGCCGCCGAGCAGCACGTCGTTCACGATCGCGAGTGCGGGCATTCCCGAGGCCAGCGCCTCGTCGAGGTCGGCGGTGAGACCGTCGCGGTCGCCGTCGATGATGCGGTGGTGCAGTCGTTCGGACACGGGCAGTCCGCTGCGATCGGGCTTCACGGTGGCGGCCGACTTCACGTCGGCGAACACCTCGAGCAGCTCCTGCAGCGGGTCGTAGTGGGTGCCGTCGTCGCGGGTGCCGCGCCGGTCGTAGATGAGGTCGAGGCAGACGGTCTTCTGCTCGTCGGGCAGCCGGTTGAGCGGCACGATCTTGCCGGCGTGCACGATGGCGGAGTCGAGGCCCGCTTCGACGCACTCGTGCAGGAACACGCTGTTGAGCGCGTGCCGGGCAGCAGGATTGAGCCCGAAGCTCACGTTGCTGACACCGAGGGTGGTGAAGCACCCCGGGATCTCGCGCTTGATCCGCTTGATGGCGTCGATCGTGTGCATGGCGTCGCGACGGAGGTCGTCGTCGCCGGTCGACAGCGGGAACGTGAGGGCGTCGAAGATGAGATCCGACGCCGACAACCCGTACCGCTCGGTGGCGATGTCGTGGATCCGGTGCGCGATCTCCATCTTCCACTCGACGTCGCGGGCCTGACCGCGCTCGTCGATCAACAGGCAGATCACGGCGCAGCCGTACTCACGGGCCAGTGACATGACCCGATCGAACCGGCTGTCGGGCAGTTCGCCGTCCTCGAGGTTGGCCGAGTTGAGGATCGCCCGGCCACCCACGTGCTGGAGTGCGGCCTCCATCACGGGTGGTTCGGTGGAGTCGATCACCAGCGGCACGCTCGCCTGGGTGGCGAACCGCTTCGCGATCTCGTCCATGTCGGCGGCTCCGTCGCGACCCACGTAGTCGACACAGACGTCGAGCACGTGGGCGCCCTCGCGCACCTGCTCGTTGGCCATCTTCACGCACGTGTCCCAGTCTTCGGCGAGCATCGCATCGCGGAACGCCTTCGAGCCGTTGGCGTTGGTGCGCTCGCCGATGATGAGGAAGCTCTTGTCCTGCTCGATGGTGACGGGGCTGTAGATGCTCGAGACGCTCGGGCTGTAGTCGGCAGTGCGTCGGGGCGGCTCGAGGTCGCGCACCGCCTCGACCACCTGACGAAGGTGCTCGGGGGTGGTGCCACAGCAGCCGCCGACGATGCCGATACCGAGTTCCTCGACGTGGTGCCGGTGGAACTCGGCGAGCTCGGGCGGGGTGAGGTCGTAGTGGGTGCGGCCATCGACCACGCTCGGCAGGCCGGCGTTCGGGAGCACACTGATCGGGATGGGGGAGTACCGACTCAGGTAGCGCAGGTGCTCCTGCATCTCGGCGGGTCCGGTGGCGCAGTTGATGCCGAGCACGTCGGGCCGCATGGCGAGCAGTGACGTGAGCGCCGCGCCGATCTCGGACCCGACGAGCATCCGGCCGGTGGTCTCCATCGTGACCTGCACCTGCAGCGGCACGTGGCGGCCCTCGGCCTGCATCGCCCGTCGACACCCGATCATGGCGGCCTTGACCTGCAGCAGGTCCATGCACGTCTCGATCAGGAACAGATCGACCCCGCCCTCGAGCAGGCCCCGGGCCTGATCGGCGTACGAGTCGCGCAGTTCGTCGAACCCGATGTGGCCGAGGCTCGGGAGCTTGGTGCCAGGACCCATCGATCCGGCCACGAACCGTGGCCGACCGTCGGCGGCGTACCCGTCGGCCACCTCTCGGGCGAGCCGGGCGGCCGCCACGTTCAGCTCATGGGCCTTCTCGGGGATGTCGTACTCGGTGAGCACCGTCGAGAAACTGCCGAAGCTGGCGGTCTCGACCGCGTCGACACCCACGTCGAGGAACGCCTCGTGCATCGCCGTGATGACGTCGGGGCGGGTGAGGCACAGCATCTCGTTGCATCCCTCGAGCTGCGGGCCGCCGAAGTCGTCGGCGTCGAGGTCGAGGTCCTGCACGAACGTGCCGAACGCCCCGTCGAACACGAGGATCCGCTCGTCGAGAGCTCGGAGGTAGGGGTGCTCTGAACTGGGTGTCGACATCGTCTGATGAGGCTACCGGTCGGTTCGCGCCAGTGCTGTGGCATGATCGACAGCCGTGATCGAGAGCGGACGCCCCCCGTGCTGAAGGCACTCGGACCCCTCTTCGGTCAGATGTACGCCGGGGTGAGCGCCCGGAACCTCAAGGTGCTCGCCTACATCGGCGGCGTGTTCGTGCTGATGGTGGCGGTGTTCAGCTCGCTGTTCCACGTGATCATGGATCACGAGGGGCAGTCCTACAGCTGGGTCACGAGCGTGTACTGGACCCTCACCACCATGACGACGTTGGGATTCGGCGACATCACGTTCGAGTCCGACACCGGGCGCATCTTCTCGGTGGTCGTCCTGCTGTCGGGGTCGACCTTCCTCCTGGTGGTGCTGCCGTTCGTGTTCGTGCAGTTCGCGTTCCTCCCCTGGATGGACTCGCGGCAGGCCCGTCGCACGCCGCGGTCGCTCGCCGAGGACATCAGTGACCACATGGTGCTGACCGAGTACGGCCCGGTCGAGCAGGCGCTGGTGGTCCGGGCAAAGCAGGCCGGGATCCCGTACGTGCTGCTCGTGGACGACGTGCCCCGGGCCGCGGCGCTCCACGACGAGGGGGTCAACGTGATGGTCGGTGATCTCGACGACCCCGCCACCTATACGAAGGCTCGCGTCCACCAGGCGGTGCTGATCGCCGCGACCCGCAACGATCGCTCCAACACCAACATCGTGTTCACGGTCCGCGAGCGTGCGCCCGACGCCACCATCGTGGCCACCGCCAACGCTCCGGCCGCCGTCGACATCATCGAGCTGGCCGGAGCCACCGAGGTCGTGCAGCTCGGCGAGGTGTTGGGTGCCGCGATGGCGGCCCGCACGCTCGGTCCCGACGGGCGCAGCCACATCATCGGCGAGTTCGCCGGCCTCCAGATCGCCGAGGCCAGCGTGGCCGGCACCGATCTCGTCGGCAAGCGGCTCGCCGACGCCCAGCTGCGCGCCCGTCTCGGCGTCGGCCTGATCGGCGTGTGGAACCGGGGTGACTTCGAGATCGCGACGGGCGACACCATGTTGACCGAGTCGTCGGTCGTGATCCTGGCGGCCACGGTCGAGCAGCTCGAGGCGTACGACCGCGAGTTCGCGTTCGAGGCCGACGGTGGTCGACCGATGGTGATCATCGGTGGCGGTCGTGTGGGGCGCGCGGTGGGTCGGGCCTTCCAGTCCGAGGGGCTGACCTACTCGATCATCGAGCAGCTCCCCGAGCGGGTGAAGCCCGGCGCCAACTACGTGGTCGGCGACGCCGCCGACCGCAAGATCCTCGAACAGGCCGGTCTCGACGACGCTGCGGCGGTGGTGATCACCACCCACGACGACGACGTGAACGTGTACCTCACGCTGTACTGCCGGCGACTGCGGCCCGACATCCGCATCGTGGCACGCGCCAAGCTCGACCGGAACGTGTCGACCCTGTACCGCGCCGGCGCCGACGCCGTGCTGTCGTATGCCGCGACCTGTTCAGCCGCCATCTGGAACCAGTTCCGGGGCGAGGAGACCCTGCTGATCGCCGATGGTCTCAACGTCTTCCGTCTCCCCGTGCCGTCGAAGCTCGCCGGGGTCACGCTGGCCGACTCCCATCTCCACCAGGACACGGGCTGCAACGTGGTGGCGGTCGAGCTCCGTGGACGTATCGAGGGCAACCCCGACGCCCGCAAACCGTTGCCCGAGGGTGGCGAGCTGCTCATGATCGGCACCGACGAAGCGGAGTCACGGTTCCTCGCCAAGTATCCGACGGCGTCGGCACGCCGCCGGTCGCGAACCTGACGAACCGGACCCGACCCGACCCGACCGGACGCGCCAGACTGGGCGGGATGACTTCTGAGATCGAACCCCGCACGCGCGTTCCGTACCCCGACACCTTGACGACCCCGCTCGACGTCGAGATCGCGGTCACCCGCACCACACCCCGCACCGCCGACGCGTTCGGACTGGCCGTGGCCGCCGAGGGCGCGGTGCCCCGTCAGCTGGGTCTCAGCCGTGCCGCGCTCGAGGCCAACGGCTTCTCGGCGAAGCCCGGACAGACGCTGGTGGTCCCGCGCAGCGACGGCCCCACGCTCGTGGCCGTCGGCATCGGCTCCGCCACCGACGTCGACGTCAGCCGCCTGCGTGACGCCGCCGCAGCGTTCACACGCGCCGCCGGCAGGCGCAGCCACCTCGCCACCAACCTCGCCGATGTGGGATCCGATCTCGACGGTGTCGACGCGGCCGCAGCGGCGCAGGCCGTGGTCGAGGGGGTGCTGCTGGCCACCTACCGGTACGTCGGGCTGAAGAACGACACGTCGGGGAGCCCGAAGCTCGAGCAGTTCACCCTCACGGCTGCCGCCGCACAGGAGAAGGCCATCACCCGCGGCGCGGCGCGGGGTCGGGTCACGGCCCGCGCCGCCGGGTTCGCCCGCGATCTCGCCAACATGCCACCCGCGTACCTCACCGCTCGCCGTCTGGCCGATCTCGCCCGCCAGATCGCTGGTGAGCACGGTCTCGACATCGAGGTGTACGACCGAGATCAGCTCGAGGTGATGGGATGCGGCGGCATGGTCGGGGTGAACCAGGCCAGCGTCGAGCCACCCCGACTGGTGAAGCTCACGTACACGCCGCGCTCCCCGAAGGGCCACCTCGCGATGGTCGGGAAAGGGATCATGTACGACTCCGGCGGCCTCAGCATCAAGCCGAGCGACGCGTTCCACCAGGTCATGAAGATGGACATGTCGGGTGCCGCGGCAGTGCTCGCCGCGATGTCGACGCTCCGCGACCTGAAGTGTGCTGCCAAGGTCACGGCGTATCTGGTGTGTACCGACAACATGCCGTCGGGCAGCGCCATCAAGCTCGGCGACGTCCTCACGATGCGCAACGGCACCACGGTCGAGATCCACAACACCGACGCCGAGGGTCGCCTCGTGCTCGCCGACGGCCTGTCGCTGGCGGTCGAGCAGGCACCCGACGCCATCGTCGACATCGCCACGCTCACGGGAGCGGCGCTGGCCGCACTCGGTCCCGAGATCACCGCCGTGCTCGGCACCGACGACGGCTTCGTCGACCAGGTGAAGGACGCCGCTGCCGCGACCGACGAGCCGGTCTGGCAGCTCCCGCTCGAGACGAAGCGCTACAAGAAGCTCCTCGATTCGGTGGTGGCCGACATGCGCAACATCGGTGGCCCGTACGCCGGCGCCATCACCGCCTCGATCTTCCTGTCGCAGTTCGTGGGCGACGTGCCGTGGGCCCACCTCGACATCGCCGGCCCGATGAAGGTCGACGGTGACGACGGGTGGAAGAGCAAGGGCGCCACCGGGGTGGGTACCCGCACCCTGATCGAGCTCGCCACCAATTTCCGGACGGCGTGACGGCCGGAGCCGAGGTGGCCGATCGCCCGAACCTGCTGTTCGTCATGAGCGACGACCACGCGTCGCACGCCATCTCGGCGTACAGCCGCGACAGCGATCGTCCGGTCATCAACGACACCCCGCACCTCGACCGACTCGCCCACGAGGGGATGCGGTTCGATTCGTGCTTCTGCACCAACTCGATCTGCACCCCGAGTCGCGCCGCGGTGCTCACGGGCACGTACAACCACGTGAACGGGGTGACCACGCTCGACACGCCCATGGACAACCGCCTCGACACGTACCCGAAGCGTCTGCAGGAGGCCGGCTACCAGACCGCCATGTTCGGCAAATGGCACCTCGGTCACGGGGCACTCCACGACCCGAGCGGGTTCGACGAGTGGCGGGTGCTCCCCGGTCAGGGCCACTACCACGACCCGGTGATGCTCGAGGCCGCTCCAGGCGGCGCACCCGGTGCGTACACCGTGGTCGAGCGGGGCGGGTACGTGACCGACCTCATCACCGACGACTGTCTCGACTGGCTCGATCGCCGCGACCCCGACCGTCCGTTCGCGCTGATGTGCCACCACAAGGCTCCGCACCGCCGGTGGGAGCCGTCCCCCGAGCACTTCACGCTGTACGACGACATCGACATCCCCGAGCCGGTCACGATGTGGGACGACCACGACGGGAAGTCCCAGGTGGTCCAGGCGGTCCGGATGCGGCTGCTCGACCTCGATCCGGTGAAGGACCTCAAGGCGGCCGTGCCGGCCGGGCTCGACCTCGAGGCAGAGATCCGGTGGCGCTACCAGCGCTACATCAAGGACTACTTGCGCACCATCGCCTCGATCGACCACAACGTGGGCCGCATGCTGGCGTACCTCGACGAGCACGGACTCGCCGAGAACACCGTCGTGGTCTACACCTCCGACCAGGGCTTCTTCCTCGGCGACCACGGGTGGTTCGACAAGCGCCTCATGTACGAGGAGTCGCTCTCGATGCCGTTGCTGGTGCGATACCCGCCGATGGTGGCCCCAGGATCGGTGTGTGACGATGTGGCGCTCAACGTCGACCTCGCCCCCACGTTCCTCGAGCTCGCAGGTGTCGATGTGCCCGAGCAGATGCAGGGAACGAGCCTGGCGCCGCTGCTCGGGGGCGAGACCCCCGATGACTGGCAGACCACGATGTACTACCGGTACTGGATGCACAACGACGCCGCCCACCTCGCCCCGGCCCACTACGGCGTGCGCACACGCACCCACAAGCTGATCTGCTTCTACAACGACCCGCTCGACCAGCTCGGCGCGCACGGTCCGAGCGATCGGGTCGAGTGGGAGCTCTACGACCTGGTGGCCGATCCGTTCGAGGTCACCAACGTGATCGACCACCCGGAGTACGCCGACATCCGTGCCGAGCTCATCGCCGAGCTGGCGCGCCTGCAGCAACACGTGGGTGACACGCCGTACCCGGTCACGACGCCAGCAGCGCCGCCGCCGACGCGCTGACAGCAGCGCGTGGCGGCACGCCGGCGGAGATCAGGATCTGCTCGAGGTCGCGCACGTCGATGCGCACCGTGGCCAGCATCCACGAGTCGTGAGCGGCCTGCACCTCGTCGGGGAGCCGGCGGAGGTGACGCATCGCGACCTGTGGCACTCGCCGACGCACGCGGAAGCCGTCGGAGGTCGGTTGCGCGAGGCCGAACATGACGCAGCGGTTCAACGCCCTGCCGAACGGTGAGCTCGGCCCTTTCGTGTAGCTGAGGCCCATCGTCGTGGCGGTCTCGGCCAGATCGATCGCGTACCCGGTGGGTTCGGTGTCGAACCCGGCGGCGAACCGTCGCATGATCCAGGTGGCGGTGGGGCCGATCACACCGAGCCAGAATCTCTCGACGTATTCCGATCGCGGGTCGTGCCCGAGCTGGTCGACCACGGGATCGATCCACGGCCGGATGGTCACTCGGGGTCCGGTGGGGTACAGATTGGGGTCCATACCCAACAGGTGCACGCGACGATGCCCCCCTGGGAAACGTCCGGCCGGGAAACGTTCGCGGGCACACTGGTGGGGTGACCGATCTCGACACCGCCCGTGCCTGGTTGGCCGAGGCCCGCCGGGTCACCGTCCTGACCGGTGCCGGCATCTCGACCGATTCCGGTATCCCCGACTTCCGCGGTCCCAATGGTCTCTGGACGAAGAACCCGGCGGCCGAGAAGGCGTCCACGTTGCAGCACTACCTGGCGGACCCCGAGCTCCGGAAGGTCGCCTGGCAGAACCGACTCACCACCCCGGCCTGGACCGCCGAGCCGAACACCGGACACCTGGCGCTCGTCGAGCTCGAACGACGTGACCGGTTGCATGCGGTCGTCACCCAGAACATCGACGGTCTCCATCAGCGTGCCGGTCACGAACCCGACCGGGTGATCGAGGTGCACGGAACCGTGTGGTTCACCCGCTGTTGGGACTGCACCGATCGCCGGCCCATGGCCGAGACCCTCGATCGGGTGCGCGCCGGCGAGGACGATCCACCGTGCCTCGTGTGCGGCGGCATCCTCAAGAGCGACACCATCAGCTTCGGTCAGGCGCTCGTGCCCGAGGTGATCGACCGGGCGTTGCGGGTCAGCGAGGAGTGCGACGTGCTGCTCGCCGTGGGCTCCACCCTGAGCGTGTTCCCGGCCGCCAACTGCGTGCCCCGGGCCAAAGCGGCGGGGGCTCGCATCGTGATCGTCAATGGTGACGAGACCGCCATGGACCGCTACGCCGACGCCCTCCTGCTGGGCCGGATCGCCGACATCCTGCCGCCCCTGATCGCCGGGTAGCCAATCCCGACCCAGTGGGTAGGCTTTGACGCATGGCCACGTTCCGCGATCTGCTCGCCGCCGCGAAGTCCGAGATCTCCGAGGTCGACACCGCCGGTGCCGCCGACCTCATCGCCACGGGGGCCCTCGTGCTCGACGTCCGAGAACCCGACGAGTACGAGGAGGGCGCCCTCCCCGACGCCGTCCACATCCCCCGGGGCCACCTCGAAGCGCAGATCGAGAACCGCCTCACCGACAAGACCGCTCCGGTGGTCGTCTACTGCGCCGGTGGTGTGCGCTCGGCGTTCGCCGCCCGCACACTCCAGGAACTCGGCTACGCCGACGTGGTGTCGATGGACGGGGGCTTCGGCCGCTGGAAGGACGAGGGTCGCCCGTGGAAGGCGCCCGTCACCCTCACCCCCGAGCAGAACAACCGCTACAAGCGGCACATCCTGCTGCCCGAGGTGGGCGTGGCCGGTCAGACGAAGCTGCTCGACTCGAAGGTGCTCATGCTGGGTGCCGGCGGTCTCGGCTCACCCGCGGCCCTGTACCTGGCTGCTGCCGGTGTCGGCACGATCGGCATCGTCGACATGGACGACGTCGATGCCTCGAACCTGCAGCGTCAGATCCTCCACAACGTCGACCGCATCGGCGACCGCAAGGTCGACTCGGCGAAGAAGACGCTCACGATGCTCAACCCCGACGTCGACGTGGTCACCTACGACACCCGTCTCGACGCCAGCAACATCATGGACATCATCGCCGGCTACGACGTGATCGTCGACGGCGCCGACAACTTCCCGTCGCGCTATCTGCTCAACGACGCCAGCGTGAAGCTCGGCATCCCGGTGGTGCACGGCTCGATCTTCCGCTTCGAGGGCATGGTCAGCGTGTTCCA
>REDU01000016.1 GCA_007693335.1 Ilumatobacter sp. | reverse complement strand
GGTCGATCCGGAGGTCGGTCGATCAGATGGTCGGGAGCGCCTGGGAGACCCCGACCAACCCGAGGAACGGGTCCCCCACCTCGGCCACCCGCGCCGGCGTGGTCCAGACCGTCCAGCGGTCAGGACGGAGATCGGGGTCGTCCAACTCGGCCCACTCGATCGGCACCGACACTGCGCCACCCGGGGTGGGCCGCACGCTGTAGGGCGCCACGAGGGTCTTGTTCCACTGGTTCTGGGTGTAGTCGAGCCGGGCGAGACCGTCGCGCTCGTCGGTGCGCCATCGCCAGCTCACGAGATCGGGCACCGAGGCGCCGACCGCCCGCGACAGCCGCTCGACGAACGTCTGCGTCTGGTCGAACGTGCACCCCGGATCGACCGGGATCCAGATCTGGATCCCCCGCTTCCCCGTCACCTTCGGTCGGGCGACGAGACCGATGTGGTCGAGCGCGGCGCGGAACTGCCCGGCCAACAGCACCGTCTCACTCCACGTCGTGGCCGGACCGGGGTCGATGTCGACCAGGGCGTAGCTCGGCTCCAGCGGAGCCGCTGCCGTGGACGTCCACGGATGGATCTCGATGGCCGCCGCGTTCGCCACCCAGGCGAGCGCCGGCGCGCCGTCGATCACGAGGTACTGGCGGGTTCGACCCGGCCGGGCGTGCGGATCGGTCCACCGCACCAGCCAGTCGGGGGCATGGCGGGGAACGGCCTTCTGCCAGAAACTCCCACCGGCGGGCCCGTCGGGGTAGCGGGTGAGGTTCACCGGACGATCGGCCAGGTACGGCGCGAACGTGGGGGCCATCGTGGTGACGTACCGGACGAGGTCGCGCTTGGTGACGGCGCGCCGGTCCCGACCGCTGCCGGCGGGCAGCAGCTCCTTGTCGAGATTGGTCAGCCGCACGCTGCGATCGCCGATGTCCCACGTGCCCGCCGCACTCATCTCGGCGAGCGCGGTCAGCTCGGCCCCGGTCGGCCCCTCCCACACGGGTGGTCGAGACGGATCCCCCACGGCACGAACGCTACCCGCAGGGCTCGCGAGCGGTCAGCCGGCGGACGACCCTTCGGTGAACTCGAGGTAGGCGGCGTATGCCCGGGGTCCGTAGACGGTGGCGGGCCCGCCGTCCATCAGCAGCACGACACCCAGCATCTCGGCCACCTCCTCAGCGGTGGCACCGGCGTGGGCAGCGGCCTTCGCGTGATACGCGATGCAACCGTCACACTGCTTGGAGACGCCGATCGCGAGTGCGATCAGCTCCTTCGTGCTCGCCGACAGTGCCCCGTCGCCGAGCGCCTCGGCGTGCAGGCCGGCGAACGCCTTGAAGGTGCCGGGGATGGCTCGTCGCAGACTCCTCGTCGGTTCGCGGAGTTCGTCGATCAGCGTGGCGGCGGATGGGGTCGGGGTCTCACTCATGCCCACAGCCTGCCGGTCACGAGCCCCGCCCGACAGGGCCGGACGTCACGAGCTGGACGTCACGAGCTGGACGTCACGAGCCCGACGTCACGAACCGGACCTTCGGCCCTGTTACCCGCAAGGGTGCGATGCCAACGATGATGGTGCGCAACGACGAGTGATCCCAGGAGGAGATGACGATGAAGCGCATCGTGGTCGGCATGGATGGTTCAGCATCGGCCAGAGACGCCCTGCAGTGGGCAGCGGCGCTCGCCCGATCGACCGGAGCGGAGATCGTGGCGGTGAACGCCCACGTGCCGATGCAGTCGGAGATGCGACCGGGCTACCTCGAGCGGTTGCGCGACGAACGCGCCCGGGAGCTCGAGCAGTGGTGCGGTCAGACGCTCGACGAGGTCGACTCCGCCCTCGTGGTGAAGGACGGCGATCCACGTGATGTCCTCCCGGCAGCGCTCGAAGAGCTCGACGGCGATCTGCTCGTGGTGGCGAGCAGAGGTGAGGGCAGCCGCGGACCCGGGTTCCTCAGCGTCGGCAGTGTGGTGGAGTTCCTCGCGCACCATCTCGAGCGGCCGCTGGCCGTCATCACCCCGGGCGCGCCGCCGGCGATCACCCGCGCCGTGATCGGGGTGGACGGCTCCGACCACGGGCGGCACGCCATCGAGTGGACCGCCGCGGTCGCGACCGCGACCGGGGCGCACGTCACCGCGGTCGCGGTGGCGGAGCCCGGGCACCCGATCTCGACCACCGACGAGGATGCCGACTGGCAACTGGCGTCCGAGCGGGTGCTGGCGAACGAGTGGGCCGAGCCATTGGCGGCACTCGGTGACCGGTTCTCCGCGGTGGTGTCGAGAGCGGCGCCGGTGGCCGACGTCATCGTCGACGAGGCCGCCGGTGCCGACGCCGATCTCGTGGTGGCGGGAGCACGCGGAGTCGGTGGCGTGACCGGACTCCGCATCGGCGGTACGGCGCTGGCGATCCTGCACCGTGCCGACCGACCAGTGGTACTGGTGCCCTGACCAGCGCGTGAGCCGGCTGGAACCTCAGGGGGCCAGCCGGTACACGCGGCGGGCAGTGTCGGCCAGCATGGCCGCGCGCTCGTCGCGCGAGTACGGGGCGATCAGTTTCTTGAGCGCGTTCCACAGCACGCGGTACGACAGCGAGAAGCGGTCGACCGGGAAGTTCGATTCGAGCATGCACCGGTCGGGACCGAAGCACTCGATGGCGTGCTCGTAGTAGCGGCGCTGGGCGGCCACGAGATCGTCGGAGGTGGGTGGCCGCTCGGCCAGGTCCCAACCGAAGCCGTTGTCGGGCATGGCCAGGCCGCCCAGTTTGGCGACCACGTTCTCGCACCGTGCCACCTCGGCGATGTCGTGGCGCCACTGCTCGAAGATCTCCTCACGCCGCCCGGCGTAGCGACCGACGCCGAGCGGGGTCCCGAAGTGATCGAGCACCATCACGGTGTCGGGCACGGCGCGAGCCAGTTCGGCGAACTCGGGGAGTTGGTAGTGGTAGTGCCACGTGTCGTAGGTGAGACCCCGCTGGCCGAGGCGGGCCAGGCCCACCTGGAATGCGGGATCGGCGAACAGCCCCACCGGCGAGCCGCCCGGGATCCGCAGCTCCTCGGGGTGCTCGGCGTGGGCGAGCGCGTGCCGGATGCCCCGGAACAGCCCCTGCCCGGCGGCCTCGTGGGCGTCGAGCACCTCGTCGAGCTCATCGCCCAGACGGAGATCGGCGCGCGCCACGATGCCGGCGATCAACGGGCGTGAGGCGCGCGCCGCCTCGGTCGCCACGAACTCGGTCTCGCCCACCGGACGCAGGTGCTCCGGACCCGACGGGCGGTACGCGGCACCGCACTCGACGAACACGGTCGCCTCGATCCGGTGCCCGCTCCCCACGTCGGCCTCGAGCTCGGCCAAGCCGTACGGCAACGCGCCGCCTTCGGGCCACAGGTGGTGGTGCGGATCGACGATCGGCACCTCGGGGTCGACCACGTCCTCGTGCACGAGGTCGAGCCAGTCCTGCGACCCGGGCGCGGGCGCCTCGTCCTGGTCGGTGGACGGATGCGGCGTGGCGTCGCTCATCGCCTCATCGTCGCGCATCCGG
>REDU01000067.1 GCA_007693335.1 Ilumatobacter sp. | reverse complement strand
AGCAGGGTGACCGTCAGCAGGGTGATCGCCAGCAGGGTGATCGCCAGCAGGGTGATCGCCAGCAGGGTGATCGTCAGGGCCGCCCCAACGATCGCCAGCAGGGCAGCCAGGGCAACCAGCAGCGCTCCAGCAACGTCGGTACCGACGACGGCGACGGCGAGAACCGCAACAAGCGGCGACGTCGTCGGCGCAAGGGTCGGGGTGGCGACGGTCCCCAGGGCGACGATCGCGATCTGCTCGAGGCCGCCGAGACCAACGAGCCCGTCAGCAACGAACCAGTGCAGGTGGCCGGGTATCTCGATCTGCGTGACGAGGGCTACGGGTTCTTGCGCATCAAGGGGTTCTTGCCGCACCGCGACGACTCGTACGTGCCGGTGAAGCTGTCGCGCCAGTACGGCCTGCGCAAGGGTGACCACGTCACGGGCCTCAGCCGTCCCGCTGGACGCAACGAGAAGAACCCGGCGCTGCTCGAGATCCACACCGTGAACGGCGGTGATGCCGAGGCGAGCAAGAAGCGACCGCGCTTCGAGGATCTCACGGCGTTGTTCCCCGACTCGCGGCTCCGGCTCGAGAACGACGTCGATCCCACCGACATGACGGCGCGGATCATCGACCTGGTGGCCCCGATCGGCAAGGGTCAGCGCGGCATCATCGTCTCGCCGCCCAAGGCCGGCAAGACCACGGTGATGAAGACCATCGCGACGGCCATCGAGCGCAACAACCCCGACGTGAAGCTCATGGTGCTCCTCATCGACGAGCGGCCCGAAGAGGTGACCGACATGCGCCGTACCGTGAAAGGTGAGGTCGTGTCGTCCACGTTCGACCGGCCGAGCGAGGAGCACACCCTCGTCGCCGAGATGACCATCGAGCGGGCGAAGCGTCTGGTCGAGATGGGTGAGGACGTCGTCATCATCCTCGATGGCATCACCCGTCTCAGCCGGGCCTACAACCTCGCGGCGCCGGCGTCGGGTCGTATCCTGTCGGGCGGTATCGACGCCGGTGCGCTCTACCCGCCCAAGAAGTTCTTCGGTGCGGCCCGCAATGTCGAGGAGGGCGGTTCGCTGACCATCCTGGCCACCGCGTTGGTGGAGACGAACTCCCGGATGGACGACGCCATCTTCGAGGAGTTCAAGGGCACCGGCAACATGGAGCTCCGCCTCGACCGCAAGCTCGCCGAGCGTCGGATCTACCCGGCCATCGACGTCGATGCCTCGAGCACCCGTCACGAGGAGCTGCTGTTCGACCGCAAGCAACTGCAGATGGTGTGGAAGCTGCGCCGGGTGCTGTCCGGTCTGGCGGCCGACGGCAACGCAGCGCCGGGCCTCGAGCTGCTCATCGACCGGCTCAAGACGTTCCGCACCAACGACGAGTTCCTGAACGAGATCGCCAAGCAACCGTCCATGTGATCGGCCGGTACACTTCACCTGCCTCTTTCAGCTCCGGGAGAACACCATGAAGACCGACATCCACCCCACGTACGCCGACATGACGGTGCAGTGCTCGTGCGGCAACACCTTCACGACGCGCTCGACCAAGGGCCAGGACCTCAAGCTCGAGCTCTGCAACGAGTGCCACCCGTTCTTCACCGGCAAGCAGAAGCTGGTCGACTCCGGCGGTCGCGTCGAGCGCTTCAACAAGCGTTACGGCTCGCGCTCCGCCAAGAGCTGAACCGCCGCGGCGTCCCCGCCGCGCTGCACCCGACGGCCCACGACACCCGTCACGACACCTCTCGATCGGCGCGCTCAAGTCGGACGCGCCCCGTGCCGATGATCGGGCATCCCGCTGATCGGTGATCCCACCGATGGGATCGCCGTATGGTCGACGTCGCCGACATCACCCACCTGCTCCGCCGCACCGAGTTCGTGGCGCGCCCCGATCGGGTCGCGGCTCTGGTCAGCGGCACCTACGACGAGGCGGTCGACGCCGTACTCGGGACGCCGGACGAGGCGCCCGTTCCGATCCCACCCGAGATCGACCACCATGCCGACTCGGGCAGCTATCAGCAGTTCCGGTTCGCCACCCACTGGTGGCTCGAACGGATGACCCGCGCCGCCGAGACGCCGCTGCGGGAGCGGATGGCGCTGTTCTGGCACGGCCATCTGTGCAGCGATTGGAACAAAGTGCACCACACCGGGGCGATGATGGGTCAGAACGCACTGTTCCGCGATCTCGGTCTCGGCAACGTGGTCGACCTGGTGCGGGCGGTCTCGAAGCAACCGGCGATGCTCTCGTACCTCGACAACGTCTCGAACCGTCAGCAGTCACCCAACCAGAACTTCTCCCGCGAGCTCCTCGAGCTGTTCCTGCTGGGGATCGGCAACTACACCGAGGCCGACGTCGAGGCCGCCACGCTCGCCTGGACCGGCTACTCCGCCGACAAGGCGACCGGAGAGTTCCTGTTCCGCGAGAACTGGCACGACACGAGCGTGAAGACGTTCCTCGGACGAACCGGTCACTGGAACGGCGACGACATCATCGACATCGTGTTCGGTCCCGATGCGATGGTGACCGTCGGCCCCGCCGCGGGCACGCCGGCGCGGGTGGTGGCCGCTCGTTTCCTCACCCGGAAGTTGTGGGAGGAGCTGGTGCACCAGGGGCCGCCACCGTCCGTCGTGCACGAATTGGCCGATGTGCTGGTGAGCGCGGACTTCGAGATCCGGCCGTGGGTGAGAGCGCTGCTGCTCCGTCCCGAGTTCCGGTCGGACACGGCGCGTCGTGGCCTCGTCAGGAACCCCACCGAGTACATCGTGGCGCTGCTGTACGCCACGGGGCTCTCGGCTGCGGCTGTGAACCCCGAGTGGTTCGCCGGCAGGATGGGGCAGGCGCTGTACCGGCCGCCCAACGTGAGCGGCTGGCGCCCCAACGGCTACTGGGTGAACCCGTCGGCCCTGGCGGCGCGAGCCGAGTTCGCGCAGCACGTGCGGTGGAAGGTGGTCGCCGGCGACACGCTCGATCTGCGCGCCGCGTCCCACCCCTGGGCCGAGCTCGATGCGATGACTCCGGCACAGTTGATCGACACATTGGCTGCCGACGTCGGTGTCGCGCTGGCCACCCCGACGCGCTCGGCGTTGATCGCATGGGCCGAGCGCGAGCAGCGACCGTGGGGACCCGACTGGTGGCGGTCCCGCAACGCGTTGTTGCTCACGATGATCACCCCCGAGATGAACGTGGCCTGACGATGCTCGATCCCGAGATCTCGACACGCGACGCGCTCGGCCTGCTCTCGTCACCCGGCGAGGTCGAGCGCGCCGCCGGCGATCACGACCTCGGTGAGCGACGACGAGCGCTGTCACGGCGGCGCTTCCTGCAACTGGTCGGGATGGGGGCCGGTGCAGGCCTCACGGGCGCACCCCTGTTCGACGCCCTGGGGGCTCCACTGGACGGCTTCGATCCGAGCGCCTTCGCCGCTCCCGTGGCGTCGGACGAGGGGATCATCGTCGTGCTCGGCATGTACGGCGGCAACGATGGTGTCAACACGGTCGTACCGCTGACCGATGGTCACTACATCGATCAGCGCGGGCCACTGGCCATCGCCCCGGCGGACACGTTGCCCCTCGACCACCGGCTCGGGCTCCACCCGGCGCTCGGCACGCTGCACGCTCTCTGGGGCGCCGGACAGCTGGCCGTCGTCGAGGGCGTCGGTTACCCCGATCCCGACCTGAGCCACTTCACCTCGATGGCGATCTGGATGAGCGCCATCCGTCACGGCACGATCGACTCGGGATGGCTCGGCCGCTGGCTCGACGGTCACCTCGCCGGCGGTCCCGACCTCTACACCGCGGCGTCGATCGGCTCCACCGTTCCGTTGCACGTGGTGGGGCGTTCACGTCGGGCGACCTCGGTGCCGCCGCGGCGCGCCGGCTTCGGTGGCGGTACCAACGAGGCCGATCAGCGGCTGTACGCCGCCGTGCGCGACCTCGCCGCGCCGGCCGGGCAGGGTCCGTGGCACGACGCGCTGGCGGCCGCCCTGCGCGATCAGGTCGATCTGGCCGAGCAGCTCGCGCCGGTGGTCCCGGCGTCATTGCCCGATGCGCCGCTCACCGCGTCGCTCGAGGTGGCCGCCCGGCTGATCAACGCCGATCTCGGCTTCCGCGTACTGGAGACCGGCTGGGGTGACTTCGACAGCCATGCCGGGCAGGCCTCCATGCATCCGGCCCGGATGGTCGAACTGGATGCTGCCGTGGCGCGCTTCTTCGAGGTGCTCGATCCGGCGTGGGCGGGACGGGTCACGGTGATGACGTTCTCGGAGTTCGGGCGCACGCCGTACTCGAACGCATCCGGTGGCACCGATCACGGCACGGCCAGCGCGATGTTGGTGTTCGGTACGCACGTGGCCGGAGGTACCTACGGCGCCCACGCGTCCACCGCGGGACTCCAACGCTGGGAGCGACCGGCCCACACCGTGGACGTCCGCGCGTACTACGCGAGCATCATCGACGGCTGGCTCGGTGGTGGGTCGAGCGAGGTGCTCGGTGGGGACTTCGACGACCTGGGTCTGTTCGCCGCTGCGCCGGGAACGGCGGTGGAACCCGGCGGTACCGGCCCGATCGTGACGCCGGGCGGGACGAGCGGCGGCACCGGGGGATCGACGGGGGGATCGACGGGGGGATCGACCGGTGACGCGACGAAGGGTGGGGGTTCCGCCGCGCCTGCGGCGGTCGGCACCGCCGGTGCGTTCGTCGGCATGACGCCGGTACGGATCGCCGACACCCGTGATGGTGCCGGTGGGATACCCGTCGGCACCGTGGGTCCTGGTGCCACGCTCCGGGTGCCGGTGGCGGGTCGGCACGGTGTCCCCCCGAACGGGGTGGTGGCAGTGGTGGCCAACGTGACGGCGGTCGACCCGAGCGAGGCCACCTACCTGACGGTGGCACCGGGTGGCGCCGGCCGTCCCGACACGTCGAACCTCAACCCGGTGCCGGGACGCGCCACGCCCAACCTCGTGGTGATGGGTGTGGGTGCCGATGGCGCCGTCGACGTGTTCAACCACTCCGGCTCCACCCACTGCATCGTCGACGTGTTCGGCTACTTCGTGGCGCCCACGAAGGTGTCGACGGAGGGGCCCGACGAGCAGGACGCGGAGCCGTTGCCGGTGGGTCAGCGCTTCACGGCCCTCACCCCGGAGCGAGTGATCGACACCCGAGACGGCACCGGGGCCCGACCTGGTCCCCTCGGACGCAGCGACCGGCTCGACGTGCGCCTGGCCGGCCGGGCCGGGGTGCCGAGGTCGGGGGTGACCGCCGTGGTGCTGAACGTGACCGTCGTGCACCCGGAGTCGGCCGGGTACCTGGCGATCGGTCCGGGCGGCGCACCGGCACCGGGTACCTCGAACCTCAACTTCGTGACCGGTCAGACGGTGCCGAACCTCGTGATCGGCACGCTCGGCCCCGACGGCGACGTGAGTGTGACGGTCGAGACCGACGGAGTGCACGTGCTGGCCGATGTGTTCGGCTACTTCGCGACACCGGAGCCGGGTTCGCCGTCGGGTGCGTTGCTGCGGACCGTCGCCCCCGCCCGGCTCCTCGACAGCCGCGACGGCACGGGTGTGCCGGCAGGGCAGCTGGGCGCCGATCACGAGATGGTGTTGCAGGTCGCGGGCCGCGGCGGCGTGCCGGCCGACGCGGTGGCGGTGATCGTGAACCTCACGGCCACGGCGGCATCGCATGCCACGTTCGTCAGCGCATGGCCGGACGGCGAGCCGCGTCCCTCGACGTCGAACCTCAATCCGGCGGCGGGGAGCACCGTCGCGAACCTGGCGATCGTGAAGGTGGGGGCGGGCGGTCGGATCCGCCTCGTGAACGCCGTGGGCCAGGTGCACGCGATCGCGGACGTGTTCGGCTACTTCGTCGCCGGGTGAGCGTGTCGGCCTCGTTCGCCCCCCCGGGTCCCGGGCCGGGTGTGCGCCTGGCCGGTGTGCAGCCTCGGCGTCACGGCTGCGGATCGGGCCGATGCTCGGTACCGTCGGAGTCGTGGCCGACCACGAACCATCGACCCCATCCACCGATCGACCACCGATCGCGTCGGCCGGTCCCGAGGCCGACGGCGATGCCCGCCGGTCGCAGCTGCTCGCGGTCAAGCTGCGCGCGCTGGTGGGTGATCACCTCAGTGGCCGACCCGGCGATCGACCCGGTGATCGACCCGGTGATCGACTCGGCGACCTGCTGTCGTCGGCACAGCTGCCCGGCTTCGCGCCGGGTGCGGCCACGATGGTCGATCGTCAGGCGTGGGTGCTGCTGGACCATCAGACCGGGACGCAGACCGGCCAGCGGTCAGGTCAGCGACCCGGTCAGCGGTTGGGGAGCGCGCTCGCGTGGGCGATCCGGCGTGACGCCACCGAGCTGCACCTGATCACCGAGGCCGATGGTGGGCAACTGGCACGCCGGGCCGCTGAGTTCGCGTTCCCCGTGACCGTCTGGCTCGCCGATGGTCGTCGGTTGCTCCCGGCCGGCGCCGAGCCCCTCCCCGAACCCGCAACTGCCCCTGCCGGTCACCTGGCCCTGCGGGAACTGATCGCCGCCGGGGGCGCCACTCCGTTGGTCGAGCACGGGGTGGTGTCGGGCGAGGTCCGTGGTCTCGAGGTGTGCCGGGTGGTGGACGACGCGGAGGAGGGTCCGCGCCTCGAGATCGGCGTGGGGGTGCACGATCGGGAGGCGTTCCAGATGCTGCACGGCCACACGCCCACCGTCGAGTCGCTCAGCCGCGTGGTGGATGCCGTGCGTGAGCACCGGGTGCCCGGGGCGGCCCGCCACCCGTTCAACCGGATGGCGGCCGAGCGGCTGCTGCGCTGGCGGGTCGAGGATGATCCATCGCGGCTCGGTCTGCGCACCCTGACCGCGGCCGAACCGCCGGTGCCACGCACCTCGGTGATCGAGGCGGTGCCGTGCGTGGCGCGCGGTATCGATCGCGACGGCCGCGACGTGGTGGTGGTGTGTTCGAGCGGGGTCGACCTCGATGTGGTGCCGTACGCGGCCGACGCCCGGCTGGCCGCCGGGGAGGTGGCGGATCCGGGCGTCGCGCGCACGCTGGTGGTCACCCCGGCACGTGACCGGCTGGCGGTCACGACGGAGCTCGCCGCGT
This sequence comes from Ilumatobacter sp., assembly GCA_007693335.1. GTDB lineage: Bacteria > Actinomycetota > Acidimicrobiia > Acidimicrobiales > Ilumatobacteraceae > SKSP01. The sequence goes on along the minus strand of REDU01000067.1, from coordinate 47,436 downwards.
TGCTGGTTCAGTCGCTCGAGCTGGTCTCGATCGACTGATCGAGTTCGGCCTGCCCCTCGGTATCGAGCTCGTGGTCGGCTGTCGGCTCGGGGCTCGTGTCGATCTCGATCGAGCGGGCCTCGGGGGCATCGACGGCGCCGATGCGGACGGTGAGACGCCCGTCGAGGTGACGTGCCGAGACCTTGGCCGGATCGAGTGACGTGCCGAGCTGCAGCGAGCGGCTCCACTCGAGGCGATCGGTGTGGGCGCCGAGGGTGAGGCTGCGCCCCGCCACCTCGACCGACACCGAGTCGGCGGGCACGCCGGGCAGGTCGACGGTGAGCACGAGCGTGTCGTCGTGCCACTGGGCCTCGACCTGGGGGAATCGGCCACGGGACTCGAACAGCGAGGACGTGAGCTGGTCGAAGGTGCGGTCGAAGGAGCGGTCGAGGGCCGAGCCGAACGCGCCGGCCACGGGGTTGCGATGACGGACGATCATGATGGGGACCTCCTGTGTGATGCTGGCTGTGCCATGGTGGATCTGATTTGCTGATGTTCAGTATAGAGAGATCATGAGTCGATGCAACTCAAGATATCACGACGGTCTCGTCATCCGGTTGTGCCGGTGGTCATGTCGCCGGACGGGTGCGGTCGGTAGCGTTGGAGCGCCATGTCCGACCCGGCCGCCATCGAACCCGCCGTGCTGCAGCGACTGCTCGCCGCCGAGCAGGAGTTCGCCGATCTCGAGGCCCAGCTCGCCGACGGTGGTGGTGCCGGTGGCGGCGTCGGTGGCGGGGTCGACCCGGCCCGGCTCCGCGCCATCACGACCCGGTACCACGAGCTCGAACCCGTCGTGGCGGCCCTGCAGCGGTGGCGTGCCCGCTCGGGAGACCTCGACGTGGCTCGTGAGCTGCTGGGCGAGGCAGCTGCCGGTGAACGGGCGGCGCTGCACGACGAGGTGAGCGACGCCACCGCCGACCTGGCCGCCATCGCCGCCGATCTGGCGACGTTGCTCGTGCCCCCCGACCCGCACGCCGGTAAACCGGTGATCATCGAGGTGCGCGGCGCCGAGGGCGGTGAGGAGGCCAACCTGTTCGCACGCGACCTGTTCGAGATGTACCAGGCGTATGCCGCCCGCCGTGGCTGGGCGCTCGAGGTGCTGTCGCTCGATGCCTCGGGGCTGGGGGGTGTGAACCAGGTCACGTTCGTGGTGCGCGGCGACGACGCGTGGCGACGGTTGAAGTACGAGGGTGGTCCGCATCGCGTGCAGCGGGTGCCGGTCACCGAGAGCCAGGGCCGCATCCACACCTCGTCGGCCACCGTGGCCGTGCTGCCCGAGGCCGACGAGATCGATCTGCGCATCGACGAGCGCGATCTCGAGATCGACGTCTACCGCGCCAGCGGACCGGGTGGCCAGAGCGTCAACACCACCGACTCGGCCGTACGCATCACGCACGTGCCGTCGGGGATCGTGGTCTCGATGCAGGACGAACGCAGCCAGCTGCAGAACCGTGAACGTGCCATGCGGGTGCTGCGCGCCCGCCTGCTCGAGCGGGCCGAGCAGGAGCGCCACGCCGAGCAGTCGGCCGACCGGCGGTCGCAGGTCGGTGGCGGCGGTCGCAGCGAGAAGATCCGGACGTACAACGTCAAGGAGGGTCGGGTGACCGACCACCGGATCGGCTTCACCGTGTACCGGCTGCCCGAGGTGCTCGCGGGCGATCTCGACGTGGTGGTCGACGCCCTCGCGGCCGACGAACGCTCCCGTCAGCTCGAGGGCGACCGTGCCTGACGACCAGGCCGGGGCGGTGAGCGTCGGCGAGCTGTGGCGCCGCACCACCAACGACATCGGCGATCGAGCTGCGGCCCGATGGCTGTGCGAGGTGGCGACGGGTTTGTCGGGGTCGGAGTTCGCGACGGCGCTCGACGAGCCCGTCACCGAGGCGATGGTGGCCCACCTCGACGCGATGCTGGCCCGACGCTCGACCGGCGAACCACTGCAGTACGTGCTCGGCCAGTGGAGCTTCCGCCACCTCGACCTCGCGATCGATCGACGGGTGCTGATCCCGCGGCCCGAGACCGAGGAGGTCGCCGGTGTGGCGATCGAGCTGACGGCCGCCGCGGTGGAGCAGCGGGGCAGCGCCGTCGTGGCCGATCTCGGCACCGGCTCGGGCGCGATCGGTCTGTCCGTCGCGTACGAATCCCCGCTCGGCGCGGTCGAGATCTGGTTGACCGACCGGGATCCCGACGCCCTCGACGTGGCCCGGGCGAACCTGGCGGGCCTGGGCCAGCGCGGTGCCGGTGTCCGGCTGGCGCTCGGGTCGTGGTTCGACGCCCTGCCCGACCACGAGGTGTTCGACGTGATCGTCGCGAACCCGCCGTACGTGGCCGACGGATCGGCCGAGGTCGAACCCGACGTGGTGGCCTGGGAGCCGGCAGGGGCGCTCTTCGCGGGGCCCGACGGACTCGACCACGTGCGGACGTTGGCGGCAGGGGTGCTCGATCGTCTCCGTCCCGGCGGCTGGGTGGTGATCGAGATCGGCGCCCGACAGGGACCGGCGGTGACGGAGCTGCTCGAGCACCACGGCGCCGTCGACGTGGCGATACGGCGCGATGCGGCCGGTCTCGACCGCATCGCCCTCGGGCGCCGCCCTGACATCGGGTAACGTCGCCCGCACGCGCCCCCGGGCCACGACCGTTCCCCTCTCCATCCCAACCATCTCTGGCCCCACCATTCCTGGCATGACCGACGAGCAGCTCCTCCGCTTCCGATCCAGCATCGACAACATCGATGCCGCGCTCGTGCACCTGCTGGCCGAGCGGTTCAAGATCACCCAGGCGGTCGGCGAGTACAAGGCGTCGGCCGATCTCCCGCCCTCCGACCCCGAGCGTGAGCAGGCCCAGGTGGCCCGGCTCCGGGCGCTGGCCGAGGAGTCCGGTCTCGACCCGGCGTTCACCGAGAAGTTCCTCCGCTTCATCGTGGCCGAGGTCATCCAGCACCACGAACGCATCGCCGCCGAACACTGACCATCGCCGAACTGACGTGGGGTCAAGGGTGCCCTCGTTGACATTCGCGCGAGGAGAATCGAGCCCCATCGCCGAACTGACGTGGGGTCAAGGGTGCCCTCGTTGACATTCGCGCGAGGAGAATCGTGGAGGTGCAGCTATCGCCGCTGTCACAGCAGGACGATGCCCGGTTCGCGCCGAAGCGCGGCGATCATGGAGGCCTGATGAGCCAGCACTACGACCTCGCGGTGATCGGCGCCGGTCCGGCGGGTGCGGCCGCGGCCATCACCGGGGCCCGCGGCGGGGCGAGGGTGCTGGTTGTGGACCAGGCACCGTACGGTCGCGACAAGGTGTGCGGCGACGGGCTGACCCCCCGGGCGGTGGCGGCGTTGGCCGATCTCGACATCCCGCTCGACGACGCCCACCTCATCGACGGGCTCCGCATGATCGCCGGGAAGCGCATCCGTGAGCTCGCCTGGCCGGCCGGCGGACGCTTTCCCGGTCACGGTGCCGTCTGGCCCCGCAAGCGGCTCGATGCGGCGCTGATCGACGCCGCGGCAGCCGCCGGGGCCGAGATCCGCTGGGACACCGCCGGCGAGCCGATCCTCGATGCTGACGGTCGGGCCATCGGCCTTCGTGCCGGTGGTGAGACCGTGCACGCCGATCTGGTCGTGGCCGCGACCGGTGCACCCGGAAAGGTGGCCCGGATGCTCGGCGCCGAGCGGGTGGCCGACGAACCCTTCGGGCTCGCCATCCGGGCGTACGTCGAGAGCCCGCGTCACCTCGACAAGCACCTCGAGGCGTGTCTCACCCTCACCGACGAGACCGGCATTTCCGTTCCCGGGTACGGCTGGATGTTCCCTGCCGGCGATGGCACCGTCAACATCGGCGTGGGCGCCCTGTCGACCATGAAGAGCTTCAAGCAGCTCAACCTCAACCGCCTGCTCGACAGCTATCGAGCACTCGTGGCCGACTCGTGGGAGGTCGGGCCGTATCTGGACCGGCCTCGCGCCTGGCGTCTCCCGATGAGTACCACGAAGCGTCACGGTCCGGGATGGGTGGCGATCGGCGACGCCGCCGGACTCGTCAATCCGATGAACGGTGAAGGCATCGACTACGGCCTCGAGTCGGGCATGTTGGCAGCGTCGCTGTTCCTCGATGACCCAGCCATGGCGCCCGAACGCTACGACGTCGAGATCGGCGAGCGTTTCGACCGGTTCCTGCGCACCGGTCGTCGATTCGCCTTCCTGATCGGGCACCCCTGGATCCTCCGTTCCGGGCTGCGCGTGGCCGTCGGTACCGACGCCATCGCCAAGATCACGTTGCAGGTGATGGGCAACCTGGTCGACTCGTCGACGCCCGGGGCCGCCGGCCGCGTCCTGGGTCTGGCCGACCGCGGTCTGGCGGTGGCCGACCCGGTGTTGCGGCGCACCCGCGCCGCCGCCTGAGCGCCCGCTACCGTTGCCCGGCGTGACGGCCAGCGAGATCGACGACGAGAGCGAGAGCGGGACCGACGGCGGCGCGCGGATCGGGTTCGGCATCGACATCGGGGGTACCGGGATGAAGGCTGCGCCGGTCGATCTCGCCACTGGCGAGCTCGCAGGCGACCGCTACCGGATCGATACCCCACAGCCCGCCGACCCGGCCGCGATGGCGGTGGTGGTCGAGCAGCTGGTGCAGCACTTCGACTGGACGGGGCCGGTCGGTGTCGCGTTCCCCACCGTGGTGCGCAACGGGATCGTGCGCAGCGCGGCCAACATCGACGACGCCTGGATCGGGGTGGATGCCGCCGGTGTGTTCGGCGCCGCCACTGGTGGCCCGGTGCACGTGCTCAACGATGCCGACGCCGCAGGAGTGGCCGAGATGCGCTTCGGCACCGGCCGTGGTCGAGGTGGAGTGGTGATCGTGCTGACGTTCGGCACCGGGATCGGGTCGGGCTTCTTCGTCGACGGCCACCTCGCACCCAACAGCGAGCTCGGTCACCTCGAGGTCGACGGCGTCGACGCCGAGCTCCGAGCGGCCGCCAGCGCTCGCGGTCGCGACAACCTCTCGTGGGAGCAGTGGGCGGACCGGGTGCAGCGGTACCTCACCGAGGTCGTCAAGCTGTTCTCGCCCGAATTGATCATCGTCGGTGGCGGCGCCAGCAAGAAGCCCGACAAGTGGCTCCCGTACATCGACGTGGGTGTGGAGATCGAGGTGGCCTCGATGGCCAACAGCGCCGGCATCGTCGGCGCGGCGCTGATGGCGCCGACCTCAGTCGCCTGAGGCGTCCGCGGGCGCGGTGACCGTCGGCGCCGCCTCCCTGACCGTCCGGCGGCGTCGCAGTTCTCGCATCACGATCACACCCAGGGTGAGTGCGGTGAGCGGGACCACGAACGCGATCATCGCCGTGGCGTAGTTGTCGCGCAGTCCGTGCTCGGTGGCGTCGAGCAGGAGCCACAGCACGTACGCCGCGTAGAACACGAGGAACACCGCGCCCTCCCAGCGGTCGAGCACGTACCCGGTGAAGAACAGGGGGAGGCAGGCGACCGAGGTGGCGATCATCACCGGGATGTCGATCGTGAGCGCACCGTCGAGGACGGCGATGCCGTTCGGTGCGACCACGGCCGTGGCACCCAGTACGGCCAGCAGGTTGAACAGGTTCGAGCCGATCGCGTTGCCGACCGCGAGGTCGCGCTCGCCCCGGGCCGCGGCGAGGATCGAGGTGGCGATCTCGGGCAGCGAGGTCCCGACCGCCACGACGGTGAGACCGATCACGAGTTGGCTCACGCCGAGCTGCACGGCGATGTCGGTGGCCGCCGACACGAGCGCCTGCGAACCGATCACCAGCAGCACCAGCCCGACCACCACGAAGCCGAGATCGGTCAACGGCGAACTGGCGCGGAGCTTCTCGTGATCGAGCGCGACCGTGTACTCGACCACGAGTGAGGTGGACGTGTCGCGGATGGCCCCCAGCACGGTCCAGACCAGGTAGAGCACCAGCAGCCCGAGGAGCACGAACCCCTCGACGCGACCGATCACTCCGTTGAGGCTGAAGATCAGTACGAGCACCGACGCGCCGATCACGATCGGTACGTCGATGCGGACGATGCGCTGCGCCACCACGAGGCTGCCACCCACCACGGCCGACAGTCCGAGCACCAGCAGGACGTTGGCGATGTTGCTGCCGACCACGTTGCCGATCGCGAGGTCGGGCTCGTCGGCGAAGGCCGCACCGAGACTCACGGCCAGCTCCGGAGCGCTGGTGCCGAAGGCCACGACCGTGAGCCCGATCACGATGGGCGACAACCCGGTGCGGGCTGCCAACCGGGCGGCCCCACGCACGAGACCCTCGGCCCCGACCACCAGTGCCACCACACCGATGACGAAGAAGGCGAGTGTGCCGAGATCCATGCGGTTCAGGATCCTACGTCGGGTGAGGGTCAGGTGATCTCGAACTGTCTGTGGGATCCAGGTGGATCCGCCGGTTCGCCGCGGACGGTTCGGTGGGGTGGTGGTCCCGGGTGGTCCGGGGTGGTGGCGGTCAGGGGAGGCGGTCGGCGAGCTGCTCGCGGTAGGCGGCGGCTCGGCGCAGCTTCAACGACTCGTAGCCGCGCACCTGATCGGGGAGCGAGGCGATCTCGGTGAACTCGTCCAGCCGGTCGGCGTCGAGATGGCGGACGAGGCGATCGACCGCTCGCTCGTACTCGGGGACCATCGCCCGCTCGACCTTTCGGACCTCGTCCCAGCGGAACGGGTCGAGCAGCGTGCCACGCAGCGCCTTCGACGCCCGGAGCACTCTCAGCGCCGGGCGGGCGGTGCGGCGGAGCTTCAACTTCCGCTGCATGCCGAGCGCTCGCAGCATCGGCGGGTGGAGGTGGTGGGTGACCACGGTGCGAGCGCCGCCGACCTCCTCGTATTTCGACCGCGATTCGTCGAGCAGCAGGAGCCGTGCCACCTCGTACTCGTCCTTGTACGCCATCAGCTTGTGGAGGTGGCGTGCCACGGCGGTGGTGAAGACCTCCGAGGAGGGGTCGACGTCGCGCTCGGCCTCCCGGGCCCGCCCGACCGTCGTCCGGAACCGTCGCGCGTACCGGTCGGAGCGGGAATCGGCCAGATCATCGGCCAGCCGGTCGATCAGCGCGTCGAGTGACTCGGGGGCGGCGGGCACGTGCATCCCTGCGGCCCGTTGGACCTCGTCGGGCTCGATCGCCCAGCGTCGGCCCCACCGGAACGCGGCCACGTTGCGCTCGACGGCCACGCCGTTGAGCTCGATGGCCCGCTCGATCCGCTGCGGATCGACCGGGACGGCGCCGGTCTGCACCGCGACGCCCAGCAGGAAGATGTTCGAGGTGGTGGTGGAACCGAACAGCCCGTCGGTCACGGCGGCTGCGTCCACGTACCGGCTGTGGTCGGGGCGCGACACCTCGTCCATCCGTGAGATGAGCGTGTCGAGCGTGGGGAACGGCGTCTCGGGTCGGGTGACCATCTTGCCGGTGGGGACGGCGGTGGTGGAGGCGACCACGACGGTGCGGTCGGCCGCAGCGCCGAGTCGATGGGTGTCGCTGGCGGCCACCAGCAGGTCGAAACCGAGCATGCAGTCGACCCCGGCGGCGTTGGCGTGGTTCGAGGCGGTGGGCGGACCCGTCGTGATGCGCAGGTCGCTCACGACGGGACCGGCCTTCTGTGAGAGCCCGGTCTGGTCGAGGCCGCGCACCGAGCGGCCGTCGAGCATCGCCGCGGTGCCGAGGATCTGGCTCACGGTCACGACGCCGGTGCCGCCGATGCCCGACAGGCGCACGGTGAAGCGGGAGGGATCGACCACGGCCACCGGATCGGGGAGCCCGTCGAGCCCGATCTCGTCGACCCTCAGGCCATCGACCGTCGTCACGCCGTCGTTGCCCGACCCCCGGGTGGAATCGTCGGTGATCGTGACGGTGGCGAACGCCGGGCAGTCGCCCTGCAGACACGAGAAGTCGAAATTGCAGCTCGTCTGGTGGATGTGGGTCTTGCGGCCCCACTCGGTCTCGATCGGCTGCACCGAGAGGCAGTTGCTCTTCTCGCCGCAGTCGCCGCAGCCCTCGCACACCCGCTCGTTGATGACGACACGGAACCCGGGGGTGGCCAGGGTGCCTCGACTGCGGGCCCGACGGTTCTCGGCCGCGCACGCCTGATCGTGGAGCAGCACGGTGGTACCGGGTGTGTCGGCCAGAACCCGCTGCGCTTCGTCGAGGCGGGTCCGGTCCCAGACGTCGACCCCGTGAGGGAAGAGATCGGGATCGTGCCGGTCGAGATCGTCGGTGGTCACGATCACCTTCGAGACGCCTTCGAGCAGCAACAGCCTCACCACGTCGGGCACGCTCATCTGGCCGGTCGGGTGCTGGCCGCCCGTCATGGCCACGGTGCCGTTGTAGAGGAGCTTGTACGTGATGTCGACGCCCGAGGCGACCGCAGCGCGCACGGCCAGCGAGCCGGAGTGGAAGAACGTGCCGTCGCCGAGGTTCTGGACGAGATGGTTCCGGTCGACGAACGGCGAGATGCCGATCCACTGGGCGCCCTCGCCGCCCATGGCCGTGAGCCCGACGATGTCGCCCACGCGCTCGGGATCCATGAGCGCGACCATGGCGTGGCAGCCGATGCCGCCACCCACGAGCGTGTCGGGGCCGGCCCGCGTGCTGGCGTTGTGCGGGCATCCGCTGCAGTAGTACGGCGTGCGGTCGACGCTGAGCGGGATGAGGGAGCGGCGTGGTGGTTCGGGCAGTGGAGCGAGACGTTCGTCGAGGCGGGTGGCGAGCCGGCGGCGGATCGGTTCGAGGAGGGTGTCGGCCACGAGCGTGCCGGTGCCGGGCACGAGCGGCTGGCCGTCGACGTCGAGCCGGCCGGTCACACGCGGCCGCTCGGCCGCGTCGTAGAGGGCGTCGCGCACCAGGCGTTCGAGCGTGGGGTTCTTCTCCTCGATCACGAGCACCTCGGACAGTCCGCTGGCGAACTCGCGCACCTGACCGGGGTCGACCGGGACCGGCATCAAGAGCTGGAACAGCCGGATGCCGGCACGTCGGATGTCGTGGTCGGTCCGGAGCCCGAGCAGCTCGAGCGCCTCGCGTACCTCGTGGTACGTGTGGCCGCTGGCGGCGATGCCGATCCAATCGTGGTCGCCGCTCACGGACACCCGGTTCAGCTGGTTGACCACCCCGTAGCGTCGGGCGAGCTCGGAGCGGACCTCCACGAACTCGCGCTCGATGTCGAGGGTGTAGGGCGTGATCAGCCGTCCGCTCGGATGGGGTACGAAGGGTTCGCCGTCGACCATCATGATCGGCGTCTCGGCGCGCACACGATCGGGGTGCACGTCGATCGTGCCGGTGCCGTCGGCCACGGCCGTGACGACCTTGAGCCCGGCCCACAGCCCGGTGGCGCGCGACAGCGCGATCGCATGTCGGGAGAGGTCGAGGGCCTCCTGGACGTCGCCGGGGAACAGCAGCGGCATGTGGAGATCGACGAACGTCGCGTCGCTCGAGGAGGGGAGCGTGGACGATTTCGCCGCCGGATCGTCGCCCACCACGGCGACCACGCCGCCGAGCGGGCCGGTGCCGGCGAACACGGCGTGGCGGATGGCGTCGCAGGCACGATCGAGACCGGGGGCCTTGCCGTACCACATGCCGATGACGCCCTCGTAGCGACAATCGTCGAGGGTGGTGGCGAGCTGGCTGCCCATCACGGCGGTGGCGGCGAGTTCTTCGTTCACCCCGTGTTGCACGACGATGGGCAGCTCGGGCACGGTGCGCGCGGCGCGGCGGACCTCGTCGCCGAACGACGCGAGCGGCGACCCCTGGTACCCCGACACGAACGCGGCGGTGCGGTGGCTGGCCCGCTGGTCGATGCGAACCTGGTCGAGGGGGAGTCGCGCCACCGCCTGGACGCCCGACAGGAAGACGCGACCGTCCTCGGAGCGGTATCGATCGGCCAGCTCGTAGTGCTCGAAGGCGGCACGCGCGGCCGGTGCGGAGTCTTGCCGGGTCGGATCGTCGATGCTCACCGGACGTTTCCCCTTTCGTCCCACCCCGTTCTACCTCACCGGAGGCACCTGCGTGTCGCAGTTCGCCGACCGGGGGTCTAGCGTCGCCACCGCATGCTCACCGACCTCGTGATCGACCCCTTCGGTGCCGACCTGCGCGAGGTGGTGGAGCTGGCCGGGGTGGCCGAGGACGCCGGCTTCGACGGGGTCTGGACGTTCGATCACGTGAGCGGATCGGTGGCCGGGCAGCCGTGGTCACGAGATCCGTTCGTGACGCTGGGTGCCATCGCGGCGCGGACGCGACGAGTGCGCCTCGGGGTGCTCGTGGCCAACGTGGTGAACCGACATCCGGCGCAGCTCGCCTCCGCCGTGAGCAGCCTGCAGTCGCTGGCACCCGGTCGCGTGATGTGTGGGGTGGGCTCGGGGGCGTCGCCGTCGTCGATCTTCGCCTCGGAGCAGCTCGCCATCGGTCGCATGATCGATCCGGCGGCAGCGAGATGCGAACGGCTGGTCGAGCACGTGGTCGCCCTGCGAGCCATCTGGGACCGGGCGCCCGATGGCGCGCCCGTGCACGTCGAGGGTGAGCACGTGACGATGCGAGGACTCACCGCGGTGGTGTCGCCGGGTCCGACGCCGCCCATCGTGATCGGCTCGTCGGGTGAGCGTACGGTGCGGGTGGCGGCGCAGATCGCCGATGGCGTGAACATCCGTCAGTCTCCGCGCCTGGCCGAGTTGGTGGCGATCGTGCACGAGGTGCGGGCGTCGTCCGATGATGGCGGCGCTGCGTCACCGTTCGAGATCAGCGTGTTCGATCGACTCGACCCGACCCATCCGCTCGGCGGCGAGGCGGATCAGCTCCGTGAGCTCGGTGTGGGGGCGCGCACGCTGTTCGTGTCGCCGCCGTACCCCCTCGACGCGGTGGCCGCGGTGGGATCGGCCAGCTCCGCCCATCGCGGCACGGCTCCGGGTCGCGCCGGCTGACGATCTGGCACCATGGACCGATGAGGGACGAGGCCGAGACCGACCCGCGAGCGACCGACCGGCCCGCACCCGGACCGATCGTGGTCGTGGGTGAGGCGCTGGTCGATCTCGTGATCGCCCCGGACGGAACGGTGGCGGCGGCACTCGGCGGTGCGCCGTTCAACACCGCCCGCACGTGCGGGCGACTCGGGGTCGACGTCTCGTTCGTGGGGGCGGTGTCCGACGACCGGTTCGGTTCGATGATCCGCCAGCGGCTCGTGGACGACGGCGTGCGTATCGACGGCGTGATCGACGTGGACCGCCCGACCACCCTCGCCACTGCCGAGCTCGACGAGCGGGGTGCCGCCAGCTACCGCTTCTACATCGAGGGCACCTCGGCGCCGGCGGTCGGTCGGGTGCGTCCGGGGCGGGACCGGCCGGGTGTGGTGTTCACCGGCGGGTTGGCGTTGGTGCTCGAGCCGCTGGCCGATGCGGTGGCGGCGATGGTGTCGGCGCTCGGGGCGCCCGCCCTCCCGGTGACTGAGGGCCCCGGGCCGCTCGTCGTGGTGGACATCAACTGTCGCCCGCACGTGATCGCCGACCGAGGTCGCTACCTCGACCGCGTGCACGAGGTGCTGACCCGCACCGACGTGGTGAAGGTGAGCGACGACGACCTCGCGTACCTCCACCCCGGCGTGGAGCCCGCCGATGCGGCCCGGTCGCTGCTGGCGCGCGGGCCGTCGGTGGTCCTGCTGACCGCGGGCGGTCACGCCGTGACGATCCTCACCGCGGCCGCCGAGCGCACGGTGCCGGTGGCCCAGGTCGAGGTGGTCGACACGATCGGGGCGGGCGACGCGTTCATCGGTGGCTTCTGCGCGTGGTGGACCGGCGCAGGACTGACGGCCGACGACCTCGCTGATGTGGACGTGCTCGAACGTGCCGTGCGTGCCGCGAACGACGTGGCCGGCATGGTGTGTACCCGCCGTGGTGCCGATCCGCCGTGGCGTCAGGAGCTGCCCGACCACTGGTCGGGTTGACCGTACGTCCGGAACATCTCGGCCACCCGGGCGATCTCGGACTCGTCGAGCACCACCGGCTCGCCGACCTGGCGGCCGCGACGGTGCACACCGCAGAACCACTCGACGTCGAGCGCCAGCGCCGTGGCGGCCGTGAGGTCGCGTCCGACGGCGATCGCCCCGTGGTTCGCCATCAGGCAGGCCGTGCCGTGTTCGCCGAGGGTGGACGCCACGCGTCGGGCCAGTTCGATCGACCCGTAGGTCGCGTACGGCGCGCACGGCAGCTCTGCCGCGCCGAACCGGGCCACCACGTAGTGCACGGCGGGCACGGCCCGACCGAGTGTGGCAGCAGCCGACGCCTCGGGTGAGTGGGTGTGCACGACCGCATGCACGTGGGGACGCGCCCGGAAGATCTCGACGTGGAGCTGCCACTCGCTGGTCGGCACCCGCTGGCTGGGGTGCGCCGGCACGCCGTCGGCCGTCAGCAGCACCGGATCGTCGGGCGACATCGCGACGGCGGGGACGCCCGAGGGGGTCACCAGCACGTGATCGCCCACCCGCACCCCGAGGTTGCCCGACGAGTTGTGGTTCAACCCCGCATCGTCGAGCCGTCGCGCTGCGTCGACCAGGGCCCGGCGGGCATCGCGCTCGTTCACGGTGCAGTTCCCGGTGCAGTTCCCGGTGCCGTGCCCGGTGCTTCCACTCGGCCGTCGTCCGCACGGCGCGCCCGGAGCTCGGCCGGCGTGAGGTGACCGGCGTCGGTCAGGTAGCCGGTCACGAGTTCCGCCGGTGTGATGTCGAACGCCCAGTTGCGGGCCCGGGTGCCGGGCGGGGCGATCGGTCGACCCGCCAGCTCGAGCACCTCGACGGCGTCGCGTTCCTCGATGGGGACATGGGCGCCCGTGGCACACCGGGGGTCGATCGTCGACCAGGGTGCCGCCACGAGGAACGGCACGCCGTGCTCACGGGCGGCGAGCGCCTTCAGCGAGGTCCCGATCTTGTTGGCGGTGTCGCCGTTGGCGGCGATGCGATCGGCCCCGACGATCACGAGGTCGACCAGGTGCTCGCGCAGCAGGTGACCGGCCGCGTTGTCGACCACGAGCGTGTGGTCCACCCCGGCATCGGCCAGCTCCCACGCGGTGAGCGAGGCCCCCTGGTTGCGTGGCCGCGTCTCCGACACCCAGACGTGCACGGGCACGCCCTGCTGTGCGGCGAGGTAGACGGGCGCAGTGGCGGTGCCCCACTCGACGCACGCCAGCCGGCCGGCGTTGCAGTGGGTCAGCACCTGCACCGGCCGCCCGGTGCGCCGGTGTACGTCGGCGAGGACCCCGACCCCTGCCTCCCCGATGCGTCGGCAGGCGGTCACGTCGTGGTCGGCCATCTCGGTGGCGAGTCCCCGCGCAGCAGCGGCGCGCTGGTCGACCGGGAGCGGACCGAGTTGCTCGGCCATCTGCTCGAGCGCCCACCTGAGGTTCACGGCCGTGGGCCGGGTGCCGGTCAGTGAGCGGATCGCCTCGTCCAGCTCCGTCGGCCGTTCGGCGAGCGCCAGCGCCAGACCGTGTGCCGCGGCCACACCGATCAGCGGGGCGCCGCGCACCTGCATCGACGTGATGCCGTGACAGGCGTGGTCGAGCGTGCGCCACTCGACGGTCGCGAGCTCGTGCGGCAACCGGGTCTGGTCGATCACCACGACCTCGTCGTGGTCACCCCACCAGATCGTTCGCCTCGTCACCCGCTCGACAGTACCCCCGAGACGGATCCGGTACCCCGGAGCTCAGACGAGTGGGTGACGCACGGCCAGGCGCTGGGCACTGTCGTCGCCGGGGAGCGGGAGTTGGCAGACCACGCGGAGCTGCGGCCACTCGGCGGGCGCGAGCAGCTGGTACTCGAACGTGAGCTCGCCGGCCACCGGGTGCCGGAAGCGGCGCAGGCGGGTCTCGAAGCTGGCCACGTCGTGCTCGGCCCACCACTGGGCGAACTCGTCGCTCACCTCGCAGAGCTGATCGACCAGCTCGACCAGCGCCGGATCTCCCCGGGTCGAGGAGGTGGTGGCGCGGAACTCGGCGAGTGCCTGTCGGGCGTGGATGTCCCAGTCGACGATCAGCTCCCGGGTGGACGGGTCGGCGAACAGCACCCACAGCAGGTTGCGTTCGAGCCCTTCGAGCCGATCGATGCGCGGGTACAACCGTGCCTCGGCCCGGTTCCAGGCCAGGAACTCCCAGCGCGGTCCGAGCACGTAGGCGGGCGCCGGTTCCATCGAGTCGATCAGCCGGGCGAGTGCGCTCGGTGCCTCGGTGGGCGCGTCCACCGCTCCCGGGGCCGGGCGGGCGAGGGTCAGCAGGTGCTGCTGGCCGGCCTCGTCGAGGCGGAGGGCCCGGCCGATGGCGGCCAGCACGTCGGGGGACGCGTTGATGCGCCGCCCCTGCTCGAGCCACGTGTACCAGGTGACCGACACGCCGGCGAGCAGGGCGACCTCCTCACGGCGAAGTCCCGGCGTACGCCGACCGCGTCCGGCGGGCAGGCCGACCTGGTCGGGTCGGACGGCGTCGCGCCGGGCGCGGAGGAACTCGGCCAGCTCGGCGCGGTGGTCCATCGCCCCAGTCGACCACACCACCGCTCGTCCAGCCAGATGCCGGCCCCACCCCCGAGCCCCCACCCCCGAGGTCTGACCCGGTGTCGAGGATCAACCGGCGGGGGCGGCGGAGATGCGGCACGGTTGGCCGCGCAGCGCGCCGCAGGGGGCGACACCGTCGGGCACCACCAATCCGGGCACCACGGCCAGGACGAGCTTCGACGGATGGTCGAGGTCGTGGGCGATCGTGACCTGCTCGCCGCCGGAGATGGTGTCGAACGCCCACACCGGCCGGTTTCCACCGGGTGCATCCACGGTGAGGCGTAGCCGTGAGCCGGCGCGGAACGGGTGGGCGAACGGGTACACCTCGACGCGGGCCAGCTCGAACGCATCGTCGGGCAGGGGAGCGGCGTCGGCCTCGAGATGGCTGTGGACCGGCCGCAGCGGGGTGGACGATGCCTCGTCGAGCGCTCGCTGACTCGCCCGCAGCCATCCGCTCTGCACGTACGTTTCCGTGCCGTCGGGTCGGACCTCCGAGATCGTCACCTCCAGATCGGTGTCGCCCAGGTTCGAGCGCACCCAGAGATCGACCGAGCCGGATCCGATCACGACCAGATCGTCGGCGAGGGGTGGTGTGACGAACGATGCCGCCGTGCCCGGCGCGGGCTCCTGCCAGTCGTAGGTGACGTCGGCGCGCCAGATGGCCGATGACGATCCCTCGTAGAACGTGGTCGGGAGCCCGTCGGGCAGGGCGAGGTACGAGGTCTCGGCGCCGCTCGTTGCCGACGCCTCGGCGGCGAGGCCGCCGAACGCTCCCGGCGTCGGACCGCCGTCGGGACCGGTGAGGTACCACTCGGTGGCGACCGCCTCGGGGATCGGCCAGGCGTCGAACGACTCGACCGAGCGGGGCATCGGGCTGCCGGGCTCGCGGCCATCGGCGGCGCCCTGTTCGAACAACACCTGGATGGGTGGCTCGGCCTCGAACGCGGCCAGGGCCTCGTCGAACGGGAGATCGGCGAAGCGGTCACCCGCCACCTCGAAGTCGGTGGTACCGAAGATGCCACTGCCGAGCACGGGCGCGATCACGCCGAGCAGCCCCACCGCTGGTGTGCGCTCCGCCACGTAGAGGTCGAGGAACTCGACGTAGCGCGGCAGGATCGGCGGGCTGATCGACTCGGTGTGGAGGCCGTTCACCAGCGAGACGTACACCGCCGGCGACGACGTGAAACGGTCGAGCATGGTCGGGAACCGACCACCGGTCTGCTCGTCCTGCCAGGCGCCGGCCAGGAACACGGGCACCTCGATGCGATCGACGAACGTGCGGGGTGCGAGTTCGTCGCCGAGTGGGCTCTCCCAGAACGGTGACTCGACGATCTCGGTCAGCAGGTCGGGATTCTGCAGGCGGAGCAGCTGGTTGGTCTCGCACTCGGTGTCGCCGTCGGCGATGCGCTCGGCGGTCCACCGCTGCCCTTCCGGTCGGGCCTCGTCCACCCGATCCTGGGTCCACTCCACGGCGAAGCCGGTGTTGAGGATGCCGCCGGGGTAGAGGTTCGCGATGAAGCTGTCGTCGAGCACGCTGAGCGGGGTGATGGCGGCGAGGCTGGGTGGTTGGGTCTGGGCCACGAACAGCTGGCTGATGCCCGGGTACGACACCCCCACCATGCCGACCCGGTTGCCCTGCACCCACGGCTGGGCGGCGATGGCCTCGACGGCGTCGTACCCGTCGAGGCTCTGGGAGTACTCGAAGTAGCGGAACGAGCCGCCGCTGCAGCCGGTGCCGCGCATGTTGACGCCCACGTACGCGTAGCCGAGCGCGGTGAACAGGTCGCCGAAACCGCTGGAGTCGGGGTCGCTCGGGGTGTATCCGGAGTACTCGACCACGGTCGGGTACGGTCCCCCCTCCACCGGGCCGGGCAGCCAGACGGTCACACTCAGGGTGGTGCCGTCGCGGGTGGTGAGGTAGCCGAAGCCGGGGGCCGTCAGCTCCTGGTCGGCGTAGAACGAGCCGTCGGGATGCTCGTCACGGGCGAGCGTGGCGACGGGATCGCTCTCGTAGCCGTTCGCCTCGAGCACGTAGCTCGCCCCCTCGTCGAGTTCCCGGAACAGCAGCGACCCGAACACGTCGACCGTGCCGGTGGCCACGGTGTCGTCGGCGATGTCCAGCACGCGGAACACGGCACCGGCCGTGGCACCCGTGATCGTGATCTGCTCGGTGCCGGGCCACACCTCCACCGTCGCCGGGTCGACCACCGGTCCCGGGTCGTCGTCGGCTGCATCTTCGCCGGCCCGGTCCCCATCGTCCGCATCGCCCGCATCACCGTCCACCCCATCGCCCACCGCAGCGTCGGAGGGGTCGTCATCGGGGGTCGTGGCGGTGGGTGCCGGCGGGGAGGAGGGAGTGCCGGGGTCCAGAGCGTCGCCGGTGCACGCGGCGAGCAGCAGCGTGGTCACCGCCAGTGCAGCGATCGGGTGCCGGGCGGACGGGTGGCGACGCATCCCGGCATCATCGCGTGTGGTCCACGGCCATCCCCGGTTCTGGTGCCACGCCGGACGAGGTCCGGGTACCGTTCGGTGCATGAGTGCCCGTGCCGACGCCGATCTCGACACGATGCTCGACGAGTTGGCCGCGCTCGTGAGCGTCGAGTCACCCTCCGACCACGTCGAGTCCCTGCGTGCGTCGGCCCGTCACCTGGCCGGCTACCTCGAGCGTCTCCTGGGTCGGCCGGCCGAGCTGATCGACGGTCCGGCCGGGCCGCACGTGCGCTGGCAGGGCGGTGGCGATCCGAGGGTGCTGCTGCTCGGGCACCACGACACGGTGTTCCCGCTCGGCACCTTGGCCGACCGCCCGTTCACCATCAGCGATGGCCGCGCCACCGGACCGGGGGTGTTCGACATGAAGGCCGGCATCGTGCAGGCCGTGCACGCCGTGGCGTCGCTCGACGATGCGAGCGGGGTCGAGATGCTGTTCTCGTGCGACGAGGAGGTCGGCTCGCTCACGTCGCGTGATCTCATCGAGGAACGGGCCGCGGCGTGCGGGGCGGTGCTGGTGCTCGAACCGAGTGCCGACGGTGGCGCGCTGAAGACCGGCCGCAAGGGCACCGGTACGTTCGAGGTGGTCGTGCACGGGCGTGCGTCCCACGCCGGGCTCGAGCCGGAGAAGGGCGCCAACGCCCTGGTCGAGGCAGCCCGTCAGGTGCTCACGATCGCCGGGTTCGCCGATGCGTCACGTGGCACCACGGTCACGCCCACCGTGGCGCACGCAGGCACCGCCGACAACGTGGTGCCGGCCCAGGCCCGCATACGCGTCGACTGTCGGGTGCTCGATGCCGACGAGACCTCCCGCGTGGAGGCCTGCTTCGGCGGGCTCGAACCGGTCGATCCCCGGTGCCGTCTCGAGGTGATCGGCCGGATCGGTCGCCCACCGATGCCCGAGTCGGCGTCGGCCACGTTGTTCCCGCTCGCCCGGGCGGTCGATCCGTCGATCGGCGGGATGGCCGTGGGCGGCGGCAGCGACGGCAACTTCACCGCCGCGTGCGGCGTACCGACGCTCGACGGTCTCGGTGCGGTCGGGGGCGGCGCCCATGCCGATCACGAGTGGGTGGACGTGGCCACCATGCCCGGCCGGGTCTCCCTCCTCGCCGGCATCCTCCGCGCCCTCCTCACCCCCTGAAGCACCTTCCGAACCGTCTGTGGTGATCGGGTGCTTCCCCCGGTTTCCCGCGGACGGTTCGGGGGTGTCGTTCCGAACTGTCTGTGGTGATCGGGTGGTTCCGCCGGTTCACCGCGGACGGTTCGGGGGTGTGGGTCAGGTGTCGGAGCCGGGGGTGAGCTCGTCGAGACCGCCGGCGCCCAGGGTGCCGACCCGGCGGTACACATCGAGCTTGGCCCGGGTGTCGTCGATGTCGAGGTTGCGCATCGTGAGCTGTCCGATGCGGTCGAGCGGCCCGAAGGCCTGGTCCTCCACCCGCTCCATCGACAACCGTTCGGGCTCGTAGGTGAGGTCGGGGCCGGTGGTGTCGAGGATCGAGTAGTCGTCGCCCCGACGCAGCCGCAACGTGACCTCGCCGGTCACGGCCGACCCGACCCATCGCATCAGCGGCTCACGCAGCATCAGGCTCTGCGGGTCGAACCACCGGCCTTCGTACAGCAGTCGCCCGAGGCGTCGGCCCATCGTGCGGTAGTTCTCGATCGTGTTCTCGTTGTGGATGGCCGTCACCAGACGTTCGTAGGCGATGTGCAGCAGGGCGAGCGCCGGACCCTCGTAGATGCCGCGGCTCTTGGCCTCGATGATCCGGTTCTCGATCTGGTCGCTCATGCCGAGGCCGTGGCGACCGCCGATGGCGTTGGCCGCCATCACGAGATCGACCTGTGACCCGAACTCCTCGCCGTTCAGCGCCACGGGCCAACCCTCCTCGAAGCGCACCGTGACGTCGTCGGCGGCGATCTCGATCGACTGGTCCCAGTGCGCCACACCCATGATGGGCTTCACGATCTCCATGCCCGTCGAGAGCTCTTCGAGGGCCTTGGCCTCGTGGGTGGCGCCCCAGATGTTGGCGTCGGTGGAGTACGCCTTCTCGACCGGATCGCGATACGGCAGATCGCGGGTGACGAGGAACTCGCTCATCCCGGCGCGACCTCCCAGCTCGTCGACGAAGGCGGGGTCGAGCCAGGGCTTGTAGATCCGCAGCTTCGGGTTCACGAGGAGCCCGTAGCGGTAGAACCGCTCGATGTCGTTCCCCTTGTAGGTGGAGCCATCGCCCCAGACGTCGACGCCGTCGTCGTGCATCGCCCGCACGAGCAGCGTGCCGGTCACGGCGCGGCCGAGCGGGGTCGTGTTGAAGTACGTGCGCCCGGCGGTCGTGATGTGGAACGCGCCGCACTGCAGGGCGATGAGGCCCTCTCGCACCAGCTCTTCGCGGCAGTCGACCAGTCGGGCCTCCTCGGCGCCGTAGAGCTTCGCCCGGTCGGGAACACTCGGGAGGTCGGGCTCGTCGTACTG
Organism: Ilumatobacter sp.; assembly: GCA_007693335.1. Classification (GTDB taxonomy): domain Bacteria; phylum Actinomycetota; class Acidimicrobiia; order Acidimicrobiales; family Ilumatobacteraceae; genus SKSP01. The sequence continues at coordinate 27,916 of REDU01000067.1, read as the reverse complement.
TCCGATGTCGGCGGTGTAGGCGTACGGGATCGCGCCGCGCTCGCGCATCCACGCCACGGCTGCCGAGGTGTCGAGGCCACCGGAGAACGCGATGCCGACCCGCTCGCCGACCGGGAGGGACATGAGGACCTTGTTGCCGGCGGTGCCGGTGCCCGACGTGGTGGTCCCGTCGCCGGGGTCCGGGTCGCCTGCGTACGTGTTGCCTGCCATGGCGGGCGACGCTAGCGGCCGCCGCCGGTGGTCGTGCCGGTGGTGGTCGTGCCGGTGGTGGTCGTGCCGGTGCGGTACATCCCGGCCAGCGCCGCCAGGGAGACGGCTGCGGCCGCAGCGGCGATCAACAACTCGACGATGCCGAAGCCACGGACGCGTCCGAGATCACCGAGACCGATGGCGGCGGTGACCGCCGCGCCGGCCACACCCCACCAGGGGAGGTACCGCAGCCGATTCATCGATCCGGCGACGAGCACGATCGGCGCCACGAACGGCAGCAGGTTGACGAAGATCGGTCGAGGATCGGCCGCTGGGCCGAGCCACCAGGTGGACAGCCCGAGCTGACGGCTGGCGGTCCACACCGCGGCCATCGCGACACCCACGCCCAGCCAGGCGAGACCGAACACGACCGCCCACCCGGCAGTGAGCTCGCCGGGCCGCGGATCGTCGACCGGTGCTGGCTGGCCCCCCCGGGGCTCATCGGCGTCGTCGGAGGATTCGACCATCGGTGGCGGGAGCTCGGAGGGCGGGGGCCACATCGCCACACCGCCGACGATACCGCCGAGCCCGGTCGGTCGGCCGGCGTCCGCCACGGCTCACCGCTACCCTGCCCATCGTGTCATCCGAGGTCCCCGACGTGAACGACGTGGTCGTACCAGCGTTCGCCAAGCTGTCGGTCTTCTATCCCATGTGGAACGAGGAGGCCTACATCGAGCGGGCGCTCGCGTTCGGCAAGCGGGCCTGCGAGCAATTGGTCGAGGCCGGCGACGTGGCCGATTACGAACTGATCGTGGTGGACGACGCCTCCACCGATGCCACCGGCGAGATCGCCGACCAGTTGGCCGCCGACGACCCTCGGGTGAGCGTCGTGCACCACGCCCGGAACCGCAAGCTCGGAGGGGCGATGAAGACCGGGTTCGCCACCGCCACCGGCGATCTCGTGCTCTACACCGACGCCGACCTGCCGTTCGACATGAACGAGCTCCCGCGGGCGGTCCGATTGATGCGCGAGTACGACGTCGACATCGTCAGCGCCTACCGCTTCGACCGTACCGGCGAGGGCTCGTTGCGCGCCGTGTACACGTTCGCGTACAACACGCTGGTCAAGGCGCTGTTCGGGGTGCGGGTGCGCGACATCAACTTCGCGTTCAAGTTGTGCCGCCGCCGTATCTTCGATCACGTCCAGCTGCACAGCGAGGGATCGTTCATCGACGCCGAGCTCGTCATCCGCTCGACCCGTCTGGGGTTCGAGATCCTCCAGTTCGGCGTCGACTACTTCCCACGTACCCGCGGGGTCTCGACGCTCAGTTCACCGGCCGTGATCCGTACGATCATCGTCGAGATGGTGGGGCTCCGTCGCGAGCTCGCGAGCATCCGGCCGCTCGACAGGTCGTTGCTCGACCGGGTCGATCCGAACGCCTGACGGAACAGCCGCGAAACGTGCTGCGCCGATGTTTCGCCGTACGGGGCCGTTGGTAGCATCCACGACAGTCGTGTTGAAAGTCCTGTCGTGAACATCGCCCCCCTTCGTATCTCTCCCAGCGTCGCGCGCTGGATGCCCGCGATCGCGGCTGCCGCGCTCCTGGGCACGGTGGTGGTGGCCGGTGTGGCCGGTGGCAGCGACGATGGCGGTTCGGCCACCGCCGAGACGTTCGAGACCACGCCGGGCACCGAGCCGGAGGACGCGGTCGAGCCGGCGCCCGAGACCACCGAGGCCGAGCCGGTCGAGACCCGTCCCGACGACGAGAAGGTGCCACTCAACCGAACGCTGGTGGACGGCGTGGTGGGCGACGACGTCGCCCGTGTTCAGGAGCGCCTCCACGAGCTCGGCTTCAACCCCGGTCCGGTCGACGGGGTGTACGGCGGCCTCACGATCCAGTCGATCTGGGCGTACGAGAAGCTCGTGCTGCAGGTGCCGCGCGAGCAGGTCACCGGGCGGGTCACGCCCGATATGTGGGACCGGATGCAGGACCACGTGAAGATCACGCCGCGCCGGCCCGAACCGGGCACGCGCAACCACACCGAGGTGTACCTGCCCGAGCAGGTCATGGCGGTGTTCCACGACGGCACCCCGGTGTTCGTCGCGCACATCTCACACGGCACTGGCGAGGAGTGGTGCCGCGAGGTCACCATCAGCCCCGGCGAGTACGGCAACGAAGACGGCGAGGAGCCGAAGAAGGAGGGCCGCTGCGGCATCTCCAACACCCCCGGCGGCATCTTCACCTACCACCGCAAGTACGAGGGGCACCGTCAGAGCGCGCTCGGCGGGATGTTGAACCCGGTCTACTTCAACTACGGCATCGCCATCCACGGCGCCCAGAGCGTGCCGAACCGCCCGGCGTCGCACGGCTGCATCCGGATCCCGAACGCCCTGTCGGAGACCTACTTCGAGCTGGTGTCGATCGGCGAGCGGGTGTTCGTGTGGGACGGCGTGAAGGAGCCCGAGCAGTACGGCGAGCAGTTCCCGACGTTCGACTGGCGCTGGGACGAGTGGTACGCGACGTCCACCACCACGTCCACCACCACGACCACGCTGGTGCCCGAGACGACGTTGGCCCCCGAGACCACCGTGGTCGAGACCACGGTGCCCGAGTCCACCTCCACCAGCACGTCCACCACGACAACGACCACGACAACGACCACCACCGTCCCCGTCGACCTCGACGACGACGACCTCGACGACGACCTCGACGACGGCTGACCCCCGTCGAACTGTCCGCGCTGATCGGGTGGATCCGCCGGATCCCTCCAGACAGTTCCGAGATCGGTTCGGCCAGACAGTTCGGAGGTGGTGGGGGCGATCGGTCACGATGGGGGCGTGAGGATCGACTACGACGAGTTCGGGCTGTTCCACGAGAACGCCGCCGAGTACGACCTACCCGACGCCGGCCCGCCGGTGGTGCGCCGCACGGCGGTGGAGGTGGAATCCGGGCGGTCGGTGAGTGCGCTCCAGTGGGGACGTGGCGAACCGGAACTCGTGCTGGTGCACGGCGGTGCACAGAACGCGCACACCTGGGACACGGTGGCGCTCGCCCTCGACCGGCCGCTGGTTGCTGTCGATCTCCCCGGGCACGGCCACTCCGACTGGCGTGACGACGGCGCCTACGATCCCGTCACCCTCGCCGACGACCTGGTCGAGGCGCTGTTGACGCTGGCCCCGATCCCGCCGCTGTTGGTCGGCATGTCGCTGGGTGGTCTCACGTCGATGGTGCTGGCAGCCCGGAATCCCGAGCTGGTCCGGTCACTCGTGATGGTCGACATCACGCCCGGGGTGAACCGGCAGAAGGCCAAGGCGGTGATCGACTTCGTGAGCGGACCGCAGAACTTCGCCAGCTTCGACGACCTGCTCGCCCGTACGATGGAGCACAACCCGACCCGGTCGGAGTCGTCGTTGCGGCGTGGCATCCTCCACAACGCCCATCAGCTCGACGACGGCAGCTGGGAGTGGCGCTACGACCGTCGCGGCCACGCCCGGACCAGTGAGGCTGCAGGAGACGGCGACGGTGTCGACGAGGGCCCCGACGTCGCAGCCACCCCCGACGTCGCAGCGACCGCCTCACCGTTGTGGGACGACTTCTCGGCGCTCGAGTGCGACGTGCTGCTCGTGCAGGGTGGGACGTCACCGGTGGTCGACGACGACGACATCGCCGAGGCCCGTCGCCGCCAGCCCGATCTCGATCACGTGGTGGTCGACGGCGCCGGCCACAGTGTGCAGGGCGATCGCCCGGTCGAGCTCGCCGAGATCCTCCGCCAGCGACTCTGAGCCGCCCCCGGCCGGTTGCCGGGGATGTGTCGACCCCTGGGCATCACTCAAGTGTGTCGGCGCCGATGCCGATGGCACACGGACGGGGCCCGCGGAACCGCCGCGTGGAGGACACTGTCCGGAGGCGACGAGACGAGTGCGGTCGATCGAACACACCGGCGGGTTCGAGTCGTTGACGGCCGCGGCCAGAGACGGCGACGAGACGGCGTGGGCGCACATCTTCCACGAGTACGCCCCCGCAGTGGCCGGGTATGCGCGAGCGCAGGGAGCCGCCGACGTGGACGACCTGGTGGGTGACGTCTTCCACGGGGTGTTCCGCAACATCGGCTCGTTCACCGGCACCGAGGAGCGGTTCCGATCGTGGATCTTCGTGATCGCCCACCACCGGATCGTCGACGATCGGCGGCGGAGGTCGCGAGCGGTGGTCGAGTCGCACTGGGACTCGCCCGAGCCGAGGGTGAACAGCGATGCGGCCCACGACATCGAGACCACGGCGCTCGACCACCTCGGGACCGAGCGGGTACTCGGGCTCTGCGCTCGGCTCGCCCCCGATCAGCGCGATGTGCTCACGCTCCGCATCGTGGGCGATCTCACGATCGAACAGATCGCCGATGTGCTCGACAAGTCTCCGGGGGCCGTCAAGGCCTTGCAGCGACGAGGCCTGGGCGCGCTCCAGAAGATCTTCTCCAAGACGGGCGTACCCCTGTGAGCTTCCCCGACGATCACCCCGGTGAGATGTCACGACACCGACTCATCACCGACCGCGACGCCGAGACGATCCTGTCCGGCGTGGCAGGCGATCCGGAGTTCGACGAGCTCGTCGAGTTCGTCGGAGAGCTGAGGCGCACGGCGATGGACCACGAGATCGGTCCATCGGTGTTCGAGATGGCGATGTCGGCTGGCTTCTCCAACGAGAACGGCGACCTGTCGGCGACGGCAGCGAGCAACGTCACCGGGCCTGCTCCGCAGGCGGCCGGACTACCGAAACGGAGAACGCGCATGCCCGTCCCAGCATTCATCGCCGGCCTGACCCTGGCCGGCAAACTGACCATCGGAGCGAGCCTGGTCGCAGCAGCCGGCACCGGCGCCGCAGCGACCGGACAGCTGCCCGAGCCGGCGCAGAACGCAATTGCCGCCGCCGTCAGCACGATCTCACCGATCGAGCTGCCCCGCAGCGGCGACGACACCGTGGGCGAGGATGAGTTCCTCGCCACCACGACCGATGACAACCTGGCTGGCGACGATCCGGCTGGCGACGATCCGGCTGGCGACGATCCGGCTGGCGACGATCCGGCCGAGGCCGCCACTGACGGACCCGAGTCACTCGATGGCGGAGCCGACGGTCCCGACGATGCGACGTTCGGCGCCCTCGTGTCGGCGGCCGCCACCGGTGCCGACGGCAGCGAGCCCGGCGTCGACGGGTCCGTGATCAGCGAGATGGCCCGGATGCTCCGCTTCCAGCACGCGTGCCAGAGCCCCGGCACCGGCGATGACGAGCCCGCCGAGGAGATCGTGGACGTGGCGCTCGAGACCGCTGACGACGTGATCGACGAGAACGAGGCCGACGAGCAGCGTTCGAGTTGCCGACCCGAAGGCGTCGGTCGCCCCGAGACGGCTGGTCGCCCGGAGACGGCTGGTCGCCCGGAGACGGCTGGTCGCCCGGATGCTGCGGTGCCCGCTGCTGGCGATCTGGACGCACGGCCGGCGAACGCCGGCCGCTCGGCCCAGGACTCGGCGCCGGCCCCGGCTCAGACCCCGCCCGCTGCACCTGTCCCGGCGGCCAACGATGTTGCCCCGGTCACCGTTCCGGCACAGGATCCCCCGCCGCAGAGCCCGCCGGTGGCCGATCCGCCGGCGCGCGGTCGCCCCTGATCCGATCCCGCCACGTTCGTGGTCGAGATCTCTCCGATGTGCGCAGAGATCTCGACCACAGGCGGGAGCGTGTCTCAGGCGACGACGGGCATGAGCTCGACGCGGCGGTCGAGCACCTGCTCGAGGAGATCCTTGCGCTCGTTGGCGGCGTACAGCTCGAGGGCGATGTCGGCGCCGGCGTGGCCCACCTCGATGGTGACCCGTTGGTCGCCCAGCTCGACCCGCACGCCGGGCACCCGGCGCTCGTGGCAGCGATCGAGCCCGATCGCGATGCGCAGGATGCCGGCCAGCGTCCTCACCAGCTGCTGGTCGGCGCGCGAGAGCGCGGCGAACGGCTCGTGTGACGACTTCGGGTTGCTCTTGCGGTGGTACCGCGCGATCTGGGCGATGAGCTCGATCTCATGGTCGGTGAGACCCGTCAGCTCACTGTTGCGCACCACGTAGTACGAGTGGTGGTGGTGCTTGCTGTGGCTGACGACCAGCCCGACGTTGGCCAGCAGGGCGCCGGCCTCGAGGAGGTCGCGTTCGGCCGGGCCGAGACCGTGGAGGGGTTCGAGACCGTCGAACAGCTCCACGGCGAGCCGGGCCACCTGCGCGGAGTGCGCCGGATCGTCGTCGCAGCGGTCGCGCAGCTGGCGGATGCTGCGGCGGGCGACGTCGCGCAGCTGGCTGCGGCCGTCGGCACCGCCGGACCGGCGCTCGACCGCGTCGAGCAGCACGCCGTCGCGCAGTGCACCCTCGCTGAACGTGAACGCGTCGGCGCCGAAGCGCTCGGCGATCTCATCGAGGATCAGTGCGCCTGCGGGGGCGATGTCGGCCCGCCCCGAGTCGAGCCCGGAGATCTTCGCCCGCTGCTGCGGGGAACGGGCCGCGCAGAGCCGCTCGACCACGTCGGTGAGCTCGTCGCGCGTGAACTCGAAGCAGTTGAACGTGCGCAGCGCCGGACCACCACGGTGGGCGTGGACCATCCGGGCGATGGCCTCGGCGGTGCCCGACGACGCCACGGCCACGTCGAACCCGTACTCGTCGGCCTCACGCTCGAAGTGGGTGAGCACCGAGCGGATGTACTCGCGACAGTCGGCGATGGACCCGTCGCTCACCTCGCCATCGGGGAAGAACCGGTCGGTGAGGCGCACGGCGCCGAGCTTGAAGCTGCGCGCCGCGAGGGTCTCGCCCCGTTCACCGATGAGGATCTCGGTCGAGCCGCCGCCGATGTCGACGAGCAGCACCCGCTGGTCGAACACCGGCACCGCCTGCAGGATGCCGAGGTGGATGAGTCGGGCCTCCTCGAGACCGGAGATCACCTCGATCTCGACGCCGGCTTCGTCGCGGGCCCGCTCGATGAACGCGCTGGCGTTGGCCGCCTCCCGTGTGGCGCTGGTGGCGACGGTCCGGATCTCGGACGCGCCGTGGCTCTCGGCGATGCGCCGCATGCGGCGCAGACAGGCCACCGCCCGGTCGATCGAGGCGTCGGAGAGCTCCTTCATGTCGGTACCGCCGTGCCCGAGTCGCACCATCTCGCGCTCACGGGTGATCACGTCGAACCCCTCGCCGCCGGTGTGCCGGGCCACCACCAGGTGGAAGCTGTTGGTGCCGAGATCGAGCGCGGCGAACACGTCCGGGACCACGTTGGTCGTGGTGGTCGGAGCGGATCCGGTGGTTCCGGTCGTGACGACGGGGCCGTGGCTCATGGATCGAGCCGATCGAGGCAGGCGTCGATCTGGCCGAGTACCCCGGCGCGGAACGCGTCGATCTTCTGGAACGGCGTACCGAGGATCTCGTCGTCGGACGAGGTGTCGCCGATCTCGATGGCCGCCACCACGGCTTCGTCGAGGTCGCCGGGCGAGATGATGCCGCGATCGAGGCCCTCATCGGACCGCGAGGGGCGATCCGGGTCGAGATCGCGGGTCCAGGCACCCACGAGACAGTCGTTGGCGAGGGCGCGGTCACTTCCGGTGAGCGTGCTGCCGAGGAGGTCCTGTGCCACGTCGGCCCAGGCGAGGGCGATGAAATACCCCACGGCGAAGTCGGCGCTCCCCACGATGGGGTCGACGTAGAGCCGGCGGGCGAACCCGTCGTCGAGGAACACGACGCCGTCGGGGATGCACGTCGCCAGACCGGGCGCCACGAGCCGGGGGGTGGTCGGACACGAGATGTCGGCGGCCCCGGTGACCGGCGTCAGCACCATGGTGGGGAAACTCCCGGCGTCGAGTTCGGCGAGTTGGAACGGCCAGTAGCGGTTGAGCGTGTCGACGATCAGGGGCACGATCTGCCCCTCGTCGTACCCGAACGGGAGATCCCCGTCGTTGATCAGGTCGGCGGTCGACTGGAACTGGTTGGGCATGAGCGGCAGGGGGTCGTCGAGCAGCTCGGCGCATCGCTCGGGACCATGAACGTATCCCTCCTGGAAGGCGCCGATCCGGTCGAAGGCGGACCCGTGTCCACCGGCTTCGAACTGGTCGGTCCCGACCGGGTCGCGCACGGCCACCATCGTGATCAGCGCGCCACGGATGTCGGCGTCGGACAACGTGAGGTGCGGTGACTCGCCGGTGGCCGCGCGGCGCACCCAGGCACCCGCCACGCAGTCGGCCTGCTGCTCGACCAGGATGGTGGGCAGTCGGCGAGCGAGGTCGCCGGTGCGGTCCTGCACCACGTGGCCGTACTCGTGTGCCAGCACGATGCCCATCACCGACGGCCCGAACTGGGCGGTCAGCTCGCCCAGCAGGCTGTCGGGGCCGTCGTCGTACACCACGAAGTCGCCGCTGGCGCAGTAGAAGGCCACGTACTCGGCCACGTCGGCGGGATCGGTGAAGGGTTCGCCGCAGCCGGGGATGTCGGTGCGGCCGGGGTACGACGGATACACCCCACCCGACAGCGGTCGCCACTCGGCGCCGTGCACGAGCGGGTGTATCTCCGTCATCCACTCCTCGATGTCGATCAGGGCGGCGGCCACGAGATCGTCGTACACCCGCGGCTCCTTGGCGTCGCCGATCTCGGCGAGGTCGTCCAGCACCGCGTCGGATTGGATCGAGGGGACCGCGGCCGGTGGCGTGGTGACGGGCGGGGGAGAGACGCTCCTGCTGGTCTCGTGGGGCTCGGTGGTCGTGACGGGCCGGTCGTCGAGCGCGGTGCCGGGCCCGCGTTCGGCCTCGGTGGACGGCAGGGTGTGGGCGGGCGCTGCGCCGGCAGAGGGCTCGGCGCGGCTGGCGACCACGTCGGGCTCTCCGCCGCACCCCACCGCTGCGACCAGGCACCACGCGAGGAGCGTCGCGGCGAACGATGAGAAGGCCGTGCCGCGTCGGGGGCCCGTCGCCGCAGTCACCGCAGTCATCTCAGTCGAGGGCCATCTCAGTCGAGCAACCGCTGCATCTGGACGATCTCACCCTGCTGCTTCGCGACGATCGACGCGGCCATCGCCCTGACCTCGGCATCTTCGGTGTTGTCCATGGCGAACCGGGCCATGTCGAGGCCGCCCAGGTGGTGGGCGGTCATGAGCTCGACGAACATCTCGTCGGCCCCGCTGCCCTCGGTGGCCGCCAACTCGTCGAGTTGGGCGCGGGTGGCCATGCCGGGCATCGACCCCGCCGCCGATGACATGCCCATCCACACCATCGAGGTGTCGCCCTGGTTGGCCTCGGGGGCGCCGAAGCTGCGGAGCAGCTGGATCATGCGTCCGATCTCGACGCCCTGGTCGAGGATGATGTTGCGCGACACGGTGCGCAGGCCGGGGTTCGTGTCGTCGAGATCGAGGTACATGAACGCGATGGAGAACGCGTTCTCGTGGTGCTCTCGCATGTCGTGGAGGAAGCCGATGTCGACGTCGCTGCCCGTGGGTCTCGCCCGGGCGTCGCCCACCAGCCAGCCGACCATGCCGGCCACCAGCGCGATCGACACGAAGAGGGTCAAGATGTTCAGCGGGTGCTGCCACCAGGGCAGCACGATCTCGTCGACATCGATCGCATCCGAGTCCACCTCGCCGGCTTCGACGCCGGTGTCGGCCGCGTCGCTGTCGGTCGCGTCGCTGTCGGTCACCACGTCGGTGTGGTCTGGGTCGTCGGGGTCGTCGAGTTCATTCGGTCCCGTGGTTCCGGTGTCGACCATCGATGACAGTGTGCCAGCCGATCCGGGCGATCGAACCGCGGTCAGTCGTCGAGGTCGAGGTCGAAGTCGAAGTCCTCGAGATCGCCGAAGTCGAAGTCGAAGCACTCGAAGATCCCGAGCAGGGCCATGCCGCCCTCGGGGCTCAGGTCCTCCTCGCTGTCGTCGAGCAGTGCCCGAGCGTCGGCGTTGCTGAGCTCGCCGGTGACGCGGCGCACGCAGGCCTCGTCGAGGGTGATGTCATCATCGTCACTCGCTTCGGCGATGAGCTCGTTCGCCACCCGCGCCTGCAGGCTGCCACCACCACCGCCGTCGTCACCACCGCACGCCACACCCGTGAGCGCCAGCGCCATCGCTGCCGTGGACATGACCAACCGTTGCCTCATGGGGAACCTTCCGTGTCGTTCGACGCACAGCTTGCCACAGTGGCCGACCTCGTCGTCGGTCGCCCGGCCGGTCGCTCGCGGCGTGCGCCTCGGCCGTTCGTCGGCCCTCCGCAGGGTCAGGGCAGCGGTACGGCGGGCACCGGCCGGGCGCGTCGCGACGAGCGCACCGTGTCGATCGTGACGGCCACGAGTGCGCACCAGATCAGGAGGAACCCGATGAACCGCACGAGCGGCACCGGTTCGTCGTACACGGCCCAGCCGAGCAGGAAGTTGATGAGCGGCACGAGGTAGTTCAGCGGGCCGAGCACCGTGAACGGCACGCTGCGGGCGGCCACCGAGAACAGCAGCAGTGGCACGGCCGTGGTCAGGCCGGTGCCCACCAGGAAGAGCCAGTCGAACCCCACCGCCGTGGCCGGGATCCCGTCGGAGCGGGTCGTGCCCCACACGATCACGGCCACCGCGGGGCCGAGCAGTACCAGCGTCTCGCCGGTCAGGCTCTCGATGGGCGGCAGTGGGACGGTGCGCTTCGCGAGGCCGTAGAGGCTCCACGAGGCGGCGATCGCGATGGCGATGTACGGCACGCGGCCGGCCGACACCGTCAGCACGGCCACGGCGATCACGGCGCACGCCACCGCGAACCACTTGGCCGCTGACAATCGCTCGCCGAAAACGGCGACCCCGAGGGCGATGGTGCCGAGCGGGGCGAGGAAGTAGCCGAGGGCCGTCTCGATGATCTGGTCGTTCACCACCGCGTAGACGTACATCGTCCAGTTGACCGTCAAGATGGAGCCGGCGAGAGCGAGCCGACCGATCAGTCGAGGTGACCTGAAGGCGGCCCGCAGCACGGGCCACCGGCCACGCACGGTCACGACCACGATCATCACGACCGCGGCCATGACGAGACGCCAACCGATCAGTTCGATCGCATCGAACGCCGAGAGCTGCTTCCAGTAGATCGTGAGCAGACCCCACAGCACGTAAGCGGCCACGCCGGCCTGGATCCCGCGCTGCACCGCGGGTCGTGTCGTGGGGTCCATCGGCTCGGGACGCTACCGACGGCGCTCGGCTTGCCAAATTCCCCTGGGTGCTGGAACATCGGTGGATGTCGTCGGACCGTGGACACCGTGACCTGGAGCTCCACGTGGCCGAACATCCGGCGGTCGACGCCGCGGCGTGGTTGGCCGACCGGCTCCGTGAGGCCGTGGTCGAGCGGGGGACCGCCACCCTGGCGGTGAGCGGCGGGAGCACGGCCCCGCCACTGTTCCGGGCACTGCTCCTGCACGATCTGCCGTGGGACCGGATCGAGGTGTGGCAGGTGGACGAACGCGTCGTGCCCGACGGTCATCCCGAGCGCAACGCCGAGCAACTCGTCGACCTCCCGGTCACGGTGCACCGGATGCCGGTGACCGATGCCGATCTCGGTGCCGCTGCCGACCGGTATGCCGCCGCGCTGCCCGAGAGGTTCGACGTGGTGCACCTCGGTCTCGGTGACGACGGACACGCGGCGTCGTGGCCGCCCGGTGACGAGGCGGTGGTGACGTCGCGTCGGGCGGTGGAAGCGATCGGCGAGTTCAACGGCTTCCGACGGATGACGCTCACCCCCGGCGTGGTGAACTCCGGCCGGAGTCGCCTGATGCTGACCGCAGGGGCGTCGAAGGCCGAGGTGATGGCCCGATGGCTGTCCGATGACCATTCGATCCCGGTGTCGCACGTCCGCCGGGCCGGCACGGTCGCGTTCGTCGACCACGGTGCCTCACCGTGGCGGGTGTGAGTTCACCCGGGCGCCCGTTTGGGTAGCGTCGCTGACGATGCCTGCTGATCCGCCCACCGACATCTCGACCACCCGCGAGTGGGTGGCACTCCTCGGTCGACCGGTCCCGCAGCCGCTGAAGCTGCTGTTCGATGCCGACCCCGAACGTGCCGAGCGGTACGTCGTCGACGCCGCCGACCTGCACGTCGACTTCTCGAAGACCCATGTGGACGACGGCACGATGGCGGCGTTGCTCGACGTGGCGCGGGCGGCCGGGGTCGAGCGCCGTCGTGACCGCATGTTCGCCGGTGAACCGATCAACACCACCGAGGGTCGCGCCGTGCTCCATACCGCCCTCCGCGCGCCACGGGGCACCGTGGTCGAGGTGGACGGCTGCGACGTGGTGCCCGACGTGCACGAGGTCCTCGATCGGATGGCTGCCTTCGTCGACGACATCCGTGCCGACGAGCGGATCACCGACGTGGTCAACATCGGCATCGGCGGCTCCGATCTCGGGCCTGCCATGGCGACGAAGGCCCTCGCCGCGTACACCCACCCGCGGCTGCGCACCCACTTCGTGTCGAACGTCGACGGTGCCGACGTGCACCGCACCCTGTCGGGGCTCGACCCGGCCTCGACGTTGTTCGTGGTCGCCTCGAAGACGTTCACCACGGTGGAGACCATCACCAACGCCACCACGGCGCGCGACTGGCTGGTCGCAGCGCTGGGCGACGCAGCGGTGTCCGACCACTTCGTGGCGGTCTCCACGAACGCCGAGCAGGTCGAGGCGTTCGGCATCGACATCGCGAACATGTTCGGTTTCTGGGACTGGGTGGGGGGGCGCTACTCCGTGGGGTCGGCCATCGGGCTGTCGCTGATGATCGCGATCGGCCCCGAAGCGTTCGGCGAGTTCCTGGCCGGTATGCGGGCGATCGACGAGCACTTCCTCGACACGCCGCTCGAGGCCAACGTGCCGGTACTGCTGGGCATGCTCGGCGTCTGGTACGTGGACGTGCACGGGTGCAGCACCAAGGCGGTGCTGCCCTACGCCGAGGAGCTGGCGCGCTTCCCCGCCTACCTCCAGCAGCTCGACATGGAGTCGAACGGCAAATCGGTGCGGCTCGACGGCGGACCGGTCGACACCGCCACCGGTCCGGTCGTGTGGGGCGAACCGGGTACGAACGGTCAGCACGCCTTCTACCAACTGCTCCACCAGGGCACGACGGTGGTGCCCGTCGACTTCATCGGTGTGGCCCGACCGAACCATCCGTACCAGCACCACCACGACCTGTTGATCTCGAACCTGTTCGCCCAGGCGGAGGCCCTGGCGTTCGGCCGTGAGGCGCCCGACGAACCGCACCGGTTCTTCGCCGGCGACCGGCCCAGCACGATGATCCTCACCGATCGGCTCACGCCGTCCACCGTCGGGCAGCTGATCGCGCTCTACGAACACATCGTGTTCGTGCAGGGCACGGTGTGGGGCATCAACAGCTTCGATCAGTGGGGGGTCGAGCTCGGCAAGGAGCTCGCCAACCGGATCCTGCCCGAGCTCACCGACACCCCGGCTCCCGACCGCCACGACAGCTCGACCAACGCGCTGATCAGCTGGTACCGCGACCACCGATGACACGAGCGGGGTCGCAGCCCGACGCAGATCGACGGGCACCGGAGTTCCCGGTCGCCTCGTACCGGGTGCAGCTCACACCCGAGTACGGCTTCGATCACGCCGTCGGGCTGCTCGACCACCTCGTGCAACTCGGGATCAGCCACGTCTACCTGTCGCCGGTGGCCGAGGCGGTGCCGGGCAGTGGCCACGGGTACGACGTGGTCGATCACACCCGGGTTCGTGCCGAGCTGGGTGGTCACGAGGGTCTCGACCGGCTGTTCGACGCGGCCGCCGAGCGTGGCCTCCGGTTGGTGATCGACCATGTGCCCAACCACGCCTCGACCGCCCGCCCCGAGCTCAACGCCCCGTGGTGGGAGATGCTGCGTGACGGGCCCACCAGCCCGGGCGCGGCGTGGTTCGACGTCGATCCCGACGTGGCGGGCGGCAGGGTGGTCCTGCCCGTGTTGGGAGCTCCGCTCGACGAGCTGCTCGCCGCCGACGAGATCAGCGTCGTCCCGCCGGAGCGGACCGGTCCGGCACTCGACGAACCGCATCTGCTCGTGCACGGTGGGCTCCGTCTCCCGCTGGCGCCCGGTACGGCCGATGTGCCGCTGCCCGAGCTGCTCGACCGGCAGCACTACGAGCTGGTCTTCTGGCGTGACCCCATCCGCAACGTGCGGCGGTTCTTCACGATCGACGACCTCGTGGCGGTGCGGGTGGAGGAGCCCGAGGTGGCTGCCGCCATCGATGCACTCCCGGTCGAGTGGTCGTCGCATGCTGCGTTCGGGGGGATCCGGGTCGATCACGTGGACGGTCTGGCCGACCCGACCGGCTACCTCGTCGGACTCCGCGAGCGGATCGGTGCCCAGGCCTGGTTGCTGGTCGAGAAGATCCTCGCCGCCGACGAGATGCTGCCACCGTCGTGGCCCGTCGACGGTTCGACCGGCTACGAGTTCGCCCGGGTGCTCGATCAACTCCTGGTCGATCCGTCGGCCGCTGCCACGTTCGACCGACTCTGGAGCGAGGCGGTCGTCGATCACCCGGAACTCGCCGGGGAGTTCCACGATCTCGAGGACCGGGCGCGCCGCGAGGTGCTCGCCGACGGTCTCCGTCCCGACGTCGAGCGCACCCAGCGGGCGGCCCACCGAGCGCTGGGTGACACGGGTGGTGCCGGCGCGGGTGATCCCGTGGGTGCGGTCGTGGTCGAGCTCACCGCGCGGCTGCCCCGCTACCGCACCTACCTGCCCGACGACCCCGCGGGCGACCACGTGCTCGGTCGGGTGGCGGACGACGTGGCTGTGGCGCGTCCCGAGCTCGTCCAACACCTCGGGCGGGTGCTGCGTGCGCTGCGCGAACCCGCCGGTGACGCTCAGCGCGAGTTGCGCACTCGTTGGCAACAGCTCACCGGACCGGCCATGGCCAAGGGTGCCGAGGATCGTGCCTTCTACCGCTACCTGAAGTTCGCCGCGCTCTGCGAGGTGGGTGGCGAACCCGGCCGTTTCGGTGCTGATGTCGACGAGTTCCACGCTGCGCAGCTCAGCGTTCACCGCAGCCATCCGCGCGCCATGCTGACGGCCTCCACCCACGACACCAAGCGATCGGCCGACGTGCGTGCCAGAGCCGCCGCGCTCACGGCCGAGCACGAGGCGTGGGCGGCGGCGGTGGGCGAATGGTGGCCCGCGATCGTGCTCGACGTGCCGGGCATCGACCTCCCTGCGGTGTCGCACGCGGTGCAGACCGCCGTGACGTGCCCGGGCCTCGATCGTCCCCGGCTCGAGGCGTTCCTCGTGAAGTCGGCCCGTGAGGCCGAGCTGCACACGTCGTGGACCTCGCCGGACGCGGCTCACGAAGAGCTGCTCGTCCGGCTGGCCGAGGTGGTGGTGGGCGACCACGACGTGGCCCGTTCGATCCGGACGTGGTCGCAGCGACTCGACGTTCCGGGGCGGGCGGCGTCGGTGGCCGCCACGCTCGTCCGCCTCTCGGCACCGGGCGTGGCCGATGTGTACCAGGGCACCGAGGTGTTCGAGTACCACCTGGTCGATCCCGACAACCGCTCCGCTCCCGACTGGAGCGAGGTCCGTTCGCTCGTGGCGGCCGCCGGAACGCTCGACGGCCCGACGGCGTGGCGCGAGCGCCCCGATGCGGCGAAGGCGGTCGTCATCCGCCGAGCCGCAGCGCTCCGCCGTTCGCTTCCCGAGGCGTTCGGACCCGATGGGCAGTACGTGCCGCTGACCGTCGTCGGCACGGGTTCGAATCGCGTGCTGGCCTTCGCCCGCGGCGACCACGCGGTCACGGTGGTCGCTCTCCTCGGCCCGCCAGTGGATCACGGGGATCTTCGCGTCGAGCTCCCACCGGGCACCTGGCGCCACGTCCTCGTGGACGGGGCCGACCCCGTCTCGGGCGCCCTGTCTCTCGCCGCCCCGCTCAGCGAGTTCCCCGCCATCCTCCTCACCCGTACCCCCTGACGCCAGGTCTCGTCACGGTCAGAGAAACTGCCGAGGGGTCGGTCGATTCTCTGACCAGGCCGGGATGATCCCGGTGATTCAGGAGACGACGAGGGCGACGGTCCACGGGGCGAGGGTGATCGACCCGTCCGCCACCGTCACGCCGTCGCCCGGGCCGCCCCAGCGTGGGTCGGCGCTGTCGAACGCCAGCGTCACCGCCTGGCGGTCGTGGTCGCCGTCGTGGTCGCCGTCGTGCTCGCCGGCCACCTCGACGATGACCGCCCGGTCGCCGAGGTTCACGAGCAGTGACGAGGTCGATCGACCGTCCCGCACCTCGAGCGCACGGTGCACACCGACCACGGTGTCGTGGAGGTCGACACGCTGACGCGCTCGGGGTGAGCGAACTGCGGGGTGCTCGCGCCGGAGCCGCAGCAGCTCGGTGTACATCGCGAGCAGTTCGCGGTGCCCCTCGCGCTCGGAGAGTCGCGGATCGAGCACGGCGGCGCGCATCGTGGCCGCATCGCCCGGGTCGGGGATCTCCACGCTCCAGTCGGCGCCGGCGAACTCTTCGCGGCGGCCGCTGCGGGTGGCCTCGAGGAGGTCGGGATCGCCGTGGTCGACGAAGAACGGGAAGGGCGCGGGGTCGCCGTACTCCTCGCCCATGAACAACATGGGGGTGGACGGCAGCAGCAGGATCGTGGCGGGCGCGAGCCGGCGTCGGGCCGGATCGAGCACGGGGCGGTCGCCGGCCGGGCGGTTGCCGATCTGGTCGTGGTCGAGCGAGTAGGTGATGAATCGGTGAGGCGCCACGTCGTCCACCGGTCGGCCGTGGTGGCGGCCTCTGAACACCGAGTAGCCGCCCCTGAACTTCCAGCGGTGGCGGATCGTGTCGGCGAGTTCGCCGGCGGTGCCCTCGTAGTCGTCGTAGTACGTGCCGCGCTCGCCGGTCACGGCCACCCTGAGCGTGTGGTGGATGTCGTCGTTCCACTGGGCGTCGAGGCCGTGACCGCCCCGCTCGACCCCGCGCACGTAGCGGGGGTCGTTGTCGGAGGTCTCGGCGATCACCACGACCTTCCGTCGGGCGGCCGCACCCTCTTCGTGGGCTGCGGCGGCCACCTGCTCCCAGATCGACGTGGCCGTGGGGTCGATCACGGCGTGCACCGCGTCGAGCCGGAACCCGTCGAGGTGGAAGTGACGCACCCAGCGTCGGATGTTCTCGACGATGTAGCGGCGCACACCATCGCTGCCGGGACCGGCCACGTTCACCGCCGGCCCCCACGGAGTTGTGTACGAGTGGTCGAAGTAGGGGCCGAAGTGGGCCAACACGTTCCCCTCGGGGCCGAGGTGGTTGTAGACCACGTCGAGCACCACCGCCAGACCGTGGGCGTGGGCGGCGTCGACGAACCGGGCGAGCGCCTCGGGTCCGCCGTACGACTCCTGTACCGCGTACGCGAACACGCCGTCGTAGCCCCAGTTGCGCTCGCCCGGGAAGGCGTTGACGGGCATGATCTCGACGGTGGTGATACCCAGTTCACGCAGCCGAGGGAGCTGCTCGATGGCGGCATCGAAGGTGCCGGCGGGGGTGAACGTGCCGATGTGCAGCTCGTACAGCACCGTGTCCGCGAGCGCTACTCCGCGCCACTCGTGGTCGGTCCACTCGAAGTGGCCGGCGAACCGGGTGGTGTCGACCACGGCCGAGGCGCCGTGCACCCCGTCGGGTTGCCACCCCGATGCCGGGTCGGGCAACCACGGTCCGGCGTCGATCGAGTACCGGTAGCGCCGACCGTGCCCCACCCCCGGCACCGTCACCTCCCACCCGCCCTCCGAACTGTCTGCGGTGATCGGGTGGTCCTGGGCGTTCGGCGCGGACAGTTCGAGGGGGTGGACCGTCGGTTCGAGCCGACCCTCCGAACTGTCTGCGGTGATCGGGTGGTCCTGGGCGTTCGGCGCGGACAGTTCGAGGGGGTGGACCGTCGGTTCGAGCCGACCCTCCGAACTGTCTGCGGTGATCGGGTGGTCCTGGGCGTTCGGCGCGGACAGTTCGAGGGGGTGGACCGTCGGTTCGAGCCGACCCTCCGAACTGTCTGCGGTGATCGGGTGGTCCTGGGCGTTCGGCGCGGACAGTTCGAGGTGGACGGTGGTGGCGGTGGGGGCCCAGACGCAGAACGTGGTGACGGGGCGACCGTCCGCGTCGCGCGTCACCGTGGGGGTGAGCGCGGGTCGAGGTGCCACGTCAGGCACGTGGGCGGGTCCCGAGCAGGGTGAGGCGGCGACGGATGTCGGGGTCGTCGAGCAGCTCCGACAGGGGACGTGCGAGGCGTCGTCCCCAGTTCGAGGCGAGCACCTGCCCGGGTACGTTGTGATGTTCGGTCTCGCCCGTGAGGTCGTCGAGGTCGACGGTGACGAGCGCCGACGGACTCCGCGCCAGCCACTCGAGCACCGCGTCGAGCACCTCGGGGTACGACTCGCCGATGTCGCGGCCCAGCTCGCGTCCGAGGCGCGCCCGGTACTCGGCGAGCCCGCCCCGCACGTCCTGCTCGGCCACGAACGCGGCGAACGGTTGCATGTCGTGGGTGCGGATGCCGGTGACCGACCGTGCCGGGATGTCGGCGAGACCGGAAGCGGGCATCATCGACGGGGTCATGTGGAACTGCTCCTCGTGCATGCCGAGCATCTCCCACTCGTCGAGCAGCGCACCGACCTCGTCGGGCACGGTGCCGAGATCCTCGCCCACCACGACCGTGCCGCACTCGGCGGCGGTTGCGGCGATCACGGCCAGCAGCTCGTTGCTCGGGTAGCGCACGTACACGCCCTGATGGGCGCCGAAACCCTCGGGCACCCACCACAGCCGGTGCACGGCCATCACGTGGTCGATGCGGAGCAGCGCTGCATGCTCGCCGGCTCGGCTCAACAGATCGCGCCAGAGCCGGTGCCCCGATCGGCGACCGGCGCCGGGGAGTTGCGGCGGGAGGCCCCAGTTCTGTCCCTCGGTGAAGAACAGGTCGGGCGGAGCGCCGATGGTGCAGCCGTCGGCGAACAGCTCCGGGTGCGCCCATCGCTCGTACCCGTCGACGTGGCAACCGATGGGCAGATCGATGGCGAGCCCGGCGCTCGTGCCCGCTGCGGTGCCCGCTGCCAGCTCGCCGAGTTGGCGGTCGGCCAGGAACTGGGCGAGCTCATGGCTGCGACGGATCCGCCCCGGGTCGTCGCGGGCGGGATCGTCGGGAGTGGGGCTCCCGCTCGCCGCAGCCCGTTCGGTGAGGAAGCGCGCGAACGCAGCCACGTCGGGTCGGTCGGCCACGAACCGGTCGAGCTGTTCGTGCGTGCTCGCGTCGAGGGAGTCGACCGCTTCGACGAGCTGCCGGCGGCGGCGAGCACCCACACCGGCCCAGTCGAGGTACCGGCCCTGCGGCTCGAGTGGCGCGACCGGCAGCGCGTGGTCGTCGAGGAACACCTCGTTCCAGTGCAGTCGGCTGGCCGGCGCGTACGGGCTCGGATCGAAGGGGTGGTCGAGGAACGTTGCATACAGCGGCAAGGTGGTGAGCACTTCGGTGTGCAGTGTGCCGAGCGCCCGTGCGAGTCGATCGAGCAAACCGAACGATGGCAGTGGCTGGTCGTGGTCCCACAGCGCGTAGGCGGGCACGAACAGCCCAGATCCGCCGTGCCACGGTCCACGGGTGAGCATCGAGTGCGGCGGGCAGACGACGGTGGTGGTGCCCGGTCCGTCGGCCGTGTCGAGGCGGAGGGTGTGGCACCCGAGCGGGAGCGATCCCTCGACGCCGATCGCGTGGCCGTCGGTGAGGACGGTGGGTGTGAGTCGGGTGCCGTCGGCCAGCTCGAGTTCGATGTCGGTCACCCGGGCCCGGGCCGAGCCGAGCAGCGTGAACTCGTTGCCGGAGGTCGCTCCGTGGGCGTCGGCCCGCACGATCACGACCGGGTCGAAGACTGGCGTACCGTCGCCCGCGACATCGTCGTCGAGCATCTCGACCACCACCGCCAATGCGTCGGGGTCGGCGTCGTGACGCTGCTGATGGACGTCGACGTAGTCGGTGTCGATGCCGAGGTCGTGGGCGCGCGCCAGCAGTGCCGGGTCGGCAGCGGTCACGTGGACGTCCCGTTGCCCGTGGTGCTCGGACTGTTCGGTCCGGTCGCACCCCTGACGGACCTGTCGGCGGTCGTGGCGCCGTGACCGGCAGCCGGGTGGTCGTTGCTCACCGTGCGGGCCGTGCGACGCAGCACCAGCACCGAGCGCGACACCACGACGATCTCCTCACCCGCCTCGATCCCCACGCTGGGTCGATCGACCGTGCCGACACCCGGGTCCTCGGTGTCGAGGTCGACGATCCACCGCGCGCCCCACCGGGCGTCGGGCAGCACCCATTCGATGTCGAGCTCGCTCGCGTTGAGGATCACCATGAACGTGTCGTCGACGATGCGTGCGCCGAACAGGTCGGTGGTCTGGATCGACTCGCCGTTCACGAACACGCCCACCGAACTCGCGTAGCCCAGGTCCCAGTCCTCGTCGCTCATCTCCTCGCCGTCGGGGCGGAACCACGCCATGTCCTCGATGCCGCGGATCTTGCGCCCCTGGAACCAGCGCCGACGTCGGAACACCGGGTGCTCGGCTCGGAACGCGACCACACGTGACGTCCACTCGAGGAAGTCCTCGTCGACGTCGTGCCAGTCGTACCACGACACCTCGTTGTCCTGGCAGTAGGCGTTGTTGTTGCCGCCCTGGGTGCGGCCGATCTCGTCGCCGCCCACGATCATCGGCACACCCTGCGACAGCAGCAGCGTGGTCATCAGGTTGCGCCGCTGACGACGGCGCAGCTCCTCGATGTCGGGATCGTCGGTCGGGCCCTCGACGCCGTGGTTCCACGACCGGTTGTGGCTCTCGCCGTCGCGGTTGTCCTCGCCGTTGGCCTCGTTGTGCTTGTCGTTGTAGGCCACCAGGTCGGCCATCGTGAAGCCGTCGTGGGCGGTCACGAAGTTGATCGAGGCGGTGGGCTTGCGGGTGTCGGCCTCGTACAGGTCGGAGCTGCCGGTGAAGCGGTAACCGAACTCGGCGAGGGTGGATGGTTCCCCCCGCCAGAAGTCACGGATGGTGTCGCGGTACTGCCCGTTCCACTCCGACCAGTGCGGCGGGAACTTGCCGACCTGGTAGCCGCCCTCACCCACGTCCCACGGCTCGGCGATCAGCTTGACCTGGGAGATGACGGGGTCCTGCTGCACCAGGTCGAAGAAGGCCGACAGCCGGTCGACCTCGTAGAGCTCGCGGGCCAGGGCCGAGGCCAGATCGAAGCGGAAGCCGTCCACGTGCATCTCGAGCACCCAGTACCGCAGGCTGTCCATGATGAGCTGCAGCACGTGCGGGTGCCGCATGTTCATGCTGTTCCCGGTGCCGGTGAAGTCGAGGTAGTGGCGGGGGTCGCCGTCCACCAGCCGGTAGTAGGCGTGGTTGTCGATGCCTCGCCACGACAGCGTGGGGCCGAGGTGGTTGCCCTCGGCGGTGTGGTTGTAGACCACGTCGAGGATGACCTCGATGCCCGCCGCGTGCAGGGCCTTGACCATCGCCTTGAACTCCTGCGGGCTCCCGAGCGGATCGCGAGACGAGTACAGGTTGTGCGGGGCGAGGAACGCCGCCGAGTTGTAGCCCCAGTAGTTGCGCAGGCCCTTGGTGTGGAGGTGGTGATCGTGGATGAACTGGTGCACCGGCATCAGCTCGAGGGTGGTGATGCCGAGCCGCACCAGGTGTTCGATCGCCACGGGGTCGGCGATTCCGGCGTAGGTGCCGCGCAGCTCCTCGGGGATGCCGGGGTGCGTGTACGTGAACCCCTTCACGTGGGCCTCGTAGATGACCGTCTCGTGGCGGGGCACCATCGGCGGGCGGTCGTTTCCCCAGTCGAAGTACGGGTCGCTCACGATGGCGAGGGGCACGTGCGGCGCGCTGTCGTCGGTGTTGGGGTGGTCGGGGTCGTCGAAGTCGTACCCGAAGCACGCGGGAGCCCAGTCGACCTCGCCCTCGACCGCTTTGGCGTACGGGTCGAGCAGCAGCTTCGCGGGGTTGAACCAGAGCCCGGCGGGCGGCTCCCAGGGACCGTGCATGCGGTAGCCGTAGCGCTGGCCGGGACGGACGTCGGGGAGCTGCGTGTGCCAGATGTGGCCGTCGACCTCGGTGAGCTCGATGCGGACCTCGTCGCGGCCACCCTGTGCGTCAGCGGTGTCGCCGAGCAGGCACAGCTCGACGCCCTCGGCCCCGCTCGAGAAGATCGAGAAGTTGGTGGCGGCCCCGTCGTAGGTGGCGCCCAGGGGATACGGCGTGCCCACCCACTGTCGCGGGGCCGTGGGGGCGTCGGGGGACGCGGTGGCGGGCGGGTCCGCGTGGCTCATAGGGCGCCCATGATGCCCCACGTCGGCGGCAACGGCCACCTCCCCGGCTCCCGTTCACGCTGTCGCAGTTCTGATCTGCCGCCGTGGGCGCCCTCTACGCTGCTGTCATGGCCGACCGGGTGGAGCGTCTCACGAACCTGCTCGCACTGCTCCTCGAGACGCCGCGGCCGTTGAGCCTGGTGGAGATCGCCGGCGAGCTCGATGGGATGTACCCCGTGGGGCTGTCGGCCCGTCGGGGCGCGTTCGAGCGGGACAAGGCGGCGCTGCGCGAGATCGGGGTGCCGATCGAGTCCGAGATCGTGCCGGGCGGCGAGTACGCCGGGCAGAGCCGGTACTGGATCGACCGTGCCCGCTACGAGCTCGACGATCTCGAGCTCGACCGTGACGAGATGCGGGCGCTGCAGGTGGCGGTGGCGGCCACGCGTTCGCGTGCGGGATCCGACTCGGCGCAGCTGGGCCTGTGGAAGCTCGGCGGCGGCGCAGCGGGTGAGACATCGCCGGTGGTCGCCACCATGCCGTCGTCGCCGGCGCTGGCCCCACTGCGCGACGCCGTGTCGCGCCGCGCGGTCGTGCGCTTCCGGTACCGCGACGTCGATCGCGAGGTCGAGCCGTACGGGCTCCTCCTCCGCGACGGGTTCTGGTACCTGGTGGGCTTCGATCGGGTGCGCGACGATCGCCGCACCTACCGGGTCGACCGCATCGCGGGTGAGATCGAGATGGGTGAGGGCGGTTCCTTCGAGCGACCCCGGATCGATCTGCGCGAGGCGGTGCCCACCGATCCCAAGCTGCTCGGTACGCAGACCGGTCATGTGGCGGAGGCGGTGGTCTGGATCTCGGCGTCGCGTGCCGCAGCGGTGGTACGCGAGGTGGGCGACGACCGCGTGGTGCGCCGGCACGACCACGGAGCGGTCGAGGTGACGGTGCCCTGCGGCAACCTCGACGCGTTCCGGTCGTGGGTGCTGGGTCTGATGGAGTACGCCGAGGTGCTGGCTCCCGACGAGGTGCGTGCCGAGATGATCAGCTGGCTCGAGTCGATGGCGGGGGCGCGATGACCACCGCTGACGGTGCACGTTCGGGGCAGCCGCGGGTGCGCCCGCGCCCCGCCGAGGACCGGCTGCGACGGCTCCTCGTCATGCTGCCGTGGCTGATGGAACGCGGCTCGGTGCCGGTGGCCGAGGTGGCCGAGCGGTTCGATCTCACCGATCGCGAGGTGGCCACCGACCTCGAGCTGGTCTCGATGTGCGGTCTCCCGCCGTACGTGGACGAGTTGATCGATGTGTTCATCGACGAGGGCATGGTGCACGTCGGTGTGCCGAGGCTCTTCACCCGGTCGTTGAAGTTGAACTCGGTCGAGGCGTTCGAGCTGGTGGCGGCCGGCCGGGCCGCGATGGAGATGCCGGGTGCTGATCCCGACGGCCCGCTCGGCCGGGGACTCGCCAAGCTGGAGGCGGTCGTGGAGAGCGACCTGGCGACCACCGCTGCGCCCGACACCGGGGCGGTGACGGTGGATCTCGGTCGTCCGGCCCTCGGCGACGTGGTGGCCGACGCCGTCCGCCGCATCGAGTGGCTGGTCGTGACCTACTGGAGCGCGTCGACCGACGCCGTCTCGGAGCGACGCATCGTGCCCCGGCAGGTGTTCGCCGACCGGGGTCACTGGTACGTGCTGGCCGACGACGAGCGATCGGGGGAGCGCCGCACCTTCCGGCTCGACCGGATCGAGTCGGTCACCCGAACCGGTGAGTTCGCCGATCCGGTGGACGAGCCGCTGCCGACACCGGGTGAGTGGTTCACCGACGCCGAGGTCGAGCGGGCCACGATCCGCCTGGCCGACCATGCCCGATGGGTGGTCGAGCGCTACCCGGTGGACGAGGTGGTCGACCACGGCCACGAGCTGACGGTCACACTGCCGGTGGGGAGCCACCGGTGGCTCGAACGGGTGCTGGTGCGCCTGGGTCCGCACGCGACTGTGCTGGCGCCGCCCGAGTTGGTGGACGTGGGCCGTGACGCCGCAGCGCGGGTGCTGGCGGTCTATCGCCGTGGCGACGGTGCCGGGGCGTCGGTGCGGTCGTAGAACGGCGCCAGCTGTTCGGCACAGGTGATGCCGTGGGCGTCGAGCAGCCGGGGGAGCACCTCGGCGGTGGCGAGCGCGTCGCTGAGCGCATCGTGCGGCCGCTCGATGGTCAGGCCGTACCGGTCGCACAGGTCACCCAGACGGTGGGAGAGGAGCCGGTCGGGATCGAGCCGTCGAGACAGGCGGAGCGTGCAGAGACGAGGGCCGATCCGGAGCCGGCTGCCCTCGGCGCGCGCCGCGGTCTCGAGGAAGCCGCCGTCGAAGGCTGCGTTGTGGGCCGTGAAGATGGCACCGTCGAGCCGGTCGGCCAGCTCGTCGAGCGCTTCGACCAGACGGGGTGCGCCGCGCAGGTCGCGGCGGCGGATGCCGTGGACGTGTCGGGGGCCGAGGCGCTGCCACGGCCGGCGGAGCTTGACGTAGGTGGACCACTGGTCGATCACCCGGCCGTGTTCGACGATCACGAGCCCGAGCTGCAGGATGCGGTGGCGGTCGATGCGCAGCCCGGTGGTCTCGAGATCGACCACCCCGAAGCGCAGTGGGGTGGTCGGACCGGTCACGGTGCTCACCTTATGCAGCCGGTGTGACAGGTACGGGTCTCGCACGCGGCACGTCCCGACGCCCGGGGGGTGTGCGTCGGGACGTGCCCGGCGGTGACGGCCGGTGTCGGGTCAGGGGGTGGCGAGTCGGGCCCGGACACCGATGGGGGCGGCCACCGTGTACCCGGCGAGGTGGCGGTCCTCCTCGGACTCGCCGCCCCAGAACCCGTACTCGTGGTTCTCGCGGGCGAAGTCTTGGCACTGAGTGCGCACCGGGCACCCCCGGCAGAGCAGATCGGCTTGGGCCTCGCGACGTGCCCGTGCCTGCGGGCGCTCGGCCTTGGGCGGGAAGAACAGTTTGGTCTTGCCCTTGCAGACGGCGTGCTCACGCCAGTCGGTCCCTCGTGGGATGTGGAACTCGAGCACCTCTGCGAACTCGAGCACCTCTGCGTTCGACATCGTGCAACTCCTCGTCCGTGGGGTCCGGCGGCCCGGCGGATCCGGCCCGATGGACCGAGCGGCGGGGGCCGGGAGGGGTGTGGCCCCTCGCCGCTCGGCTTTTAACACTAAATGTTCGGAGCCGAACGCGCCAGCGGATTTTCAGAGTTTTCGCGACCCGTGCGCGACCCGTGGGAACGGGGGTGGGGTCAGAGCAGTTCGGCGGCGAGGCTGGCGACGTCGCTGCGCTCGCACGCGGTGAGCGTGATGTGACCGAAGCACGACTGCCCGGCGAACGCGGCGGTGAGTACGGCCAGCGCGTTGTTCGACTCGCCGAGGTACGGCGCGTCGATCTGGCTCGTGTCGCCGGTGAACACCACCTTGGTGCCCTCGCCCACGCGGGTGAGGATGGTCTTCAGGGTGGTCGGCTCGAGGTTCTGGGCCTCGTCGATCACCACGAGCTGACGCTGCAGGGACCGTCCACGTAGGAACGTGACCGACTCGAGCGACAGCTGCCCGCGGCAGGTCAGTTCGTCGACCAGGCGGCCGGCGTCGTTGCTGCAGCCCTCATCGGTGAGCGCGACGATGGCGTCGTGGATGGCCGCCATCCACGGATCGAGCTTCTCGTCGAGTCCGCCCGGGAGGAAACCGACGTCGGCTCGTCCCACCGGCACCAGGGGCCGGTACACCGCGACCCGCTCGTAGCGCTGTTGCTCGACCACCTGCTCGAGACCGGCGGCGATGGCGAGCAGGGTCTTACCGGTGCCGGCCCGACCGTCGAGGGCGATCACCGACACCTCGGGGTCGAGGAGGAGCTCGAGTGCGAACCGCTGTTCCTTGCTGCGGGGTCGGAGACCCCATGCCTCGGGCACGTTCTGGGGGAGGAGCACGAACTCGTCGTCGGCGCGACGGGTGAGCGCCGACTGTGATCCGGACCGCAGCACCGCGAATTCGTTCTCGCCGATGGTGGCGCCGTGGGGGACGGCGTCGGCCGCGACCGAGCCGGCGGCATACAGGCAGTCGATCGTCTCGTACGCGGTCTCGACCACTCCCCAGCCGATCCGGCGCTCGGGCCTGGCGGCCCGCGAGGGCTGGTGCTCGGCGGCCGACACGCCGAGGTGGGCGGCCTTGATGCGGAGCGCGGCATCGTTCGACACCATGACCGTGGGGCCGTGTTCGGTCTGACCGAGGGCAGCGCCGATGATGCGGTTGTCGGGTACCGCCGGATCGAGCCCGTGCTCGATCAGCAGGTGCTTCTGGACACCGTTGATCTCGATCTGCAGTGTTCCGGCACCCACCGGGGCCGGGGTGGCGAGCGAGCCGCCGTTGGCCATCCGGAGCTCCTCGAGGGCCCTGAGCGCTGCGCGGGCCGAACGCCCGACGTCGTCGGGACGGGTCTTCAACCCGTCGAGTTCCTCGACCACGGTGAGCGGGATCACCAGGTGGGCGGTGTCGAACGAGGCGAGACACGAGGGATCGGCCACCAGTACCGACGTGTCGAGCACGACGCGCACCGCCGTTGCGGAACCAGGGTCCGGGCAACCATCACCTCCGTCCACCTGGGTCCCGACCGGTTCGGTCGAGAGCAGCCGGCTGGATGGCAGGAGGTCGGTCACTTCCACTCCTCGTCGCGTGTCACGGTCTGCGCCGTGTGCGTGATGTCGTCCGGATCGCCCAACGGAGGTGTTGTCTAGTGCAGGCCACGACCGCGGTGGTGGATGGGTCGATCGGGACGTCGGCGACGGTCGATCTGGTGCGCGCGCGACCGGTCTCGGCGTTGTGGTTCAAGGGCTCAGCGGAGCACTCGTTGCAGATGCAATGATGAGGGTCCTTGCAACCACCGTGTCTGGTGGGTGTGATTGCGGTGGCCGAAACATGGCCGATACGTGCGGCGACGTTGCCGCACGGTCCCGTATCCGTGAACAAAGGAACCTCAATGACCAAGGCAGAACTGATCGATGCTGTTGCCGACGCCGCTGGTGTGTCGAAGGCCGACGCCGAGCGCACCGTGCAGGCGTTCTTCGACACGGTGGTGACCGAGACCAAGGCTGGCGGCAAGGTGACGTGGCCCGGGATCGGGTCGTTCAGCACCACCGAGCGCTCCGCACGCGTCGGGCGCAACCCGCAGACGGGCGAAGAGGTTCAGATCGCCGCGTCGACGGCGATGAAGTTCACCGCCAGCTCCACGCTCAAGGCGGCACTCAACCCCAAAAAGAAGAAGTGATCGACTGATGGCCACCGCGAAGAAGACAACAGCCCGGAAGCCCGCCGCCAAGAAGGCTCCGGCCAAGAAGGCGGCGGCCAAGAAGGCTCCGGCCAAGAAGACCGCGGCCAAGAAGGCTCCGGCCAAGA
>REDU01000130.1 GCA_007693335.1 Ilumatobacter sp. | reverse complement strand
TCCGGAAGAACCACTCGATGCCCGAGAACAGGCACGGGTGGTGGTCGCCCCAGCTCAGTGCGCCGTCGCCGCGGAACGCCTCGGCCACCTTGTCGAGGTCGAGATAGAACGCACGCAGCGCGTTCATCCCGCGGGCCACGAACACGGGTGACTCGTCGTCGGCCAGGGCCATCGCGCCCTCGGGGCTGAGTTGGTACGTGTCGTCCGCCGAGTGGTACTCGATGAGTCCGCCGGCGGTCTGGCCGTCGAGCCACTCGCGCACGAGGCGCGGATGGCAGTCCGTGGCGGCGGCCAGGTCGTGGGCGCTCATCGGTGCGGAACCGGCCATCGCCCGGTACAGGCCGAGCTCGTCGCCCAGCCACACGCCGAAGCACATGGCGGAGCCGGTCATGAGTCCCATCATCTGGCCCATGAACGCTTCGAGTCGGGTTTCGTCGATCGTGGTCATGTCGTGTCCTCCATCAGTCGTGCTGGTTGGCGGGATGGCCGTGGTGGTGGTGACGACCTGCAGCGGTCGCCGCTCACCAGCGGGGCCCGGTGGGATCGATCCCGAGCACCGCCTTGGCCACCGTCTCGTGGGTGAGTGCGTCGTTGGCGGGGTGGAAGCCGCCGCAGCGCACGTCGCGGTAGAGGCGCTCGAGTTCGTTGCCGCGGAACATCCCAGCGCCGCCCGTGACGTCGAGAGCGATGTCGACCACCCGTTTGGCTGACTCGACCGCCCGCCACTTGGCCGAGGTGATGTGGGCTGCCCACATCACGTCGTGGTCCACGCCGGCGAGGAAGTCGTCGATCATCCGGTCGAGCGTGGCCCGCCCGGCCTGCAGCTCGAGGAACATCTCAGCGATCTGGTGCTGGACCATCGGGTTCGCCGCGTACGCGCCCTGGGGGATGGCCACCGACGTCTTGGTGGTGGCCGAACGCACGGCGATGTCGAGCGAGCGCTCGGCGATGCCGAGGTACACGTTGCTGAACAGGCCGAGCGCCCAGATGTTCATGAAGAACAAGAACGGATCGGTGGCGTCGCCGGCGGGCACGATGCGTCCGATCCGCTCGTCGGGTACGAACACGTCGGTGAGCACGGTGTCGTGACTCTGCGACGGGCGCATTCCGAGCGTGTTCCACGTCTCGACGACTGCCACGCCAGGATCGTCACGGCCGACGAAGCCGTGCACGATCACCGGGTTCTCCGGATCGCTCGCGTCGAGGGCGTGGACGCCCAGGAAGCCCCACACCGGCCCGTTCGAGCCGAACATCTTGTGACCGTCGATGCGGTACCCGCCATCGACCCGGCGAGCGCTGGCGGTCGACATGACGACCGGTGCGTCGTTGCCGGCCTCGGCGTGGCCCGCCGCGAACACGGTGCCCCGTGCCGCTTCGTCGAGGATCCAGTTCGACGAGGTGTCGCCGAGCCGCTCGAACTCGGCGGCGATACCGATCCAGTAGTGGTGCATCGACATGGCGAGCGCCGTCGATGGCGCGAAGTGGGCGATCCGACGTTGGATCTTGGCGAGCCCGGCCAGGTCGAGGCCCCAGCCCCCATGGTGCTCGGGCACGGCCGCGGCGAGGAAGCCGATGGAGCGGAGCTGTTCGAGATCCTCGGCGAAATAGGTGTTGTGCTCGTCGTACTCGCCGGCCCTGGCCCGGAAGGGCGCCAGGAACTCATCGGTCAGCAACTCCTCGAGCGAGCCCGTCGAGGCATCTGTGGACGTCATGGTCGTGTTCATGGTTCATCTCCTGTCAGGACTGCAGCGCTGGTATCGCTGCGAAGAAGCGGATGAGCTCGTCAGCGACGGCTGCGGGCTCGGACATGGGCCCGAAGTGGCCGGCGTTGCGGATCTCGGACACGCGCGGGTCACGGACGTGTTCCGACACGTGGTGGATGCTGTCGAGCCACCAGTCGAGCGGGATCGACCGGTTGCCGTGCATCAGCAGGAGCGGCACGGTGACCTTCGCCAGCTCGGCCGGCTCGATCGCACCGAGCACCTCCGACTGGAGCGTCTCCTGCATCTCCGCGAGGAAGCCCGGGACGTTCGAGCCCCAGCTGGCAACGAAGTCCAGCGCGTCGGCCTCGGCCATCTCGTCGTCGTTCGCGAGCCAGCTCATGAACGTCCGGGCCGCGTCCTCCAGCTCGCCCTCGGCCGCGAGCGTGCCCATGGTGGACATCCGCTCCGTGAGCTGCTGGGCCGCCTCCTCGCTCATCACCGACGTCACGGGCGGCTCGAACACGGCGGCGGCCGTCACGGCGGCGGTGTTCTCCGCGGCGCCGAGCGCCAGGTACGCGCCCTGTGACCACCCGAACAGGGCGACGGGTTCGCCGATGCTGTCGACGAACGCGGTGACGTCCTGCACGAGTCGTTCAGGTCCGAGATCGGTCGAGGCGCCGCTGAGGCCCCGGCCGCGCGTGCTCATCGCGAAGCACGCGAAGTGGTCGGTGAGGAGCGGCAGGAGGGGCCGCCAGACGAACTCGCCGTCGGACATGGCGCCCGGCACCAGCACGAGGGGCGGCCCCTGGCCGTGCACCCGGCCGGCGATCTCGGTGCCGTCGTCGCTGGTGGCTCGATGGATGCGTTCGCCGTTCATGCACCCACCGTGCGTCCGGTGCGGTTGCGGCCCGGTTGCACACCGGCTGCGCGATGTCAGCGGCGCTGTCCGACGAGCACGGCGGCTGCGCCGTACCCCCTGGTGCCGGGACCCGATCGCTCCTACGGTGGTCGTATGTTCGTTCGGCTCCTGGGCCCGGTCGAGCTGGTGGACGAGACCGGTCCCGTGAAATTGGGGGGAGAGAAGGAGCGCACCGCGCTCGCGGCGATGGCGGTCGCTCGGCCACGTCCGGTCGACGGAGCTCAACTCGTTGCAGCGCTGTGGGACGATGAGCCACCTCGCACCGCCGTCAAGTCGATGCACACCTACGTCTCCCGACTCCGTTCGGTCATCGGCGACGCCATCACCCGGACGAGCGCTGGATACGTCCTCCATCTCGATGTCGACCTCGAGGCGGCCGAGCGGCTGGTGGCCGACGGGCGGCAGCAGTTGGCCGACGGCGATGCCGGGCTCGCGGCCGAACGGTTCGGTGAGGCGTTGGGGATGTGGACAGGACCGTCGTTGTCCGGCGTCGCCGCGACGCACCCGATGGAGCTCGAACGCGCCCGCCTCGACGAGTTCGCCCGCTCGACCGCCGAGCACCGAATCGCTGCGCTCCTCGAGTGCGGACATGGTCCGACCCTCGTGGGCGAGCTGGAGATGATGGTCGGCGAGGAGCCGCTCCGTGAGCGTCGGTGGGCGCAGTTGCTGACGGCGCTGTACCGCTCGGGACGACAGGCGGACGCGCTGCGGGCCTACCAACGTCTCCGCGTGATCCTGTCGGAGGAGCTCGGGATCGATCCGTCCGCCGAGCTGCAGGAGCTCGAACACCGGATCCTGGCTCGTGATCCGTCGCTCGATCCGCGGTCGACCCCGGTGCGCGAGGCCTTCCGCGATCCTCCCGGTCCCGTGGAGCGGACGACGACCAGCGACGCCGTGCCACTGCCGGATCGGTTCGGACCACCGGCGAGGTCGTTCGCCGGTCGCACCGCCGAGCTGGCACGGCTCGAGGCGGCATGGGATCGAGTGTCCACGCACGGCCGTCGTGGGGTGATCGTGGCGGGCGAACCGGGTATCGGGAAGACCACCCTGGTGGGCCGGTTCGCGCGGACGGTGCACGCCGACGGTGCGGTGGTGGTGGTCGGCGCGTGCAGCGAGGACCTGGGTATCGCCTACCGACCGTGGATCGAGATCCTCGCGCCGCTGGTGGAGTGCCTCCCCGTGGAGATCCTGGTCGACCACGTCAGCACGTGTGGTGGCGTGTTGTCCCGACTCGTGCCGTCGCTGGGACGGCGGGTCGAGTTGCCGGCGGCGATCGAGATCGGCCCCGAGGCCGAGCGGTACCTGCTGTTCGGTGCGGTGGTGGACCTGCTCGGACGGACACCGGCTCCGCTGCTCGTGGTGGTCGACGACCTGCACTGGGCCGACCGGTCGAGTGTGCAGTTGCTCCGGCACGTGATGTCGAGCCCAGTGCTCCCGGACGTACTGGTGGTGGGGACGTATCGGCCGACCGATGTCGACCACGGGGATCCGCTCCCGAGCGCGATCGCCGAGCTGCGCCGGGTCGACGGCGTGGAGTTCGTGTCGCTCGGCGGTCTGGACGACGCGGAGTTGCTCGATCTGTTGCGGAACACCCACCACGATCTCGCCGACGGTGGTGTCGCACTCCGCGACGCGCTGACGGTCGAGACCGGAGGGAATCCGTTCTTCACCCTGGAGATCCTCCGACACCTCGCCGAGACGGGTGCGCTCGATCCGGCAGGAACGGGTCGCCTGACGTCGGACGGTGTTCGCGAGTTCGGGCTGCCCGTGAGCGTCCGTCAGGTGATCGGACAGCGGGTCGCTCGACTCGGTGGCACGACCCATCGGGTGTTGCGCGAGGCCGCTGTCATCGGTCGCGAGTTCGACCTGGATGTCCTCGCCGGTGTGGCCGACATCGATCCCGACGAGCTCCTCGAGCTGCTCGATGCGGCGGTTGCCGCTGCCGTGGTGGTCAATCCCGAGGGCGACCGCTTCCACTTCGCCCATGCGCTGATCGAGCACGCGTTGTACGCCGAGCTGCTCCCTGCGCGCCGTGTGCGCACGCACCGCCGTGTCGCCTCGTGGCTGGAGCGCCGCTGCGGAGCCGACCCGGGCGACCGGGTGGGGGAGTTGGCCCACCACTGGGCCGAAGCGGCCCCGATCGCCGGTCAGGAGCGGGCGATCGAATGGGCTCGCCGTGCGGGCGACCACGCCATGGAGAAGCTGGCGCCGGACGAAGCCGTCCGCTGGTACTCGAGCGCGCTCGATCTGCTCGACGCCGGATCCGACGACCAGGAGCTCCGACGGACGCTCCACGTCGGGCTCGGCAACGCCGAGCGCCTCACGGGCGACCCCATGCACCGACGGCGGTTGCTCGACGCCGCTCACCTCGCCCGGAGGGTCGGCGACGTCGACGTGCTGGTCGAAGCTGCGCTCGCGAACAACAGTGGTATCTACAGCGCGGTGGGTGAGGTCGACCACGAACGGGTGGCCGTGCTGGAGTTGGCGTTGGGCGACATGGGTGACGTCGACGACCGGACACGCGCCCGGCTCCTGGCCACGTTGAGCGCAGAGTTGACGTTCAGCGGCACTCCGCGAACGCAGGAACTGGCGGCGGACGCGGTCGCTGCTGCCCGACGCTGCGGCGATGCCGACACGTTGTGCGACGTGCTCACGTTGACCGAGGTCACCCGCCGGGTGCCGTGGTTGCTCGACGAGCGCGACCGGTACACCCGTGAAGTGCTCGACCTGACCGCCGGCGGGGCGGATCCGGTCCGGCGTTTCAACGCCACGCTCAAGCGGCACCACGTGCTGGTGGTGCGCGGCGAGCGCGCCGAGGCGCGCCGGCACCTCGAGGAGGCGGGATCGATCGCCGATCGGCTCGACCTGCCGAACCTGCAGTGGATCATCCGCAGGCACCGAGTGCTCGATGCTGCCCTCGACGGTGACCTCGAGCTGGCCGAGACCCGTGCCGCCGATGTGCTCGAGCTGGACACCGCTGCCGGCCAGATCGATGCCGTCACGCGCTACTCCGCCCAGTTGCTGACCATCCGTCGGCTCCAGGGCCGTCTCGGCGAACTCGTGCCGTCCATCACCCGGCTCGTGGCGGACAAGCCGGACGTCGCGACGTTCAGAGCGGTGCTGGCGAGCGCCCACGCCCAGGTCGGCCGGGTCGATCTGGCGCGCCCGATCTTCGCCGACCTGACCGCTGATCTCGATCGGGTGTCGGCGGACCCACTCTGGTCGACCCACATGGGGTTGCTCGCCGAGACGGCGATCGCGCTCGACGACCACGATGTGGCCGCCGACCTCTACGACCGGTTGTCCCCGTACGGCGACCAGATCAGCGTCATCGTCGGTGTTGCGTGCGACGGGGCGATCTCGCACCGACTGGGCTGTCTCGCGGACCTGCTGGGTCGTCGTCACGACGCCGTCGCTCACCTCGCCGATGCACTGGAACGCCACCGACGGCTGGAGTCGCCCCTCCACGTCGCGGCAACAGAACTCGAGCTCGCTCGGCTCTCGACCTGAGCGCGGCGGTTCCGCCGAGCCGATCCCATCAGGGTGCCCGGGCCCGACGTGCCGGTTCGGGGTGGCGGGTGGCAGGCTGGTGGGATGAGTGATCAGACGAGCGATCAGAGCACCACCACCGGCCGACCGTCCGACGAGGAGCTGCGCGAGCGGCTCACACCGCTCCAGTACGAGGTCACCCAGCGCGCCGGCACCGAGCGGGCGTTCTCCGGCGAGTACTGGGACACCAAGGACCCGGGGATGTACCACTGCGTCGTGTGCGGCGAGCCGCTCTTCACGTCCGAGACCAAGTACGACTCGGGCAGCGGGTGGCCGAGCTTCTGGGCGGCGCTCGACCCCGAGAAGGTCACCCTCCACGAGGACCGGTCGTTCGGCATGGTGCGAACCGAGGTCACGTGCTCGACGTGCGGTGCTCACCTGGGTCATCTCTTCCCCGACGGCCCCCGGCCAACGGGCGACCGGTACTGCATGAACTCGGCATCGCTGGAGTTGGTGCCCGAAGGCGACTGACGGGTGGCCACGGAGAAGGTGTGTCCCCGAACCGGTCGGGGCCGTCACGCCGGTTCGAGCACATGTCTGCGACCCGACACGCCCGGGTACGCGAGATCGAGAGCGACATGAAGACCAGCGACGAACCCTCCATCGCCGTCACCGGTCTCGCTGCGATGGGTTCAGCGTTGGCGCGGAACATCGCCTCGACCGGGCGCCCGGTCGTGGTGCACAACCGGACCACGGAGCGAGCCCGCGAGTTGGTCGACCGGTACGGGAGTGAGAACCTCGTGATGGTCGAGGAACTCGATGAGCTGGTGCAGCGTCTCGAGCCGCCGCGCGCGGTGATCTGCATGGTCAAGTCGGGCCGACCCGTCGACGATGTGATCGATTCGCTGCTGGACCTGCTCGAACCGGGCGACCTGATCGTCGATGGGGGCAACTCCGACTTCCGGGACACCGAACGCCGGGCTGCCCGGGTTCACGACCGCGGCATCGGCTATCTGGGAATGGGGGTCTCGGGAGGCGAGGAGGGCGCGCTGCACGGCCCATCGCTCATGCCGGGAGGGCACAGGTGGGCCTTCGACCTCCTCGAACCTGCGCTCGTGGCCATCGCCGCACGCGCCGATGGTGAGCCGTGTTGCGCATACCTCGGCGAGGGCGGTGCCGGCCACTACGTGAAGATGGTCCACAACGGCATCGAGTACGCCGACATGGCGGCGATCGCCGAGTGTGTCGAACTCCTCAGGCGACGGTGCGACACGCTCGATGAAGTGGCCGAGATCGTCGACTCGTGGGCAGACGGTGAGCTCGACTCGTTCCTGCTGGAGATCACCGCCCGCATCCTGCGCGTCCCCGACGACCTCGCGGACGACGGGGTCCCACTGCTCGAGCGCGTGTCGGATCGTGCCGAGCAGAAGGGCACCGGCCGGCTCACCGCCCAGGAGGCGCTCGAGTTGGGCGAACCAGCGACCACCATCGCCGAGGCGTCGATGCACCGGACGCTGTCATCGCTCACCGACCGCCGCAGCGCGGCGAGGGCGGCCACGCCAGCGTCCCTCACCCGGGCCGGTTCCTCGACGGGGGTCGCCGATCCCGACGCGGTGGCGAGCGCCCTGCTCGGGACACGGCTCGTGGCGTTGGCGCAGGGATTCGACCTGCTCGATGCCGCACGCCACGAGCACGGTTGGCAGCTCGACCTCGGCGACATCGCTCGCGTCTGGCGGGCCGGCTGCATCATCCGTTCGGCACTCCTCGTCGACGTCGCGGCAGCGATCAGCGGCGGCTCGCCCCACCTGCTCGAGGATCATCGGATCGCCGAACGGCTCGCAGCGGCCGACACGGGATGGCGCGAGACCCTGTGCGCAGCCATCGGCACCGGTGTCCCCGTGCCGGTGACGTCCGCGGCACTGGCATGGCTCGACGCCTTCCGCAGCGAACGCCTCCCGATGGCCCTGATCCAGGCCCAACGCGATCTGTTCGGGGCGCACACCTACGAACGCACCGACCGCGACGGCACGTTCCATTCGTCGTGGACACCTCGGCCGAACAGGAGTGGGTCGCAGACGGAGTCCTGATGGTGAACAGCCCGTGACGGTGGACAGCCCGTGGGTCAGACCAGGCGGCGCGGGAAGTGTTCGTCGAGGTTCCACGAATGGACCCGCTGATCGCCCTCGTAGGCGTCGAGTTCGGCCGTGAGGTGGAACGTCGACCGATCGCACGTGAGCTGTGTCGAGGTCACCGTGCTGATCGCCCAGTCGTCGCGCGCCAGGGCCCTCACCCAGCGCGTCCGCCCCGCCGGCGAGCCGAAATCGTCGCCGCGGTAGGTGTACCACTCCTCCGCGGATCGGCGAACCGTCATGTCGATGTCGCCGAACTGGTAGGTGCCGTCGTCGTCGATCACCTCGAGGGTCGAGGTGTCGGTGGCGAGATCGCGGATGACCCTCCAGCTGTGCCGCTCCTCGGTGAGCCGTTCTCGTTCGCCCGGTGCCGTGCCCTCGGCGTCGGCGAAGCCGATCGCCTCGTCGCGATGACGTCGCACGGGGAGCCGGAGACAGCTGGTCGCGGTGTCGATCGTGAGGCCGACCGGTTCGGGAGGCGGCCACGCGAGCGGGAAGTACGACGTCGAGATCGACAGACGGAGACGATGACCGGCGGGGACGTTCTGGGCGATGCCGTTGAGGCTCACCGTCACCCGATGGTCGCGATCCACCTCGAGCGGTTCGGGGCGCGCATGACCGCGGTGGTGGGTGAGGTTGAGGAGTCCGTAGGTCATCCGGGTGGCCTTGTCGTCGGGTTGCACGTCGCTGAGACGGATCGCAACCATCGCGACCGGCCGGTCGGCGCTCAACGTGAGCTCGACCACGGGCGCTCCGAGCAGCTCCAACGGCTCGGGCAGCGGGTCGCTCGTGAAGAGGAGCGCACCACCGTCCTCCTCGCGCTGGTCGTGCGGGAGATCTGGTGTCGCGCTGTACGAGCACCACTTCCCGGCGAACAGTCCGACGCTCAACGGTGAGCGGATCGTCGCCCGGGGTCCGTCGGCGTCGGGCTCGGTGCCGAGGCGACCCTCGCCGAAGGGCCATCGTTGCTCGACGACGTTCGGCGACGGCCAGCTCGGCTCACTCACCCAGCGTCCGTGTCGCTGGGCGTACGACGTCGAGGGTGGCATCGAGTCGAGCATCCAGGCCCGCAGCATCGGCTCGGCCATGATCCCGGTCTCGATCCCCTTCAGCCAGTGATCCCACCACCTGAGCGCCTCTTGGAGGAACCCGATGGCCGGACCCGGTACGCCGAGGTGCGGGTACTTGTGGCTCCACGGACCGATCAGTCCCAGTCGGGGTCCTGGCAGGTTCGAGATGAGTCGGAACACGGCGTTCGAGTAGCCGTCGGCCCAGCCGCTCACGGCCATGACGGGCACGGTCAATCGGGCATAGTCCTCGCACACCGAGCCGTGACGCCAGTAGTCGTCACGATGCTGATGGGCGAGCCACGGCACGAGCCAGTGCCCGCTGTGCTCGAGACGGTCGAACCACATCTCCCGCCAACGGTCGCCCACGAGGGCCGGATCGGGAGGGAGACTGTTGAACGCGAACATCGTCGACGCCCACGAGAGGTTGTCGCCCAACAGGCAGCCACCCATGTAGTGCACGTCGTCGGCGTAACGGTCGTCGGTCGAGCAGGCGCTGATGACCGCTTCGAGGCCCCTGGGACGGAGCGCCGCGATCTGCAGCCCGTTGAAGCCCCCCCACGAGATCCCGATCATCCCCACCCGTCCCGAGCACCAGGGCTGACGGACGATCCAGTTGATCACCTCGACGCCATCCTCGAGTTCCTGGGGGAGGTACTCGTCGGTGAGCACGCCGTCGGAGTCACCGCTGCCCCGCAGGTCGACCCGGATCGAGGCGTACCCGTGTCCGGCGAAGTACGGATGCATCGTCTCGTCGCGCTGTCGCGAGCCGTCACGCTTCCGGTACGGGATGTACTCGAGGATCGCGGGGACCGGGCTCGCGCCGGCGTCCTCGGGCATCCAGATCCGTGCCGCCAGTCGCGTGCCGTCGGGCATGCGGATCCACTCGTGCTCGATGTGACGGACGCGGTGCGGGAACTCGGTGACGCGTCGCATCAGATCTCGTCGAGCTCCAGCTCGCGGTCGAGTGCCGTGCGGCATTCGTCGTACCGCTCCAGCAACTGGCCCTCGTCATCGGCCGACACGAAGATCGACGCCAACTCGTACGTGTAGCTGTCCTGGAACGCCATCTCCGACAACCGGCGACCCTCGGTCACGTGGAACTCGACCTCGGTGAACGGCATCGACGAGAGTGCAGCATCGATCCGCTCGTGGTGCGGCACCCGACGTACGACCGCGTCGCGGTCACATCGCCACATGAACTTCGCCGCCACACGGTGCCGCCCGGCTCGGTGCGGCGGGTCGGGCCGCTGGCCGAGCGCCAGGTCGAGCATGACCTGGTGGTGGTACTCGCCGTCGACGGCCTTCAGGAGCGGCGCGTGCGACTTGGAGATGCGCGGGTTCACCTCGAGGAGCCAGATCTGATCGCTGGGCTCGTCCCAGAAGAACTCGATGTTGAACGGCGAATCCGTCAGACCGATGTGCGTGACGAATCGTCGGGTCAGGTCGGTCATCCGGTCGATGACGTCCGGGGGCAGGGTCGACGGGTACTGATAGCGGGAGAACGACGACCGGTGGAGCCCCTCCCTGACCGAGTCGATGGCGCCGTACACGATCACCTCATCACCGTACGCGTATCCCTCGAGTGTGCACTGTCGGCCCTGGGAGATCAGCGACTCGACGATGCAGTGACGGCCATCGACCCGGTCGATCTCGGGGGGCAGCTCGGCCAGCGCCAAGAGGTGGTCGAACGGGATCGCGATCCGGTCGATTCCTCGTCGGATCTCGGTGATCGCATGTTCGAGGTCCGAGATGTCGTCCACCCGGAACCCGAGATATGACAGCACCGATTTCACCGGCTTGATCCAGTACGGGGGCTCGATGTCGATCCGGGTGACCACGTCGGGGGCGAAGGGGTCGACCTCGACGAACTCGGGCACCGCTTCGGGTACGGAGCGCACCTGCTCGAGCCTGCTCCAATACTTGTGCTCGCACCTGAGGACCGCCTCGAGGGTGGGCGTGACGTGACCCAGCTCCCTCCGGAGCACGGGGAGCATCGTGCTCACCGGGAAATCCCAATATCCGACCACGGCGGCGGCCGGGGGGGACGCTCGCGCCAGGATCGCCCGTGCCCCAGCGAGCACCTCGGACACCACGTCGGTGCGTCCCGACTTCACGTCGTCGCGCCGGTACAGCTCGTGGAACGAGTAGTCGCCCGCTCGCTCGAGGTGCTCGAGCTGTGCCAGGTGGAAGTCGTCGAGGCCGAGTACGTAGATCTGCCGGACGTCCACCATCACGTCGTTCGTACCCTCGGTTGAGCGGCGATATGCGCTCGGCCGGCGCCGCGAGCCGCCAGGAGCACGTTGGTCGTACTCTCGGCCGGGCGTGGACACTCCCACCCGAACATCATCCCGACCGGGCTGGCTGCCCGTGATCGTGGTGGTCGCGGTGCTCGCGGTGTCGAACGTGATGACCAACGAGGTGCTCCCGTGGGCTGCCTACCTCCCCTGGAACCTGGTGATGACCGCCGTGCTGCTGTGGATCGCGCTCCGTGTCGACACCACCACGCCCGATCAGCTCGGACTCGAGCGATCCGGTGTTCGTCGCGGCGCACTCGTCGGTGGCATCGTGCTGCTGGTCATCTCCGTCGTGCTGCTCGTCGCAGCGCTGCTGCCGGCCACCCGGGCACTGTTCGAAGACGAGCGGGTCGCGGGAACCTCGGTGTGGGCGATGCTGTACCAGGTGCTCGTGCGCATCCCACTCGGCACCGTCGTGCTCGAAGAGGTGGCGTTCCGCGGCGTGCTCCTCGGAATGCTCCTCCGGCGAACTTCACGGGCCGGTGCGGTGATGGTGAGCAGCGTGCTGTTCGGGTTGTGGCACGTGCTCCCCGCGATCGGGGTCGAGGGCACGAACCCGGTGCTGGCCGATCTGTTCGGGGGGACCGGTGGCGCAGTGGCCGCCGTGGTCCTGGCCGTCGTGGGCACCGCCATCGCCGGAGTGGCACTGTGCATCGTCCGCTTCGTGGGTCACAGCCTGCTCGCCCCGATGCTGGCCCACGTCGCAACGAACAGCGTCGGGTTCGTGGTCGCCTGGTTCGTCATCCGAGCCGGCTGACCGGCGGGTCTCAGCGGTGGTCGTAGCCCGCTGCAGCCGGTTCGCGCCGGGCGTCGCCGTTCATTGCGACTCGGGTCGATCCAGCGGATGTGTGCAGACTGACGTGGTGACGACCGCACGCGACGGACAGGACTCCACCGAGTCGCTCGCGTCCACGTCGTCACCCGACCCGCCGTCCCGCCCCGTCCGCACGGCGACGTTCGCGTCACTCGCGAACCCCACGTACCGCCTGTTGTTCTTCTCCGGTGCGGTGTCCTTCCTGGCCGTGCAGGCACAGTTCGTGGCACGAGGGTGGTTGGCGAACGATCTCACGGGGACCAACGCCGGGCTGGGCGCGGTGTACATGGCGTTCGGTGTCCCGATGCTGCTGGCCACGCCGTTCGGCGGCGTGTTGGCCGATCGGCTGTCGAAGCGCAACATCTTGTTGACGACCCAGGTGGCGCTCGGCGCGAGCGCGCTGTGGATCGGCCTCGGCGTGCAGTTCGACTTCGTCGAGTACTGGATGTTGCTCGTGACCTCGGCGGTCCAGGCGATCGCGTTCTCGTTCCTCGCTCCGGCACGCATGGCGATGACGAGCGAGCTGGTGGGCCGCGAGTTGCTCACCAATGCCATCGTGCTCGGCCAGATGAGCATGAACTCGACACGCGTCATCGGTCCGGCGCTGGCCGGTGTGGGCATCGGCGTGGCCTGGTTCGGTCTCGCCGGCGTCTATTTCGCCTCGGCCGCGGTGTCGGTGCTCGGCTTCGCGATGCTGTTGCCCCTGCCCTCGTCGCGCCGTGAGCGGGTGGGGCCGGGCCGATCGCCGGGCCGGGAGTTCGTCGACGGATTGCGCTACGTGCGTGGTCGGCCCGACATCGGCTGGCTGGTCGTCACCTCGTTCGTGGTCGTGATGGTGGCGTTCCCGTACGTGGCGTTCCTCCCCCGGGTGGCCACCGAGATATTCGATGTGGGTCCGGCCGGGTTCGGCGCGATGTCCGCGGTTGGTGCCGTCGGTGCGGTGCTCATGTCGCTGTACGTGGCTCGGCGCACGAACGGTCTCGAGACCTGGCGGACGCAGACCTTCGCCGGTATCGGGTTCGGTGTGGGCCTGTTGCTGGTGGCGGTGTCGCCCTCCTATCTCGCGGTGCTCGGGGCGATCTTCCTGGTGGGCGCGGCGGCGTCGGGGTTCCAGTCGATGAACAACTCGCTCGTGCTCGGACTCGCTGAGTTCGAGTTCCACGGGCGGATGCAGAGCCTGATGATGCTGTCGTTCAGCGGGTTCGGCATGGCGGCGCTCCCGCTCGGTCTGCTGGCCGATGTGATCGGTCTGCGCCAGACCATCGGCGTGATGGGCGTCACCGCGCTCCTGGCGATGGCGACCTACCTCACCGTTCGTCCGCCGCCGACTCCCACCATCTGAGGTTCGCGCAGGCGGGGTGGGTGGGCTGTGCCAGAGTCGGGCCCCATGGATGCCAGTCTCGAACTCCGGGACGTGTTGCGTGCCTGAACCATCGCCGCCACCGCTCCCGTCGGCTCCGCCACCCCCGGCATCCATCCCGCACGGGTGGTACCCCGATCCGTGGGGTGTGGCCCACTACCGCTGGTGGGACGGTCACGCATGGGCGGCCAATGTCGCGTACTTCCACGGCACCGCTGCGACCCCGTCGGGGCGCCGACGGCCGCGCCTCCCCGCCTTCCTCAGCGTGCCGGTGCTGGTGTGCGGTCTGCTGGCGTTGCCGTTCATCGGGCTCGCCGCGGTGTTCGAGCCGCTCGTGCTCGCGCTCGCGTTCGTCCCGCTGTTGTTCATCGTGCCGGTGCTGATCTGGATCGACCGGCTCGAACCCGAGCCGTGGGCGTCGAGGGTGCATGCGTTCCTGTGGGGTGCGACGGTCGCGGTGGTGGGAGCGGTGCTGGTCAACAGCGTGGTGCTCCTGACGGCGGGTGAGGCGGCCACCGCGGTGATCTCGGCACCGTTGGTGGAGGAGACGATGAAGGGGTTGGGGATCCTGTGGGCGGTCCGCCGCCGCGAGGTCGACGGTCCGGTCGACGGGATCGTGTACGCCGGTTGGGTGGCGGCCGGTTTCGCGATGATCGAGAACGTCGAGTACTTCTTCGTGGCCTCCGACGACGGTGTGCTGGCCGAGACGTTCGTGGCGCGTGCGCTGCTGACGCCGTTCGCCCACCCACTGTTCACGGTCTGGATCGGGCTCGCCATCGGCCTGGCGGTGTCCCGACGGTGGCGGTTGCCGTGGGCGGCGCTGTGGGGCTGGGCCATCGCCGTACTGCTGCACGCGGGCTGGAACGGCGCCATCGTGGCGTCGATCGACCTCGACGACGACCGCATCCTGGTGGTCGCGGCCGTTGCGTTCGTCGTCATCTTCGCCCTGACCATCGTGCTCGTGGCGCTGGTGCGACGGCGTGAGCGCCGTGACTACGTGGCGGCGATGCCGTACGTGGCGCACCGCTACCAGGTGCCGCCCGGTGAGGTCGGGATGTTCAGCACGTGGGGCGAGATGCTGTCGTTGCGCCGGCGCCTGCCGCGGGCTCAGCGTCGCCGCTTCGACGATCTCCACGCCGCGCTCGCCCGGCTGGCGGCGCTGCACGCTCGCCCGGGCGCCATCGATCCGGCCGACGAGCAGCGGTTGGCGCAGCAACTCGCGGCCGCACGCGCCGCGATGCGCCCCGCCCCGCCGCGCTGAGCCCGCCGGGTATCAGGCGCGTACCCTCATGACGGTGACCCCCTCGACGTTCGTCCGGCTCGTGGCCGCGCTCTCGCTCGCCGGAGCCACCGCGTGTGCTGGTTCCGACGACACGGGGACGAGCGACGCCGCCGGAGCCGCTGCAGCCGCGCCGTCGTCCACGTCGACCACCACCTCGACCACCTCGCCCACCTCGCCGTCCACCTCGCCGTCCACCTCGCCGTCCACCTCGCCGTCCACCTCGCCGACGTCGCCAACGTCGACGACCTCCCCGACCTCGTCGACAACGACGACGCCGCCGGAGCCGTCCGCCGGTCCGACGGTGGTGTCGGGCAAGTACGAGTTCCGCGATTACGAGCTGGTGGTGCCGTCGTGGTACGACGGCAGCGAGCCCGTCCCGCTCGTGCTCAGCCTCCACGGCTACACCGGGTCGGGACCGGTCCAGGAGTCGTACTTCCGGTTGGGTCCGCTCGCCGAGGAACGCGGCTTCCTGCTCGTCACCCCCAACGGCACGTTCGACGCGGCCGGGAGCCGCTTCTGGAACGCCACCGACGCCTGCTGCAACTTCGGCGGGGCCGAGGTGGACGACGTGGCCCACCTCCTGGGGCTCGTCGACGAGATCAGTGCGGCCTACGAGGTCGATCCCCTCCGCATCCACCTGGTGGGTCATTCGAACGGTGGGTTCATGTCGTACCGGATGGCGTGCGAGCACGCCGACGTGTTCGCCTCGGTCGTGAGCCTGGCCGGTGCCACCCTCGCCGACGCTGCCGCCTGTGCGCCGTCCGAGCCGGTGGGGGTCGTCCAGGTGCACGGCACACAGGACCAGGTGATCCGGTTCGAGGGTGGGTCGACCCCCGGGGGACCGTACCCCGGGGCGATCGACACGGTCTCGGCCTGGGCCGCCGCCAATGGGTGTGGTGCTGCCGAGCCATCCACTGCGCCGGTGCTCGACCTCGACGACGGTCGTCCGGGTGCGGACTCGACGATCACGGCGTTCACCGGGTGTCCGGCCGGCGGTGCGGTCGAGCTCTGGACGATCGTCGATGGTGCGCACGTGCCGCCGCTGTCCGACGGGTTCCGTATAGCGGTGGTCGACGCCGTGCTCGCCAACCCGAAGCCGCCCGGCTCCGGCTGACGAAGGCGGCTACGTTCGCCGTGTGGATGCAGCAGGGCGATCGGTCGGACCGGGCGAGCCGAGGTGGACGCACGTGGCGCTGCGGGTGCGCAGCGTCGAGGCGTCGATCGAGTGGTACACGGCGTTCACCCC
Source organism: Ilumatobacter sp. (assembly GCA_007693335.1). GTDB lineage: Bacteria > Actinomycetota > Acidimicrobiia > Acidimicrobiales > Ilumatobacteraceae > SKSP01. The sequence continues at coordinate 488 of REDU01000130.1, read as the reverse complement.
GCTCGAGGTGCTGCAACGCAACCAGGACGACGTCGGGCTCGGCGTGTGGCTCGGCATGCCTGACACCGCCGACAATCCGTTCGTGCTCGTGCTCGCCGAGTTCCTGCCCGGGAACGATCCGTTCCCCGACGCTCCCCAGGAGGTGCTCGCGCCGTTCGCCCACTTGGGCATCGAGCTGCCGACCCGAGAGGCGGTGGACGAGATGGCCGAGCGGGGCAGGGCCGGTGGGTGTCTGGCGATGATGCCACGCGACCTGGGCCCACCGGTCGGCTACGTCTGCATGTTGGAGGATCCCGACGGCAATCGCGTCGAGTACAGCTTCGACCAGGGTGTCTTCGCTGCCGCTCGCGACGTGTGGGGCTCGTGACCGATCGGGCGTCTGATCACGCAGTGGCCGAGGTGGTCGGGTCGTACCTGCGGTCGTTCGCCTCGGGTGACCCCGACCAGGTGGCCCGCCACGTGACCGAGAACTTCGTCAACGAGCACAC